>JAJDDW010000112.1 GCA_029260115.1 Phycisphaerae bacterium | reverse complement strand
GATAAGAGTTGCGAACGTGCACATCCATTCCTATAGTAATCATGGCTGTCCTCCGAAAAAGTAAACGTTGGCGCGAAACAACGCCGTCATACACGTACGCGAAAGCGTACCGGGGACAGCCTCTTCATGACATTAGGTCGGTGCGGGCACGCCGTTGGCCATCATTTGGTGCGTAAAGGTCGTACCCACATTGGCACTTGCATCAAACGGCGCGGAAGTAATAAATGGCGTCAGATTGTCTACGGTCACAATGATCGGCGGCGCTTTGATCTCGACTTCACTAAAATCATTGGCTTTAGCCGTGATCGTATGTGTGCCTTCAGCCACAAGGTTTGTATTCCAGATAATCTCGAAAGGCGTCACCTTCGTCTTGGCGATAAAGACACCATTGTCATAAAATTTAACTTGCTCGACAACTGGATCGTTAGTGCTCTGGGCTTGTAATGTTACAAAGTTTGACACCGTCGCCCCAGCGACGGGATTCGTAATGCTTATCGTGAATGCAGGATAGCTCGTCACGCTGACCAATTGCGACGCTCCACGATGTGTCGAGTTGCCTGAGTCTCTGACCGTTAGTGTGATAAAGTAGTTACCGTTTTGAGCGTAAGTGTGTTGCGGGTTTTGGAATGTTGAGGAAGTGTTGTCGCCAAATTCCCAGACCCACTCTACGATCGTTCCGTCGGTGTCCGTACTAGAATCTACCAGCGTCACTCTGGCTAAATCTTGCGTTATAACAAAATTAGCCGTCGGCTGTGCATTACCCCCATAATCTACCCAAGGTCCAAATTCATATCCACCCATATCCACGATTGGCGTAATGCCTACGCCCGTATCAATGGTCCCTAGATCATCAAAAAAGCGTAAGTTTCCATCAAGGCCAGCTGTCACCAATGCGGGGACAGCCATGTAATTTCCCGCATCAATACATGGTGAACCGTTGCCTAAACGAAGATCGTCATCAAGGCTGCCAAGAATACCATCCGCACCGTCCGCGTCTAAGAAAATAGGGTCGACAGCTACTGTCCCCGGATATTTATTCGGGTCAGGTGCCTGCTCGCCAGGCTCAGCCGTAAACAGACCTTTGATACAACTATGTTGTATGATGGGACTCCCGTTAAGCTGCTGATCAAGCAGCCTAGCTCCGACTTCCGTCGAAATGTTCGTCCAGAGAATTGAATTTACGATTGTCGTAGTTGGCGACGCCCAAATTCCACCCACATTTAGCGCTTTGTTTGCGTGAAACGTGCAACCGGTAAATGTAGGAGCACTTTTTGACGTACAATAAACCGCACCAGCGTAACCACCATAATCATAAAACCCGACACTCTGTCTAATGGCTTCGTTATCAATAAACAAGCAATTAGACACGGTAGTATCCCGCGCTATCCAAAGAGCGCCACCGATGTGAGCGGTGTTAGATCGAAACACACTATTACGAATAGTCGTGCCATCGCCGAAGATCAAAATTGCGCCGCCGCCAGCCGCAGAACTTCCAGAGGCGAATCGCCATCGAGCGATGTTTCGTTCAAACAGGCAATTGTCTATGTCCAGCGGTGCGTTGAAATCACTCCAAATAGCCCCAGCATCACCAGGGCCAGCACTAACGTCTGCCCGGTTGCCTATAAACTGACTATCCTTAATCGTCAGGAAAGTGACCGGGGCAGTTGCAGTAGCATCATGATAAATCGCACCCCCTCGCCCGCTATAGGCATAGTTACTCAAGAAGTTGCAGCTGGTAATAACTGTTGGGCTGTCAACATTATACATGCCCGCAGACCAACTAGCGATGTTTTCCTTGATTGTACAATTTGTTAACGATAGGCCACTATTGCTGATGGAAAGTCCAGCGCCATAACTGCTCCCACCAGAAGATGATTCTGCCCTACCTCTCGTAATCGTGAAGCCGTCAAGCATGACACTCGTTGCACCAGAGGCGGTCACAACGTGATAACTATTGTCAAGCATGTTGGTCCACACGATACCGGCAGGGTCATCGCCGTTCAAGTCACCACTCAACGTAGTCACGTTTGCCACTGAGTCTCGCGCATCGCGCACCAACTCGTCACCCACAAATCCGCCATACAATGCATGCCCCGTTTTGAGTTGGAACGACACCGTGCGAGCGCCTCCTGTCAGTGCTGGTGTATAGCGACCAGCCGGCAACCACGCTTAGCCAGTTCTTGTCCAACACGTTTTGTGCAATAGCCTTTGTCTGCATAGACAGCGCCGCTTCGCGGACAGACATGTGGCAAGCCGTTAGCGTCAGTAACATTCGCAGCCGTAATTGCTACTTTGTTGATCAACCCGCTTCGCATATCGACGCTGGTGTGCTGCTTGTAGCCATACCAAAACTTGTCTTTACCTTTGCACCCAATGCGTGCATCTTTGTCGTGAGCCGCCTTGGGCAATGTTGCGTTGTAAAGCTCCGAATTGTATATCGTTTGGATCATGTTCGAGTAAAGATTCAGCAACAAATAACCTTCCCTGCTGCCCACAGAATCTTGATTCTAATTTTTCTAACCCCGATTCCGATATTTGGGCTGATCCAAGCAGTTGGTGGGTTGCTGAATTTCACCCTACAGCATACAAATGTATGCGAGAAAACAGAAAAGGGAAATGTGGATCACGACGTAACTCACAACAGTGCTGTTATGATGAAGCTGGTAGCCTGATTACGTCGGGACCCGGTGCCGGGACTCCGGATGCTCAGTCTAAAGATTGTAGCAACTGTGATCATCAATGTGCGGATGTTTACGCGTTTTGTGCGTGCTCTCTAGCTGAATATTTGGCCGGAAGACCGCCAGATCCTGGATGCTAATAGTGAACTGCACTTTTGGATACTCATGGGCCCATATGCATCGTGAGGCTCTATTGAGTGCATGAATTTCGCTTCTATGAAAAATGATATATGGTTCAGAATCAAAACTCAAGTGAAGTTGATAACGACTTCAGTCGAAAAAACATGATCGATCAAATAGATGATGATATTTATTGTTTGAAATGCGGCTACAATTTGCGAACGCTACGAATGAATGGCTGCTGTCCTGAGTGCAACATGCCCGTCCGTACGACTGTGGATAGTATTCCCAGAAATCAAAAAATACAGCAAAGAATTCTTAGACTAATTTTTCTGGCGACGCTTGGACCATGGTTTATACTTTTTGCACACCATCGTTTGCCCGAACTGGATTGTGTTACCTTTTTCATATGCGCACTACTGGAATTACTAGGTTGTGTGCTTTGGGTAGTATTGTGTCATAGCTGCATGCGCTCCTCTCGATTGAAGTATTATGCAGTGCTGTTATTTACACTAACTATGACCATTATCCATGGGATAGTCGTATTCTTTATTCTGTTTATAACGCCGGAATTTGGTTGAAAGTGTGTTTGTCGTATCTCCGTAGTATTCAAATACTCGAACGGTTGCAATTTTCGACATATTATATGCCAGAACGCCCCTATTTCCATTGCCGAATGATTGACGATTAATAGGAGAGTATCTCGAGTTGGTCATCATACTTTGAGCGTCTCGGAATCTAAAAACGGCATCTTTTGGGGTTCAACACGGGTCGCCCCGATCTAAAAACGCGGTTTTTCGAGAGTTATTGTAGCAACAACGAGCGCCGTGGTAGAACGGTCGCAGGATTCGACCAAAACCGTAACAATATCTAGCCCTGGGCCTTAGCTGGTCCGGGGCTTTTTTGTACTTTACTTGCTCTGCACATTAGGAGCGACGACAAGGGTTATCCAGTTTTTGTCCTATATTTGAGACAAGCTGTTACGGGGCTGTAGGAATGTATTATGGCCCTGTTGAATTGACCTGCCCCCATTCTATGTACTAGTATCTATGAGAGCCGTTAACTGTTTCTTATCCTCTTCGCCCGCCCGTTGGGGCAGGCGGAGCGGAGCGGAGCCTGTCTCACCGGGCGTCGCGCTCACCTTATCCACCTCGCTCGTCCGCCCACCCACTGTAGCGGCATAAGCCGCTGGCGTCTTGTAGCCCAAGCTACTGTGTGGGCGGTGATGGTTGTACGACAATCGAAAGTCCTCCGTCACCACCTTCGCCTCCTTCAAACTCGTAAACAACTCGCCGTTGAGAAGCTCATCACGCAGCTTCCCATTGAACGATTCGTTGAATCCGTTCTGCCATGGCGACCCCGGCTCGATGTACAACGTCTGTACGCCGGACTCTTCCAGCCACTTACGCCACTCAAGTGGCAATTAAGCCCATTCAAGTGAAAACGGAAGAATTAGTTGTACGAACCAGCTCGCGATACCCAAATAAGAGCAAGACCATACTCGCATAGTCCTAACATGCAGCGACTATACCGACTAGGACTGTATCGGTGTCCATTTACACTGTTGCAATGCTAAGGAGAGGGCGGAGTAACATCACCGAAGAGAGAGGTATTGTAATTCAAGATTACGCAAGATTAATGTTGAACGGCAGCGCTAGTCAGCTCAATCGGTAAGGGGAGATATGCACAATTTTAACATAAAAAAAATATTTTTCTTGACTTGCCTATGCCGGACAGATACACTTACGGTAGATTGCAAAGAGTGGGTTATCGGATGGTTTAGTGAGGTAAGTTGATCGGCGGACATAATAATATTTATATTTGCGTGCCCTTATCATAAGCAGAAATTATACTGCAGTTTTTCCGCCATTTTCAAAAGTCCTAACAGTTCCTTCCACGATTGACTTTGCCAGCCATTATGTGCGGTAGCCCTTCCTAAGGCGTCGGTATTTTTAGCGCGCCAGTTGCGATCTTGTATATCTCCGGATTCAGCTTTATTGCGCCGGAGAAGCGTTTTATGAGGTACGCAGCAAAACTTTTTGTTTTGTAGATAAAAACTCGCGCTCGCGATTCGCACGCTTTTTAGGTGTGAGTAGCGCTATACCATTGCGTGGCTTCGCGCCCGCTACTTCTTGGGGGGAGTGGTTGGCTGGTCCGCTTTGGTAATATAGTTCGACAGTGGCCTCCTGGGGACACTGTAGGTTCTGTCGAGCTGGAGTGTGGGCGTCGTTCCGTAGTGTCTGTTGTGAAGCGTTCTCCGGAATTTTTCGGGGAGAATTGAAGACTTGGTCTTAATAAGTCCGCTGGTGGTGGGAACCAACTGCAAACCCCTCCGCAAGTGGCGACCAGTCGACTCGGCCTTGGGGGCTAATGAGGTCCGTAGAACGCTTTTTGTAGGACACGACATCGAAACGACGCTCGCTCTCCTATTTCTTTTTTCAATTCCGCTGCTAATTCGAGACCAAAAACCTGATCACGGCCATCTATATTGACCATCCATTAACGACCAAGCTGGCTCCAGTAACTTTGTAGCCCATTTTTCAGCCAATAATCCTGTTTTTTGAGGGCAGAAAATATCTCGGCTTCCGGGGCGAATATCATGGTGTTCCAGGCCAGGCAGGCCTGAGCGTTACTGTTGTCGATCTGGCGACGACGTGTTTTTGGGAGCTGAAAAAATGACTACGAATAACAGAATGTCACCGCTGACCGCATTCTTCTTAGGTGTCTTTGGTATCGGAGCCGTGGGTATCGCATCTGGTACGTCAGTCGTTCTCTATACCTTGAGCGTGGTCGACGGCGAGCTGGATACCGCCGTGGCTCTCGTCAGCCAAGTTGTTGGTGAAGTATCCGAAGTTCTCGGCGATCTTCCCGGCGGCCTGGGAGACCTAGCCGAGTTCAAACGATCGCCTAGCTATGCCCAGCAGGTGGATGTGTATGCCCAAATCGTAGAGGTTGCAGGACGAGACCGTGCGCGTCCTATCTTAACGATATCCAATAGGGGCGACGAGGTCATTTCCGGGCTGGCCGTTCGCGTGACTGCTATCGATGAGCGTGGCGTTCCTATCGCTGATTGGACTGAAGTCGTCGCAACGCCTATAGCCATTGACGACGATGCTTGGCGCGGGCCAATGATGCCAGGTGCCAAACGACACGTCGCTCTTTCATCCTATCGCGGATTATCCGGCATGGCTGAAAGCGTAACGACGCATGTTGAAATTTCTGATGTGTGGGTTTGGCAGGGCGAGAAAAAAGTCGAAGGATTGGTAGACGCTCGATAGCACAAGCGATGTAGTGCGGCGCAGCTAGCCATTAATCGCCACGTCGTCATCCGATCGCATCGTGCTACCTGCCTTCGCAAGAATGACAGAACAATTGCAATCAGTCGCTAAACAAAAAGCCCCACTCGTCTGACGAGTGGGGCTTTTTTATGAACTATACTTATACTTTTCTTAACCGTAGATTCTACCTGTTAATTATTAGCAGGTTTCTTCTCGGTAGCAGTCGGAACCGCGGTGACACGGAATTGACGCTGAGGTGTATAATACTTCTTGAACACCCGCGTTATTTGCGCATCGGTAATTTTCTCGAACGCTGCTTTTTCTGATTTTACATCATCAAGCGTCCGGCCATGGAGGTTGAAATCTGAGAGGAAATTCGACCAATATCTAGGCTCTCGCATGTCGGAGTCTAGATTGTTGGCTATTTGCTTCTTGGCATTATCAAGCTCTTCTTGCGTGGGGCCATCTTGGGCGAATTTAGCCAAGAGCAGGTGGACTTCGTCGTTGACCTTGTTTACGTTTTCCGGATCGCATGGCGCTCCCGCAGAAAACACACCGGCGTCGGCATATACCCAAGAGGGGCGATTGCTTGCGCGGATGGAATAAACGATCGATAATTCCTCCCGCACTCGTTTGATAAGTTGGCTGGAAAGGATATTGCCCGCGACCTGTAACGCGCGACGGTCATCAATGTTTCGTCCTTCACATCCCACGAAGCCTGCAAACGCCATAGCTTGTGGGGTGACAGTTTCGACGATGACGTCACGATGTAATGGGCCAGTCGGGCGGGCGAGTTTTCGCAGCTTATCCAGATGGTCTGCTTTGCGAGGTCGCGTAGCAAGTGAGCCGAGATAGCGTGCAGCGAGTTCCATGGCTGTATCACGGTCAATCTGACCCACGATCGAAACCTCAATAGGGGCGTTCTTGCGAAGCTGGTCAAACCGGGCCTGCGCTTTGGTAAGGGTTTGCGTGTTGACCGATTCTCTAGTTGGAAACGGTGTGCGCGGATCGTCGCCTGAGAGCAAATTGTACATGCTTTTCATACCTACAAATTGAGGCATTTTCTCAATCATATCGATTTGCTGAAGCGTACTCTTTTTCCAATTGTCGAAGACCGCCTGCTCAATTTCACCTTCCGTCAAGATGGCGTGAACAAGTTTAAGGCCTATTTCCAGGTCTTGAGGTGACCCACTGACGCTGGAACCAAAAGTATCGCCGCCACCGGATGGCCGCACGGTAATATTTTTGCCCGTCATAATGTCGCGCACGTTTGTAGAAGTAAGGCGAGCCGTTGCTGGCTCGCTAAAAGCTAGTGAAGCAACATCGGTGACACCAACATTGTCCTTGGTTTCTTCTATAGAGCCTCCAGCGAGATGGATACTGACCAGAACCGTGTCCTCTTTGTAATCCATGAATCGATGATGAACCCGCACGTTGTTGGATAGCCAAGCGCTGGTAATGCCAAGTTCTGCGTCCGTGACGGTATCAACAATGGTACCGGCCTTTGGAAGTGTCGCGAGCAGTTCGGTTGGCGCGTCTTTTTGCTCCATAGGCATGACTTTTTGCGCCCATGCGTTCGTGGCTGCGGCGTACACTTGGTCGCGTGTAGGAATCACGTTGCCTTCTTTGTCTGCCATTGTCACGACGTAGGCGAAGGTGCCTGGCGTGAAATTGTTTTTGAATGCCTCATTAATTTCGGGTAGCGAGATGAGCGGCAGAAATTCTGTGTGCAAATCAAGCTTCTGTTTGGCTGACATTGTCGGCTCATCGTTGCTACGATTGAAGAGCATGCCAAACGCGAATCGGCGAGAGTTGACTGTTGACTCTGTTTTGACCGCTCGATCGGCATCGGCGAGGAGTTCTTTCTTAGCTAACTCGAATTCCCTGGCAGTGAATCCAAACTGTCGGGCCCGATTCACCTCTACAATAAGTTGTTCCAGCATGACTTCCCAGTCTTGTGGCTCTCCCGAAGCGGAGGCTGATACCAACACGGCATCCTGAAAAAAGCCGTCTACGCTGGCATTGGCGTTTCGAAACTTGGCTTCGCCGCTATTTACTTTTTCTTCAAAACGTCGACCGATGAGCCAGCTAGATATTGATTCGACAAGTTCTTGTCGCCATAACTCGGTGGTGGTAGTAGCTGGCCGTTTAGGGAGAATGTTTGTCATATCGACGTCGCAAAAAGGCATCTCGGCGTCGGTGACTACAATGGCTCGTTTCTTAGTAAACTGCTTGAATTCCGGCCCCTTAGCCATGCGGGCTGGGACGTCAGCTTTTTGCTGCCCAAACCACTTGTCGATGGCAGGTATGACAGTCGCTACGTCTGCATTACCGACTATAAAAACGTCTACATTTTCCGGGCGATACCAGGTTTTATAGTAATCCACGAATTCCGGTTTATTGGCATTGGATATGACATCTTCAGAACCGATAGGTAAACGCTGAGCAAATCGAGAACCCTCGAACAACTCTGGCCAAAGTTTATCGCGGACGCGCTGGAATGCGCTTTTGCCCGCACGAGATTCCTCAAGCACAATGCCGCGTTCCTTGTCGATTTCTTCTTTAAGCATAAGGGCTCGGAACACCTGATCGCTAAGTACCATCATGCCTTTGTCGATTTGCGGTTGGGCGGTGTCCGGCAGGAAGAGCATGTACGCCGTCTGATCGAAAGAGGTGAAAGCGTTTACGTCTGCGCCGAACTCCATACCGATACTTTCAAAGTATGGAATGAGCTCGCCGGGGGCGAAGTTGTCCGAACCATTGAAGGCCATGTGCTCGATGAAGTGAGCTAGGCCTCGTTGCTGCTCGGTCTCGTTTAGAGAACCACTATCGACGCGGGCGAGAATCCACATCTTACCAGGTGGATTGTCGTGCTGCCGGTAGTGCCAGGTTACGCCGTTGCTTAGTTTTCCAGTCTTAATGCTGGGGTCTGTGGGCAACGGTCGGGCACTAACCATCATGCCGTTCAACAGAATCGTTGTTAGCGCAACCAACAGCGGTAGACGCTTTCTTGGAGTTGTCATGGTCGTTCCTTTCTTTAGTCAGAATCGGTGACGTTCGTCAGCCTTGTTTACATGTCGAAGAAAAGTCGCTCGCGATTAAAAATGTTTCAGAGGGTGGATCACACAGACGCACGCCCCTCGGGGGAAATCACACGTAGTATTTGTAACATATGGCTTCCCGTTATGCTAGGGGCAGACGAGGCCTTGTCATCACTTTTTATGCGAGTTGTAAGGTATTGTCGCGTCCATGCTTGTTCACTTTTCAAGAGCCGCTTAGCAGGGCGATTAATCTGTAGACAAAATATAGTTTTGTGCGTTTCCATGACACAGGGCATGCTCCAGTAGCCGATCCACTTGACAGCCTGTAATCTCAATCTACCGTCGTGCGCAATATGGAAGGGATTGAGACAATAATAATTAAGCCCGAGGGCGACGCTGGCCGTGAGGAGGCAGTTCGTGAGGCGATGCAGGTCTTGGACGAGGACGGCTTGGTAGCATTTCCTACGGAGACGGTCTACGGTGTCGGGTGCCGTGTCGACCGGCCAAAGGCAGTTGATCGGCTGCGCAAGCTGAAGGGCCGATCGGAAGAAAAAGCGTTTACAGTCCATGTGGCTGACATGGCGACAGCGGATCAAGTCGTTCCGGGGTTAAGAGGTACGGCTAAGCGAATGATGCGGAAGGCTTGGCCTGGGCCGTTGACGCTGGTTCTACCAGTGGTAAACCCATCGCAGACAGCCCTGGTTAAAAAAATCGGCGAGAGTGCGATGGGGGCGATGTACTATGATGGTCGTATCGGGCTTCGATGTCCTAGCGATCCAGTCTCTCAACTACTGTTGCAACAGCTTCCAGTCCCGATTGTGGCCGCGAGTGCCAATTTTGCCGGTCAACCTGCTGCGATTGAAGGGCAAGACATACATGAAGATTTGCTGAAACAAGTAGAGCTTCTTATTGATGTCGGGCCTACGCAGTATAGAAAAGCATCTACCATCGTGAGTGTGGATGACGGGGGTGTGGAGATTCTTCGCGAGGGGGTACTCGATCCGCGCATGATTGAACGGCTGGCTACGCTTAAGATATTGTTCGTTTGTACGGGGAACACTTGTAGAAGCCCGATGGCCGAAGCGATCGCTAGTCAATGGCTGGCTGAGCATTTTGATTGCCAAATCGAAGACCTTAATCAGCACGACGTCGAGGTCAGTTCGGCAGGTTTGTTAGGCGGGTGCGGCGGGGCGAACGAACAAGCCGTTGAGGTTATTAGGCGGCGCGGTGTCCGTTTGGAGGGCCATAACTCCAGAATGTTGACTGTGGACATGGTAGAACAGGCAGATTACGTGTTTGCCATGACGAAATCGCATCTTCATGGCATATTAGGGCTAGCTTCACATATGGAAGATCGGGTATGCTTGTTGTTGGATGGGCAGGAAGTTTCTGATCCCATCGGCGGGAGTGTGAACGATTACGAGTCGTGTGCCCGCGGTATCGAGGTCGGAGTTTATGCCCGACTCAAGGAGATTGATTTATGAAAGTCGCACTGTCAAGCGATCATCGTGGGTATGCAGCTAAGGAACATGTTCGAGCACATTTGAAGCAGGCTGACCATGTGGTTGCTGATTTTGGCTGCGGTGATGGTCAGAGCTGCGACTACCCGGATACCGGCATCGCTGGTGCGGTTTCTGTAGCGGCTAATGAAAATGACCGGGCTATACTATTTTGCGGAACGGGAATTGGTATGTCGATTTCCGCGAATAAGGTAGCTGGGATTCGGGCCGCACTTTGTCACGATGAATTAACGGCTGAGATGTCCCGACGACACAACAATGCGAATGTACTCTGCCTACCGGCTGACTTGCTAGGTGAGGAACTGTTGCGGCGGGTGGTGGATGTTTGGCTAATCACGGAATATGAAGGTGGCCGCCACGAACGCCGGTTGCAGAAAATTGCGGACTATGAGTCTAACCATTGCTGTAAATAACTGGCGAGCATCATACTTTCCTACAGTTTACTACCCTCAATCCGAAGATGCGTCGATTAGTCTTTCGAGGTGGCAGGCTACGCTAGCGCTTAGTGCTTCGAGATGATATCCCCCTTCGAGTACACTGACTAATCTTCCCTGTGCCGACTGCTTGGCGATTTCAAGCATTACGTCAGTCATCCAGCCAAATGATTGGGTGTCTAATTCTATCGGTGCGAGCGGGTCCAGACGATGGGCGTCGAAGCCTGCGGAAATCAGCACGAACTCCGGTGCGAAACTTTTGGCTAAAGGGATGACTTTTTCGTCATAGGCTGTGCGGTAAATGGCGTCTGAACTTGGCGGCAACATGGGAATGTTTAACGTAAACCCCTGGCCGTCGCCTAGGCCACGTTCGGAGTCTAGGCCTGTGCCGGGGTAAACGATGCTCGGGTGGCCATGTAAGCTGATGAATAGTACGCGCGGGTCGGATTCGAATATGTGCTGCGTACCGTTTCCGTGGTGGACGTCCCAATCTAAAATTAGTACCCGCGACAATAGATGCTTGTCCAATAAGTATTGAGCGGCGATGGCGATATTGTTGAACATACAAAAGCCCATAGACAAGCCACGCTCGGCGTGATGGCCGGGCGGTCGCACGGCGCAGAAGGCATTGTCTAGCTGTTTCTCCATGACCATATCAACGGCGCGAATGACTGTGCCGGCGGCTAAGCACGCGATGTCGAAACTATCCGAGCAAATCGCACTGTCTGGCGTATCGAGGAATGGCATATTGTCACGACAGGCTGATTCGGCACGGGCGATATACGCGGCGTCATGAACTTGGCGGACTAGTCCCATGTCAATAGGAACTGATTCAATGGGCACGCATTTTTCAGTTAGACCCGTTTCGCGAAGGCGGCGTTCGATGGCTATAAGACGCTGCGGACGCTCTGGATGATCCGGGCCGGTGATGTGGTCTTGAAATCTTACGTCTTGTGCTAGGCCAGTTTTGGTCATGATTGATCTCTGCGGCTTGAGGGAACCGCAAAATAATACTTGGCTGAAGTATGGTCACTCTTTATTATCTTGTTGTGCTTTTCAGTATCCATTGACACACGTCCGCGCGAGCTGAAGCCCGTGGTTCTTTAGGATTTTATGCGCTTGCTGGTCCCGGCCATGTCGCCAACGTGGAAGATGTGCCAACCATCCCACTGGTTCCATGTCCATTCGAGCGTGTCCTTATCTATTTGGTGGATCGTACCTTTACTGATTACGCTGCACCAGCCGTTACGACCTACCGTCTTGATATGCCATGTTCGCGCCGGTTCATCAAACGTGGCGGTGCCCTCGGCTGTCTCTCCAAAACCGTCGAACCACCAGAAGCGGTAGATGTGCGCTTTGTCGTCCCAAGTCCAAATGCTAATGCCACCCATCGGGCCTAGCTGGTCCAAGTCAAAGTCGGACTGATCGATGAGGAAGCGGTCGTTGCAGGTCCATTTCGCTTCACTGGTACCCGACGTCACCAACGGGTCTTTCAAGCCCATCATCTTTACTTGCCCGGCCGTTTCCCAATGGCCGGCTAGCATCTCTAAGTTTTTGAGTTGGGGCGATGGGCCGGGCATGAACTTTTTAATGGTTTCGATGTCGAAGTTAGGGCGTATACAACCTCCGAACGTGAGCGTGGCTAAGACTAGAAGAGAGATGAGGGGGAGACGACGGTTCATTAATATCACTCCGCGTATAAACGAATACTCGTGAAAAACATTAGTCATAATCATAGTATCTTTGGCTGGGAACTTCGACAAGTGGGAGTCGTAAGGGTCAAATTGTTAGTGGTGACGACTGTCGTTTGAAGATTGATTGGAGGAACATCGGGCAATGCGCTTGACACATTATTACACCTGCGTGACGATCGGGCGATGACTATTCAGAACGAATTCGGCGTTATCTTCGATATGGACGGTGTGCTGGTTGACTCTGCGGATGCACACTTGCGGAGCTTTCAACAGTTGGCACGGGAAAATGGTGGGGAGGTTACCGAGGCCCAGTTTGCCAAAGCTTTTGGCCGACAGAACCGCGATATCATTCCAATTCTGATAGGCGAGACCGACGAAGCTGCAGTAAATTTATTGGCGGATCGCAAAGAAGCAATCTATCGCGATCTTGTGCGAGATCATATGCCCGTGGTGGATGGGGCGGTGTCACTGATCGAATCATTGTATGGCAGAGGGGCGAAGCTGGCTGTTGGTTCCTCTGGTCCGTTGCCGAATATTGAGCTGGTCTTGCACGCGTTGGGGGTGCGTGAAAAGATGGACGCGATTGTGAGTGGGGACGACGTAACGCGTGGGAAGCCGCATCCCGATGTGTTTATTCAATCATGTCAGCGGTTAGGTCTTCCACCAAATCGATGCATTGTCATCGAAGACGCCCCGGCTGGTATTCAGGCGGCGAAGGCGGCTGGCACGTATGCGGTTGCGATCATGATCCACAACGCTAAAGGTGATTTCCCGGAGGCTGATTTAGTTGTGCATCGGCTAGACGATCTTACCGTGGACGTTCTGCTGTCCCTTATATCGGATTGATGTCGCATCGTCTCAGAATAAGCCTTATTGCGATTCATCATACTACGTCTGTTATTTGTCATTGGGTTTTCGCAGGTATTGAATAGTCAGAGGACTGGATACCCGCCTGCGCATGCATGACGCAGAGATTGTATAGCCACTCATTTCAGATTGGTGCAAGCTATCTTCGATGACTATAATAGATTAAGGATGCGTATCGTCGCATGGGAGGTAAGAGATGGTAATCAGTAAGCTCTTAATAGCGGGAATTGTGTTAAGCATCGGCGGGGTGGGGTTGAAGTTCGCTTTTTGCTGAGGACACCCGCTGGATGTGCTCGGTACGGGCATGGTGCTGGCGTCGTTGCCGTGTTTCATTTGGAAAACTCGTGACGATCATAAATAAAAATTAATGACGAGTCACCGAAACTATTCGTCAAGCGGTGCGTTGTCGAGGCTACGCCAGAGGTACCACGCAGCTACGGTGCGGTGCGGGCGCCAAGGCTCAGCCAATTCGTGCAATTTATTCGCGTGCGGTAGCTCGTTTAGATTGAACTGCAACTGAACAGCTTTTCGCACACCAAGATCGTCTATCGGCCAAACGTCTGGCCGATTTAGGACGAATATTAAAAACATATGCACTGTCCACACGCCGATGCCTTTTACCTGGGTGAGAATTTCTATCACTTCTTCGTCGGATAAGGCCGCAAGTTTTTTCGTGGGAATCGTTCCATCTGAAAACTTAGTGGCAAGGTCGTGAACGTATTTGGATTTTTGTCCAGATAATCCCACGCCTCGCAGTTGCCCTATCGAGGTGGCGAGTACGCCTTTAGGCGTTGGGGTTGCGCGGTGAAAAAGTTTGCGAAATCTTTTGCTTATGGTGTTGGCTGCTTTTGTAGATAATTGCTGCGACACAATCGCGTCACATAGCGAGACGAAATATCGCCGCCGCGGTTTGATCGTGCAGGGGCCAACTTGGTTGATGATGCGACGAAGCACTTTGTCTCGTCGTTTTAGCGCCGACGCGGAGCGGTTGAGCATGCCGTTGTCCTGAAAGAATTTATATATTTCACAAGGGAGCGGCTAGACCAGGGCTATTGAACTCTAGCGAACCTCATCGTTTGCGCACAGGCTTCTGCAAGCGGCTCTGATTGACGCGATGATACCGTGGAGCGGGCCGCATTGCTGATTGGTTAGCTTTCACCGCCAGTGTCATGCCACAGGGCTAGAGTGAAAAGACGATCTTCTTCAGCTTCGTGGCGGCGCACAATGGCGATAAGTTCCCGAAGCCGGCAAAAGAAGACTTCCTGATCTTCATCCGCTTGGTCAGACATCGAGTCTACCACAATCACGAGCCTATCGAGCTTACCTAAGATGTCACTGTGTTCAGCGCGTAAACGATCGAGGTCTTGCGTGCATTGTGGCGGCATATTTAGTGTGCCAGACTGCGGGCCAGCAAAAATATCTGCCGCATGGTGTATACGTACAAGGGCATGAAGCTTATGTAACGCATCGGCAAGTGTTTCAAAATATGCCTCGCCCGTACCTTGAATGGCAAGGATATTCTCTAGCTGACCTAGGCTCGATTTAATCGTTTGATCAGTAGCCGTATTGGTTGATTTTAGCATCATTCAACTCCTTTCCTGTGGCCTTGCGAATTCTGGGCCGAGCGTGTCGAGATGAATCAGGCGCGGCTCTCGCTTGGCGCAGTAACAATCACGCGAGTAAATTGTACACCAATGGGATACCATTTTGCAAAGAAAATATATTTTCATCGTTGTGCAATTGCGTTAGAATATGTGACGTGTACGAGAAATCTGTGAATTGTTGTCGTATTAAAGCGGTTATCAGCGATAATAGTGCGGGGTTGCGCAATTTTTTTTTAAGCAGAAATAATTAGGAGTTAAAAAAGTGTCCAATAATATCGATTGGTATTACCTTCGCAACGGATGAAATTCCTGTATCAAAGCGCAGGGGTTCCTTGCCAAACATAACATTCAAACGAATGAAACGGTAAACGCGAGTGCAAAGTTGGGTGCAGATGATGCGCTTAGACTCGCTAAGGCTGCAACTCATATTGTCGTATCAAAAGGTAATCGCGTGCACCGATTCGCGATGCAAGCTGATGCGCCAACCGACGAAAAAATATTGGAATACCTGCTAGGGCCTACGGGCAACCTTCGTGCACCGACAATTCGTTATTCAACGACGTTGCTAGTAGGGTTTAATGATGAGGTTTTTACGGAAGTATTTTTAGCATGAAGTGTGCGTGTGTTGACCGCCGACGATTACAGCATTGGTTTATGGAGATAAATGATTCACTTCATTTTTTCATGAAGCGGCTGAGCTATCGACATTGGTTGATGTTGATCGTGATCGCGGCGGAGTTGGTTGGTTGTCATCGTGGTGAGCGCGATACGCGCATCCAACTGAAACGACTGGATGAGCAATACGACACATGGTCTGCTGCAGCTTTAGTCACGTTTGATTCCGCACGTTATTATAAGCCAAATTCAGAAACCACGAGCATCGACGCATTAACCATGCAATTTTCCCCTTTGGTGGTTCAAGCGTCGGGACGCATGTTGCCCGCTATCGAAGCGGCCGAGGAAAAGCCCGCGCCTGCCATGTTTGTAAGTACGCTACGATTGCGAATTGGTGACGCATCCTACGACGTAATTACTTATCAATGGCTGGCTTCTCGAGATGCCAGGTTTCATGGTAATGCCAAGGAAGTTCGTGGATTGCGCGTCACGGTTGGTCAAGATGGCTTCGCTGCGGTCTGCGAGGTATTGCAGCCCGGGTCGCCGTTTCGCCGTATGTTTGTATCGAAATCAATAGAAGAAGCTGCGCGGATGGC
This sequence comes from Phycisphaerae bacterium, assembly GCA_029260115.1. Taxonomy (GTDB): domain Bacteria; phylum Planctomycetota; class Phycisphaerae; order UBA1845; family UBA1845; genus JAJRPG01. Next base: position 24,365 of record JAJDDW010000112.1, on the reverse strand, counting down.
ACATGGCGAGCCGCTGATGGGTAGGCGATTTGCGATAGAGTCCGCTATTGATACATCGCCTGATGTTTTGGTCGTCGGTGTTTTCGATGATGGGCCTATTCCGATGGGGCCCTACGTGTATCTTGATGCCGCGTTGGACGTGACCGCGATACGATGTCGATGTAGTGATTCGTTAGTGGATACTTTTACAGATGAGGCTGTCTATGAATTTTTGTCGATCGAAGACCTGCCGCGTCGTGATGGTGTCGCCCATAGTCAGGATGAGATATCACCCATACAATCGCTACGTTGGCCTAATGGTTTTGACCAATAATTCACTATAAACGTCAGAGATTGGCATGCTGATAAACGAAATTTTCCATAGTATTCAGGGAGAGGGCAAACTAGCCGGTGTGCCAAGCGTGTTCGTGCGCACGGCGGGATGTAACTTGCGATGCCATTGGTGTGACAGCCCGACGACGTCTTGGTCGCCGCAAGGCGTTGAGAAGTCTATCGAAAAAATTCTCGAAGATGTAGCGGCCTTTACCTGTAAATTTGTGGTACTCACGGGGGGGGAGCCATTGATGGCCAGCGGTGTGGAACTGCTGACGACGGAATTAAGAAGGCTGTCCTATCATGTAACCATTGAAACGGCAGCGACGGTGTGGAAGGACGTAGTGAGCGATTTAGCCAGCATAAGCCCCAAACTGGCTAACTCGACGCCGCCGATAGACCGAGCGCCTGAATGGTCGCAGCGGCATGAGTCGCGTAGAATTAATCTGGATACCATCCGCCGGTTCATGATAGCCAGCGAATATCAATTGAAGTTTGTGGTCGATGAGCCTAGCGATGTTGAGGAAGTTAATTCGCTTGTTCACCGCATTGGTGATGTGCGCACGTCCGATGTGTTACTGATGCCACAAGGGGTTATCAAGCGCGAGTTGGATGAAAAAGCAACGTGGCTAGCGGAAATCTGCAAGAATCTTGGTTATCGATTTTGCCCGCGCATACATATTGACCTGTATGGCCATACGCCCGGAACATAAAAGCATTACTTGCTATCGATGTTAGAATGATCGGCGGTAATGGTTTCGATGCGTTCGTGAAGTGCCGCGACTTCGTCACGTAGACTCTGCATCGATTCGCCAACTTCGTCGATGGGGGCATTAGCCCCGGTTGGCGGTTCTTCCTCTACATCTGGGGCTGGAGCGAAGGGGGTCGGCATGTTGGTCATGGCTTGTAGCATCGAATTCGCCCAATCCATAGGCGTGGTCAGACCAGTTCCCGTGCTTTGCTTTAGAAACATATCGAACTGTTTCTGTGAAGCTGACATCATCTGCGCATAAGGGCCGAAGAATCTTTCGACATAAGTGCGTAGCACTTGATGGTCCGACCGGAGCATGAGGTGAAGTATGGTAGGTGGGAAAACATCTAGCTTCAATTGGTCCTTATCCAGCAAGATTTGGAGTAGTATCGAATTCGTTATGTCATCACCGTTACGGGAATCGGTTATGCGGACCTGGAAACTCCTTTGGATCAGCTCATGAACATCCTGTAGTGTCACGTGGCAACTGCGGGTGGTGTCATAAAAACGCCTGTTAGGGTATTTCTTTATATGCAGGATTTCGTAATCTTTATCCGTCGGCATGATCCAAGGCCCTTCTAAGTTGGTTTTTCAGCACCACACAACATAGTGCGTTTGCGGCCTAAAGTCAACGAAATTCTACCCATTATGTCATAACTTGTTGCAGAAAAACGGTTTACGTGCCGATATATTAATTGTGCGTATGCACAAATTTATCTTGACGCGATTGCACAATGTCGTATACTTTATGATATCGGGACGTTAAGCCCGGCCACCTTGGTGGTGGTTAGATGGGCAGAATCGATAAGGACTCGTTGACGGAGGTTATACAAGATGGTAGCTGACACAAACAAAACACAGGTGACGGACATGTTTGAGACGATGGCACAAAATGCGCGTAAAACTATGGATGCTAGCCGGCGCATGCAGGACTCATGGTTCACGACCATGACTAATTTTAGCAAGGACACGAATATGCAAAACGTAGGTACTGGCGATCAGGCCAAATTTACCAAATCTTGGTTCTCGCTCGTAAACGACAATATGCAAAATTTCAACGAAGCGGCTATGTCTTGCTTTCAGACTGGATTAGAGACATCCAAAGTAGCTTGCGATGTCGCTACTAAAATGGGCGAGGGTGACGTATACGCCAATCAGCGTAAGGTCATGGACTCTGCATTCCAAGGTATGCAGAAAAACATGGACACTCTGAACAAAGCAGGTAAATCTGCTGCTGACGGCTGGGCTTGTTTGCTCAAGTCTAAGTCAGCCACTAGCTGCGATGCTGGTCCGTCCAAGACCAATCCTAAAGACGCTAAGTAGTCTAGCTGCTTGATGGTGTTGTTGCGAGTCCTCAGCCCGTTGACAAGATCGCGGCGCTGTGGTTCCCTGAGTGTTTGCGTATGATGGGTGCGAAATATTTACAGGCATCGGTTCGATACGGATCCACCCCGCAGCGAGTGGAAGATCGCTAAGCAGGGGGGACATTCAAGGCGGTAACCTATGATTAAAGACGTTTATTTGGCATGTGGCATGCGGACGCCACACGGGTCTTTTCAGGGGGCGCTTAGTTCCCTGTCGGCTGCACAGTTAGGCTCGCATGCGATTCGAGGTGTGTTGGATCGGGCTGGCATAGCCAACGATCAGGTTGACGAAGTGATTTTCGGCAATGTGATCGGGGCTGGTTTAGGGCAAAATATTGCGAGGCAGGCTACGCTTGGCGCGGGGCTGCCTGAGCATGTCGGGGCTACCACAATCAACAAAGTCTGTGGTTCAGCGATGCGAGCGGTGATTCTTGCTGCCCAGGCTATTCAATGTGACGATGCCAATTTGATCGTGGCTGGCGGTTGCGAGAGCATGACCAACGCGCCGTACCTTCTGAAAAAAGCACGGGCCGGGTATCGCATGGGCGATGGTAAGTTAGTTGATGCTATGGTGCATGACGGCCTGTGGGATGTGTACAACGATAAACACATGGGCATGTGCGGCGATCAATGTGCGAGCAAGTACAACATTAGCCGGCAAGAGCAAGACGATTTTGCGCTGAGCAGTTATCAACGTGCGATCAAAAGCTGGGAGGAAGGCTTCTTTAAGGATGTTGTTGTCCCCATTGAGATTAATGGCCGTAAGGGCGTGACGACGGTAGACTACGACGAAGATTTGTCGAAGTTTCAGGGCGAAGAAAAATTGCGGGCACTTCGGCCTGCGTTCGGAAAAGAAAGCACGATCACAGCAGGCAACGCATCTAATATCTCAGACGGTGCTGCGGCTGTTCTCGTATTTGACGAAAAGAAAAAAGATACCCTAAGCCTAAAGCCTGCCGCTAAAATCCTTGGCCATGCTAATGTCGCGATGGCGCCGGATTGGTTTACGATTGCGCCGATTAAGGCGATTAATACCTTGTGTGAAAAACTGAATATCAACATTGGCGATGTTGATATTTTTGAGATAAATGAAGCTTTCTCACTCGTGGCTGCAGTTGCGATTAGGGAGTTAGGCTTAGATCGAGATAAAGTGAACGTCGCAGGTGGTGCGGTGGCTATTGGTCATCCGATAGGTGCTTCTGGGGCACGCATCATAAATACATTGGTGCGCGCGCTGGAGCTACAAGATAAACGCCTAGGTATCGCTTGTTTGTGTATCGGTGGTGGTGAGGCTAGTGCCATTGCGGTTGAACGGTGCGTTTAGTTTTGCGTGCTGCTTGGATTTGTATGCCAATCATCACAAGGTCAGGTGTCGCGAGGTTCTCGAGTTCCTAGATACTGCGTCCGTAAGACCGCACACGCTGAAGCATGCGGCTCGATAATGTTACTATTTTATTAAAAAGCAGGTGCCCATCTATGTTCGGTCAAACCGACAATCCTACAGATCAGTTTTCAAAATTTTGGTCGGACGCGATGTCACGCATGGCCGGGACAAGTGCACCTAATCCATTTCAGAATTCCAATGAAGATGTTGTGAAGCAGATGAGGCAAGCTTTCTTTGATTCTTGGGCTAAGTCTTGCGAAGAATTTATGGGGTCAGAGACTTTTCTCAAAGCCATGAAAAAGTCTATGGATGATGGGCTGGTTTTTAAGCAGCAGGTCAACGAATTTATGACCAAAGCCCTTCATGGTGCGAGTATGCCTTCGCGTCAGGATATGAACTCAGTGTTGGAGGCGTTGCGTAGTATGGAATCGCGTGTGCTTGAAAGTGTCGAAGAGGTCACACGTCGCGTGGTCGCGGTTGAGCAGCGTGTCGCATCTGTGGAGTCTGCGAAGGGAAGTCCGTCGGGGCAACAACGAGCCTCGGCATCTGGAAAAGGTAAAGCAGGATGAATATGGCTACCATGTCTAACTTTTCGTGGATGAATCAATTCGTCGATATGCGAAAAGAGTGGGAAACGTTCATGCGCAGGTTGAGCCTAACACCGAATGTGTTGGAGGTGGCCAAGAAAGTGCGCGTTGGTGCGACCCCGGCCGAGGCGGTTTTTAAGCTCGATAAGTTGCAGTTATTGCAATACAAAACTGACACGCAACAACAATTCAGTACGCCCACGCTAGTCGTTTTCGCCCTCATCAATCGGCCTTACATTCTCGATCTCAAGCCAGGCAAAAGCGTGGTGGCCCACTTTGTAAATCAAGGCTTTGACACTTACAACTTGGACTGGGGCATACCGACTGATAGCGATAGTCATTTGGGCATGGAAGATTATGTCGAACGTTATTACGACACGGTCGTTGAAAAGGTCCGTGAGCGCAGTGGCTGCGATAAGATCAATATTCTTGGCTATTGCATGGGCGGGTCGATGAGTGCGATGTATGCCTCGCTCTATCCAGAAAAAATAAAAAATCTTATTATGCTAGCCGCGCCGGTAGATTGGTCGAGTCGCGATCATTTATTGGCTAAGTGGCTCGACAAAGAATATTTTGACGTAGACAAGCTCATTGACGTACACGGTAACGCACCAGCTGATTTGCTACAGAGTTCGTTTGAATTGTTAAAACCAGTATCGAACTACGTAGAAAAATACGTCAAATTCTACGAAAAAATGGAAGATGAAAAATTCCTCGAAGATTTCTTCGCCATGGAAGCTTGGCTAAACGACAACATCCCGGTGGCAGGGGAAATGTTCCGGGAGTTCGTCAAGTATTGTATGCAGGAAAACAGGTTGATTAAGGGCGAACTTAAGATCGGAGATCGCTTAGTTGATTTGAAGAAAATCACCTGTCCGGTTCTGAACATTACGGCGGAGAATGATCATCTGGTGCCATGTGGTTTAAGTCGGCCATTTAACGATGCCATCGGCTCGACGGATCATAAGTGGGTGAATTTGAAAGCTGGGCACATTGGGCTGGCTGTTGGTTCGCGGGCCCATCGGGAATTATGGCCTGAAGCGACGTCTTGGCTAGCAGAACGATCTGATAAACTGTAACGATAGCGAAGTTCGAGTCGGGTCTTTCGAATATTTGAATAAATAGTCGTTTGCTAATCCGTGCAGGCTATAGTCTGCGGCTCGATTGGAAATATTTCTTGGAGACTTGTTATGGACCTAGTTGACAAAGTAGCTGTGATCACGGGTGGTGTCAGCGGCATTGGTCGGTCTGTATGTCAGCGACTTGCTCAAGAGCAAGTAAAAGCTGTGGCCGTGGTGGATATGAACGACGATACGGCTTCGATTTGCAAAGAAATCAATGAAGAGGCTAAGCATGAATTGTTATTCCCATTCCGTGGCGATGTGACTGATTCTTCGTTTCGCGAAAGTGTTTTCGAGGAAATGGAAGGCCGGTATGGTGTCGTGAGCTTGTGTGTGCCCGCGGCCGGTATCGTGCAAGACCGCCTGAGCGTGAAGATAGATAAAAGCGATGGCAGCCCACGTATTTCGATGTACTCAGAGGAGACATTTCGCCGCGTGATGGAAGTTGACCTGATTGCGCCAATTTACTGGGCCATGAGGACTGTGGCTTCAGTCGCGTTGGATCGAGCGAAACGAGGCCTAAAACAATGGGAGCCTGAGGAGTTGGTTCAGGGGGCGATTGTGCTTATTGGCTCGGTCTCGTCGTCAGGTAATCGCGGGCAAGTTTCTTATGCTACAGCTAAAGCAGGGCTTGAAGGCGCTCAGTCTACACTAGGGATGGAAGCGATTTATCACGGTGTTCGATGTGCGATTATTCATCCTGGCTATACGGATACGCCGATGGTGCGTGCGCTTGGCGAAGATATAATTCGAGATCACATATTGCCATACACCCAATTACGTCGTTTAATATGGCCTGATGAGATCGCTGGTGCGATTGTATTTATGTTAAAAAATTCGTCAGTTAGTGGCTCGCTTTGGGCTGACGCAGGCTGGCATCCTAGGGCGTAAGTTTCGTAGTTCGCCTTCTATCATCATTAACATTTGTTGTTCGTCTCTGCTCTGCACTTCGCGAGGTCAATCATGGAATTGGATGGTAAAGTAAGTTTGGTGTCGGGCGCGTCGCGAGGTATCGGACGTGCCATCGCTCTGTCGCTAGCGGATGCGGGTAGCGATGTCATTGTCAACTACGTGAAGAATGTAGACGCTGCTCAGGCGGTAGTCGAGCAGATTCAGGCGATGGGGCGGCGCGCGATCGCGATGAAAGCAGATGTTTCCAAGAGCGAGCAAACCGATGCCATGATCGATCAGGCACAAGAAGAACTTGGCACGATTCAAATTTTAGTCAACAATGCAGGCATCACGCGCGATCGTTCGTTTATGAAGCTAAGCCGTGAAAACTGGCATGAAGTGTTGATGGTCAACCTAGATGGGGCGTTCAATCTGGTAGGTAAATTGCTCCCGGATATGGTTGAGTCGAAGTGGGGGCGGGTGGTTAATATTTCTTCAATCGTCGCACAGATGGGTAATTTTGGGCAGTCCAATTACGCCGTTGCGAAGGGGGGACTGATTGCGTTCACGAAAAGCTTGTCGCGTGAGGTGGCCCGTAAAGGCGTGACGATCAATGCAGTTGCGCCTGGCTTTATTGAAACTGATATGACGGCTGCGGTGTCGAAAGACGCGCTAGACACGGTGCGAAGCTTGACGCCTATGAATCGACTGGGCACGCCGGATGAAGTAGCGGTAGCCGTGAGGTTCTTGGCCTCAAAGGGGGCGTCGTTCATTACGGGGCAAGTGATTAACGTCAACGGCGGCATGTATATGTAAGGCCCACGTTCGGACCGCGCATAAAAGAAGCCCCATCCGATTAGCACGCGACCCGGAATCGCCGCCGGTCATGGAGCTTCAGCTCGTAGCGGTGTTGAACTAGTTTTGCCCAACACTAGGCCAAGGGCCTCAACTTTACTATGTACTATTGCGCATGCAATTGCAAGAAAAAAATATTTTCTTGTGCGAAACGTTCGTATCCGCGCGCAGTACACAATTCTCAGACGATTCCTACGATTTCATGATGTGAAATTTAGCGCAGATTTTCCTTGACAACGTAGATTTCATTTGATCCGCGCGATGGCCATGAAAATGAAACGCGACTCAATCTGGCATGTTCGTCGGCGTAGTGATAGGCGTGGTTTGGCTCACGGCTTGGGCAGGTTTTGCAGTCGTGTCAGTGGCTGTTGGCGCGACTAGGGTTTTTAGCCAATGGCGCATTTTCTTGGGCGCCTTGGCCATGCGCCATTTTCCCTGTTCGTGAACGATCATCGAAATTGCATCGCGCTCAGGTTTTTGCTGAGGCGATATGAGATCGGCGTTTAGGTTCACTTTCGCATATAGCGCATAGACCAGCTCTGGCGTTTGAGATATTTGATCTTTTTCCGGGGCTAACCTCACTTTTTCCAGCGCGAGGACGCGGATTTCTTCGATGGCTTTCCAGCCTTTATCGAAGTCACCGCGGGCCATCGGTTCTTCACGAGCGCTCCACAGAAGACGAAACGCATCATATTCGCCTGTGATGCAAGTTTGCATAGCTTCGGTGACGAATTGGTTTAAAGTCTGATCGTCTACGTGCATTTCAGATGGGAAGATGAGCACCTCGCTTGGTGGTGGTGGCGATGGAACAGTCGTTGTGGTCGTTGGAATTTTCGCCGCAGTGTTCTCAGGCTGGCATGCGGGTAGACATATGCTCAGGCATATTGCCAAAGCCAAAGCTAGCTTCGAATATCGCCGCCTTTTTGTGATTGGCTTGCCCAATTTGTATTGCCTGTACTTCATAGCCTATGATGTTATGGTCGGCTGGGTAGACGGGCAAGTTTGAAGCGATTTTGACGGAATTCATGAGCTGGATATGGATGAGGCGAAGGGTATCAAAGCAGGATATCGCGTGGGGGATAACACCCGGCGGTTAGTCTATTCGCTGGTGCTTATACCTATCGTGCCAATGCTGGCAGCCATTGGCACAGTTGCCAGCGTCGATTTTTTTGGAAGAAGGCTAATTGATAACATCGGATGGTCTAACTTTTTTTCCGCGTTGATGTGGGTCGCAGCGATCATCGCCATTTGGCGCAAAGTCATCGTATGGACACTTGGCCGAAAATGGTTAACGGCCATCGTGAGCTTCATTCCTTTCGTTCAAATTGTTTATGGACAAGCCTTGTGGAATAGCGGGTGCGTGGATCAGGAGCTTCGACTGAGTCAATTTCAGGTAGGTGTAGGTGTTTGGATTTGGGTTTCCGTCTGGGTCTGGTGGATTTGGGAAAGGCGACACATGAAAAAAGTTTCTGATAGTGGGCAGATCAGTAATCGTCGTCTACCTGAAAATGTGGTACGTGTCGTGGCATCTATTGGCATATTGCCCGCAATGTTTGGGATATTTTTTATCTCATTTTTTGCTTTCGATGAATTATTTGGAATTTCAGAGTCGCGGGCCTTTGTCTGTGTGTACACCCTAGTTGCGACGTTAACGGTCCTCATTTGGCTACGGATTTGGTGGGGGGCTGTTGCATGGTCTCAACGTGTATTATGGAAGACTGTGCTGTGGGCTATGGCGCTCATGGTAGTGCCTAGCCTAGGCATTTTGATATCAGGCAAATGGCATTCATTCCTTGATACCATATTCTATTTCATCCCGGTCATCGGCTGGGGAATATGGATGGCGGGCACCGTTCGTTATTGGCCAATGAAAATCGCGTCGGGTGTTAACGGTATGACGCCAAAATGTTTACAGTGCGGCTATCTGCTAACAGGTCTGCGCGGAACCCGTTGTCCGGAATGCGGTGATGAACCTACGTTGGATGAACTCTGGGCGGCGACGGCGGGGGAAGGTCTGTAGGCCGGAACGATACCCCGGATGTCGCGAATGCTGATGCAACGCGTAGAAGGGGAATCGACAGCCTGAGTTAGTTTGGCCGTCCAATTTCTTCTACGACATCCCAACCCATTGTACTTGCGTAGGTAATGACTGCGATGGCTAGCGATGCTATGTCGATCTTAGTCGTGCCATGCGTGAAGCCGGCCATGGGCATCGATAGGGCTTTCAGTAAATGTGCGCCGACATCTTCCGGCTCGTATACTGGCTTGTCGTAGTGCCGCATGGCCAACTCTAATTGTGCGGCCTGCACAGAACCTGGCTCGGTTAGCCATTCGAACGCTATGTCGTTAGATGATTTATTGTATTCTGATGACATCTCTGTCTTCCCCTTCTGGTAACTAGAATTTCCTTACCATCGTATGCACGGTTCCGGCGGATTTCTGTTGTTTTTTTTACTTTTTTGCGCCGTAAGATTACTGGACCATTCGCAGCCGGTAATCAACTTTATGCGAGGCTGCAGGGTGAGATGGCCAGCGGCATACGTTTCCCGCCCATAAATGAATGCACGAATGGTTATAGGGATTACGGCGAGTTTGACTTGATAATTTCGTTGTGCGACTTATTACCTGCCGTTCGCGAATAGCTATCACTCTCTCAGCGGCGGGTGGTGGACACTAGAAAGCAACTCGTCCCCCATGCTGACAGTAGGCTGTTGTGTTGACGGCACAATTTGGTTGATCACGGTGGCATTCATTCACGTCGGTGGGAAGATAGGCCCGATGAAAAAACCGGCTCGGATGATTACGTCTTTTGGCCGCCGCAGTCATGATACCACCGCTGTAGCATATCTCCTCACGGCAGGCAGGCTATTGTTGAGTCAATCCGAAAGTTCGTGCTAAAGCCGTTCTTGGCTCCGCGCGGGCTGAAGCCCGCGGCTCGGCGGAGGATGTATGTTAGCCGTTACTGAAATCTACTTTCGGCGTTTCTTTGGCCGCGTCGGACACTTCGAAGTATTCTGCTTTTTCTACGCTGGCTAGGCCGGCATAAAATCGACCTAAAAGTTTTCGCGTGAAGGTGTTCAACTGTTTTACGGCGTCGTTGTAGCGCTTGCGTTCAACGCCCAAGCGGTTTTCTGTACCTTCGATTGAATCTTGAAGCTTCAAGAAGTTTTCATTGGCTTTCAGTTGCGGATACGTTTCTTTTAAGACAAGCAGGCGAGAAAGCGCAGAGCCAAACGCGCTGGCGGATTTTGCTTTATCACCTGTTGACTTAGCCTGGAAATAGGACTCTCTTGCTTTGGCGATGCCAAGGAAGACCTCTTTCTCATGACCGGCTACGCCTTTGACGGTTTCAACTAGATTAGGAATCAGTTCGAAACGCCGTTGTAATTGATTTTCAACTTGTGCCCAAGAACTACTGACGTTTTCATCCAGAGCTACCGCTTTATTGTAGCCGTTATAGACGCATCCGCCGATGACCGCACAGCCAAGAAAGAGCGAGCCAAACATAATGAGTAATACTTTTCCGATTTTCATATCGCTTCCTCCGACTTTTTTTATTTGAGCGCCACATGATGGACAGAAGCTCGCCTTACGAGCGAGGGTTGATCCACATTGATCGCATTTATTACCAGCTAGCACCACCGCCACCTCCACCAAATCCGCCGCCACCACCGAACGATCCGCCGCCGCCAAAACCGCCACCACCGAATCCGCCGCCACCTCCCCAAGAAGATCGGCCACCGCCTAGTGTTCTGCTGAGCAGGCTACCGACAACCATCGCCTGTAAAAAACCGCCGCCGCCCCAATGAGAGCGATGTCGGCCCCGGCGATTCGACGACGACATGATGATAATCATGATAATGAACGGCAGCAGCCCTCCACATACTATGCCACCGCCACCGCGCCGCCCGCTATGCCTGTAGTTCGGGATGCCGGTCAGCTTTACATTCGCCTCATCAGCTATTTTATTTGCGACGCTTACGGTTAGTACCAGCATGCCGTCGCTGATATGGCCTGTTTTGAAGTATTTATCGCGCGTTTTTCTAGCTAGCGTACCGCACCATGAATCAGGCAGAATAGGTTCGATTCCATATCCGGTATGAACAAATACGTCGCCTTTTTGTCCAGGTTTTTTGGGGATAAGCACAATGAGTGCGCCATTGTCCTTACCTTTCTTACCAAGCTTCCATAGCTCGGCATGTCGCATGCCAAACTCCTGATAGTCCTCCCCATCAGTAGTTGAAGCCGTAAGCACTTTAACCTGCGCCGTAGTCTTGCGCTCTAACTCGCGTAGCCACGTATCAAGTTGCCGCTCCACATCCGCAGAGATAAGTCCGGCTTGGTCTACAACGTATGCGCCTGTATCCGGAATTGTGACCTCTGCAATGGCTGTGGCACTGAGCATCGCCAATGAGAACATCATCCAAGCTATGACTATGCGTAGGCTATAGATCATTGGTCAACTTTCCTAGCGATTCGGCATCAGCGTAGAGCTGCTCGAATTCTTTCCACCCATGTGGTTCCGACGGATTAAGCGCGGATCGTACTCCGTTAATTTTAGCTGCGACCACGATTTCTGTTTTCGAGAGCATGGTCTCGACATCCATCGTTTCACGGTGGCCTTGCAACCAAAGCAGGCCACGAATTGGTCGCAGGAGACCTTCGCCAATATCCATCACCAGGGCACCAAGCAATTTTTCCTGACCTGTAGAAGCCAGCAAGCCTTGACGCATGCCAATCAGCGAGGTTTTCAGCTCTCTTTCGGTCTGTAAGCGTATGTGGGAATCCTCGAAAGTTAGATCAGCAAAGTGGTTATCTCCGAATAGGATGTTCCCGGTTGAAGCTATTTCGAGAAGCTCGAGCGGGAAAGTATCGAGCGATTCCTTGATATATTCTGTGGTCATGATGACAGGGGCGGCAAACTTGAGCTTACCCAGGGCCACACCATGCTTGGCTAGCTGTTGTAAGGTGCCCAAATCGATCTGTTTAAGTAAGAGAACGCTCCGCGCAGTGTGCCGCCGCTCATCGAACGCCGGCGTGGTCACTCGGCCATACAGCGTCAGCGATACGGCGGCTTGGCCAATGACTTCACGGATAACCCGCTCGTATTGGTTCGCAGCCTCTACCATGGAAGGGGCTAATTGTTGTGAAACTGGGGCTGTGGCCATATTCGACTTCCTCTTACACTCAAATTTTTCGTTTCGCGCGACCCGCACGCTCGTGTTACACGGAGCCGCCTACAAAGTCATTAACTCGTTATATAGATTGATAACACGAATACCGACAAATGTCGATTATAGGGCGTAGGAGAATTTGTAATCAGCATAGTCCCAGAGAGCAGTGACGCTTACTCGTTTATAACTCCGCTTACTGCAACGACCGAAAATATGAGTGATTAGAAAGGTGATAGTTAAGAGGCGGTTTATCAGTTTGGTGGCATATTATTGAGCAGTTATTACAGGACGCTACAAGTTCACGTTTAGTACGATAATGCGTTATCCGCGGGGCGCGAATACTCAGTTTCAGTTCAGATTCGACGATGTACAAGTAATGTTCGTATTGCACCCGTCATGTTGCCGAATCAACATGCGGGCAGTTGCCATCCATCTTTAAGACGAAGAGTCGGGCACTAAATGACCAGTTTGACCTCCACACCCATGCGCATTCTTGTCGTCGATGACGATCCGGCGCAAGCTATTCTGGTCCACGAATATCTGACGCGAGCTGGGCACATCGTGACCATAGCCCACAGCGGCGAAGAGGCGATGCGTGTCCTCGGAGAAGTAGATCATCCAGTGGTAGTTACTGACTGGAAAATGCCAGGCATGGATGGCATGGAGTTGTGTCGACAAATTCGCAAGAGCGATGGCATTCGCAGTTGTTATATCATCTTGATGACCGCTGTCGCATCCGGAGGTAAAGGGGTTGTTGAAGCATTCGAGGCTGGCGTCGACGAATTTATCCCTAAGCCCATCCGACCGAAGGAATTGGTAGCTAGATTGCGGGCGGCCAAGAGGATAATTGACCTTCAAGCAGACGTAGATAGTCAATCTTTGGAAAATCATCGGGTCAATGCCGAGTTGGCTGTCTCTCACGATAAATTGCTGAATGTCAACGAAAAACTTAACCAAATAGCTAACACTGACATGCTCACGGGATTAATGAACCGTCGCGCAGCGATTGTTAAACTTCACGCAAGTTGGCATCAATCAGAACAAGACCAAAGCCCGCTATCATGTTTAATACTCGATATTGATCACTTCAAAAGATTTAACGACACCTATGGGCATGCTGGTGGAGATCATGTACTAAAAGTACTCGCAAAAGAATTGCTGGAGATGGATGGTGGGGTAGTGGCACGCATTGGGGGCGAGGAATTTCTGATCATACTAGAAGGTATGGATGAATCTGCCGCTTCTACCTGGGCAGAGAAAATGCGAAGAAGTATTGATAGCCATATCATACAAATTCAACAACTACATATTCGCATGTCCGTTAGCGTTGGTGTGGCAGGGAAATCGTCGTGGCTAAACACGCCAGATGAATTGATGATTGCAGCTGATATGGCGTTATATGCCGCCAAGCAAACTGGGCGTAATCGTGTGTGTCGGGCCGACCGTGAGCGTGCGAACCGCCAATTTTCTGATACTGGGTCGCAAGAAGTTGTAGACTTGGATTCCAACCGACCTGGCTCGGTACTATTGGTGCGGCCACGTATCATGGTCGTCGACGACGACCAATTTATTCGAGCTTTTTGTCGTAAGTTGCTGGAAGATGAAGGTTTTGAAATTGACGAAGCTTGCGATGGACTTGAGGCTTTCGATCGCATCAAGCAATTTCAACCTGACGCTATCTTACTCGACAACGAAATGCCCAATCTAAATGGCCTCGAATGCACCCGCCGATTGAAACAAGACGAAGAGGCGCGAGACATTCCCATCATCATGGCCAGTAGCGCGTCAGGGACTGATACAATCGAAGCCGGATTATTGGCTGGCGTGCATGCTTATATCGCTAAGCCTTACAAACATCGTGAGCTTGTCACACAAATACGAAATATGGTGGATGTGTACCGGAGCAAAAAAGAACTGTCCTATAGCAATAGGATTCGAGGTGACCAGGCCCGGGCACTATCTATCCTACTTGAGTTCTGTCAGGGCTTGGCATCATCTTCAAACTTAGACGCCGTGGCCAGCACGACTGCTGCCATCACGGCTGAGCTTTCTGGCTGCCGAAGAATTGTCATCGCGTTAGCGCCAAAAGGCGGGGGGGACTTATCTGTCATTTGCTCGGTTGGCCTAAATGTAGATGCCAAGAAAAAATTGCCGCCGATCAAGAACGGTTCCAACATAGCCAAAGTGTTAGCGGGGCATTCAGCCGTCGTATTGCAAACCACGCAGGAGATCAAAGACTTCGCAGGTAGCGACCCCATGGGCATGTTCGCTAGCGGCCCTGCCATTTGCAAACCGTTGCTAACTTCAGCGTCGCATGTTGGTATTCTCATTGCATCAGGCAGGCCAGGGGGGGGGACGTTTTCACTAGCAGAATTAGAGTACCTAGACCTCGTGGCCAGTATTTCTGCCGAAGCCCTTGAGGAGCGTTTAACCAGAAGATCGCGCGACGAAGCTCGTGACTCCATCGTTTTTGCCATGGCGAAGCTCGCGGAGTATCGAGATTCTGATACCGGCAAGCACCTCGATCGCGTCATGCAATTTTGTCAACTACTGGCAGAAGACCTCCGCGTGTTACCGCAATACGCATCAGCGATTACCGATCAGTTTATTCGCGATATGCGCCGGGCGGTGCCACTTCATGATATTGGAAAAGTCGCTGTTCCAGACTACATACTCAATAAACCAGGTAGACTCACAGACGAGGAAATGGCCATCATGCGTACGCACGCAGAGGTTGGGGCCGCCACCATCCATTCCGTCATCGAACGCGCACCGGATGTATCATTTTTGAACATGGCTGAGCAAGTGGCTAGCGCTCATCACGAATGGTGGAATGGAAATGGTTACCCCAAAGAATTAGAGGGGGAAGATATCCCTCTGTCTGCACGGATAGCCTCGCTGGCTGACGTGTATGACGCCTTGACGACGAAACGGGTGTATAAAAAGTCCATGCCTCACGAAAGGGCCCGATCAATCATACTTGAGATGCGTGGTACACAATTTGACCCGAACATCGTTGATTCATTTCTTCGATGCCAGGCACAATTCGAGCTGTTAGCCTACGAGCTTGGTGATGATATTTGCATGAAATCCGGTGCAGATCGTTTCTCCAACGCCGACCGAGATTTTGAATTGGCCTGCATGTAAATCAATACGTTCATGCGGGCATGCGCGATCGCAAGCATCTACTTATCCTGCAGATTATCTTCAAGTGATTGCAACTGCGGCCATCACAGGCAAATACTTGTCATCGTTACCGCCACTTTATACACTGCAAGACTGTTGGGTTTAAGCGGCGGCGCTGCTCACTGGGTTTGTGGCACATAGTGTGCGACAATCCAATGAGTGACGCTACTTAATTGTCGGGTTGATTGAGAGGTAAATTTTAATGTCAAACAGTGGACATGCGGACCTGCATTGGCCAAGAATGCTTATTGGGCTGGTTTTTTTATTTTCTTGTCCTAGTTGTGCAACCATGCATGCTTCCAATCAAGATGGTTGGGCCACAGACTACGACACCGCAGAAAGTCGCATCGCGAATAATCCAAAACCACTCTTCATCTATTATAGTGACACGCTACCTACCGCGCATAACCCCTCTGTTGATTGGGAGAAAGATCCAGTCTTAAAGCCATGGCTGGAAAAATTCGTATGCTGTCGCCTTTATCGTCAATCAGCATTCGACCGAAGATACGTTGCCCAATTTGGAATCTCGCGTGCCCCGTCTGTAATTATCGCACGACTGGATGGCTCGCATCATGCCCAAGAAGGTGTACGGACCGTAGATCAATTGACGCAGTTCTTAGAAAAATCCGATTGCCCAGGACAGGCCACTGTCATGGATCCGCATATCGTGCGTCGCGCTCGCTACGATTGGGTCGACAACGTCGCCACCGCCAGGCGAATGGCACAAGAATCTGGCAAGCCATTGCTCGTGGTTTATGTTAGACGATTTTCTCAAGACTGGGGACGCATGAATAAATTGCTGAAGCATCACATGGTGTTTCGACAGTTGCGCGACGCCGTCATGTGTCGTATAGATGTCAGCGGATGGTCCAGGGACGTACACATATCAGAATTTGGTGTGCTGACGTTGCCATCTATAGCTATTGAAAGTCCTGATGGTAGACATGAGATATTGCAGCAACCAACTAACTACGAAGCTGTGGCAGCGAGTGCGGCTAAGATGCATTTAATGGCGCAACGTTTGAACAGAGACAATGGGGTCACTGAAAATATCCAAGCCTCGCAATAACCCCACAAGCGGCTTATTTCATGATTTAATTCATGATTCATAAGCGCTGACTTTGGCTGAGCGTTGTTAAATGCGCCTTTTTACGCTACCATGCCATTCTTTGTGGTCGTCGTGCGATTGGCTATTATCTGAAGTGATAGCATCGCAATGTTCGATGGCCTGTAGGAAATGTAATCATGAGCGACGCAACCCCGTGCAGTGACATTGAACAGGCTTTTACAGACCTCAATGCTGGCAATTTTGTAATTTTAGTGGATGATGAAGATCGTGAAAACGAGGGCGATCTTGTCATGGCCGCCGAAAAAATAACGCCCGAAGCAGTCAATTTCATGCTAAAGGTCGGACGCGGCGTATTATGCTTGCCCATGACAAGTACCCGCTGCGAGCAACTTAATTTGCACATGCAGACGCCACAAAATACATCGCAATTCGCGACAGCCTTTACGGTTACGGTAGATGCCCACCCGCGCTTTGGTGTTACCACTGGGGTATCCGCTTCCGATCGATCTAAAACCATCGAGGTAGCAGCAGCAGCGGCTACCGTACCAACAGATTTGGTTAGGCCTGGTCATATCAACCCCTTGATGGCCAAGGATGGCGGTGTGCTTGTTCGGGCTGGTCAAACTGAAGGCTCTGTCGATTTGTGTCGACTCGCAGGCCTTGATCCCATGGCTGTCATTATTGAAATCATGAACGATGACGGGTCTATGGCACGCATGCCTGACCTTCAAAAATTAGCCAAAGCGCACGACATACGCATTTATTCGGTAGCGGACATCATCGAATATCGCATGCAGCGCGAAACTTTTGTCGAACGCGGCGTATCGATAAAACTGCCCACGGAGTTCGGCGAGTTTGAGTTAATTGAATATCATTCGCCCGTCGATCCAGAACCGCATCTTGCGCTGTGTTGTGGTGGCGTGGGCGATCTAGATGCACATGGCAAACCAATCGTACACGACGATGCTGTGCTCGTACGTGTGGAATCGGAGTGTATGACGGGCCATGTATTTCATTCAAAGCGATGCGATTGCGGTGACCAACTAGATGCTGCCATGAAACTAGTTCAAGAAGCTGGTAAAGGCGTGGTGCTATATTTACGCCAGGAAGGGCGGGGCATTGGTCTGCATAACAAACTCCGCGCCTACGAGCTTCAGGACCAAGGTTATGATACGGTCGAGGCCAATGTGAAGCTTGGTTTTCCTGCTGATCGCCGCGACTACGGCGTCGGGGCGCACATTTTGCGAGACCTGGGCCTGCGTAAACTCCGCATACTCACCAACAATCCCAAGAAGGTGAACCGTCTTGAGGTGTATGGCATTACCATCGAAAAACAAGAGCCGCTGGAGATTGTACCAAACGAATTCAACAAGCCGTATCTCAAAACTAAAAAAGATAAAATGGGGCACGACTTGAAGCACGTGTAGACCAACTTGCGAATCTATCGAGATGCAGAACATTTTCATTTCAGAGGAGAGATAGAATATGACGTCAAGAAAATGGGCGGCCTGTGGGATAGTTGTGCTATTGTTACTTGTGCCGATGGCTCGTGCTGACGACATTCTCCCCAAGACGCCTGAAGAATGGAAATATGAGCGCATCGATTTTCCTCTTTCGTTTGCCCCAGATATTACCTACGCCGGCTTTGAGGAATTACGATTCGCGCCCGGCATGTTCAACGCCAAGTCTGAAACGTATTTTACTTATATTTTTGCCATGAAGTTAGACGGCATCCATAATGTAGATGCCGCTTTGCTGAAAGATTTACTGACCAAATACTATCGTGGCTTATGTCGCGCGGTATGGGGAGAAGATGAGGAAAAGCCGGATTTCTCTTCCATTACCGCAGACGTAACGACTGGAGAAACCCTAGGCAAAGTATATCATTTCAAAGCTACGATTCCTATGATCGATGCTTTCGTGACCCGCAAACCTGTACGCTTACAGCTTGATATTCAAACGCATGTCGATACTGCCAACAACCACACGCTGATTGTTGCCCAAGTATCTCCCAAGCTTAAGGATCATAACGTGTGGAAAGTACTTCGGTCCTTCACATTTGCCAACGAATCGTCTGCCAAACCGAAGTTGCCAACCGGCGATGGAAAATAAGCTAAACAAACTGTAATCTTCGTCACATCAGATTGATCGAGTCAGCCCGCCATCTACGCGTATGTTTTGACCCGTGATATAACTGGCATCTTCAGATAGCAAAAACGCAACCGTATTGGCTATTTCCTCCACCTGCCCATATCGACCCAAGGGGATAGACGCGCGGATGGCTTCGTCGGTAGGGAAGCTGTCCATAAAACCGGGTAATACGCAATTCATGCGGATGCCATCGCTGGCAAATTGATCGGCGAAGAGTTTCGTAAACCCAGCCAACGCGGCTCGCAAAGTGGCTGATACCGGAAAAGAGGCACTCGGCTCAAACGCCGCGAATGTGGAGATGTTGACAATAGCGCCGCCGTTTTCTTGCGCTTGCATGATGGGCGCGACCAGTCGGCTCATACGCACTACATTGAGCATGACCAAGTCCAAGCCGCCATGCCAATCGTCATCGCTAATTTCCAGCAAGGCCCCCTTGGGCGGATGGCCCGTATTATTGACTACAGCGTCGATGCGACCAAACTTGTCCATCGTCATGTCGACGAGCGCGCTGAGATCATCGACGTTAGTCACGGAGCCTGTCATACCAATTCCGCCTAGCGCCTCGGCTAGCGCCACACCGGCTTGCGATCTAGACATGATAGCTACATGATAGCCTCGCAGTGCCAGTACATTGGCACATGCAGCCCCTAAGCCTTGGCTCGCAGCTGTGATAATTGCTGCTTTGTCATTATTCATATTACTGGCACCTATAGTAGTCGCGTAATCAGCGCACACCTTAGTCAAGCAAAGCGAGTCGCATGCTTCAGCTTGAGCGATCTTAGGAGATTATTGGTATGCAAAACGAATTCGCAATACAACTCCCGACTGTTCATGCCTCGATTAGCTGTTATTGCTTCCAGCATTTAATCCCATCCAATAAAAAACCGTGCGATTCAATATATGGCAAGCGGCGCCATGCCGACAACGTCATCTCACGCGCATTCCCGCATAAAAAAAAGTCCACGATCACGATTGATCGTGGACTGATATTGATATTCATTCAGCCAAATGGCTCGTAGCGGTTATTTCGATTATCGCAAGCGTGATTCACTATACTTAGACTTATTACTGTCCGAGCCGTTTGGCTTGGCCGTAGTACTGACCGTTTTTACGACGTTTTGTTCCGCGGCCGATTTAGCGTCGATACCGACCGTACAGTGTCCAACCAATACAGCGCCTTCCGAAACTTCCAGGCGAGCCGTCTCAAGGTCGCCTTCGAGCCTAGCTGAAGCACCTAGTTGAACCTTAGCCGCAGCTTTCACATTACCGTTTACATGTCCATCTATATGGATGGATTGCGCCCGCGCATCACCGTGCAGCGAACCGCCCTCACCAATGAACAATTCTCCATCAGCTTCGAGTTCGCCTTCGATTTTTCCTAGAATCTGAGCCCCATCGGTCAAATGCAGGTTGCCCTTGAGCACAGCATCCGCTCCGATGACAGTTGCAAAGGTGTTCTTTTCACCAGCCATTTCTATACTCCTTTTAGGTTCCGGCTCGCCCGGTGATTCTGATTTTTTTTTTCGTTTCGCCATAAGAGTTCCAAGTATATCGGAGCAGAAATAAATCACAACCGTCTACAACGTCACCGCGAATCATGTCGCGCTCAAAAATGACACACTAAACCAGAAAAACCTGTTGTGATTTATCCTGTGAAATTATCGCAACTGCCTATGGGAGAAGAACCTGCGAGCGTAGGGCTACAAGCGGATAAAGGGCGATTTCACCTCGCTCAACAATAATAAAAGTCAGACATTTTTTTAAACATGAGCGATAGGAGGAGACCTGTGAAAAGGACTTAGCTATCGAATGTAATTCTGTCAGCGTTTTGGCGCACAATGATCGAGCCACACACCGCCGTAAGTAAAAACATGGTCACTATTGCCCAATTTGACATCGCGGGCACCATATTAGTGGCGGCGCAGCCTTCGGGCGGTGGGTTGATGCGTGCTAAAGTTACTTGTACAGAACTGGGTTGATTCCCTACCGAGACTGCAATGTCCTGCGTCAAAAACCCAGGCTCAGAAACTCGAAGGGTATAGTTCACATCAGCCTCCGTCATAAATGTCCATCGGCCAAAAGGCAAAAACGTGCGTCGTGGAGACTCTCCACTATCAAAAGCAAAGTCCGTCAGGGTAACTTCCGCCTCCATGGGCTGACCGCTGCAGCCATCCGTAACGTGTACGTCCATGCGTGCCTGCCCCAGCCTTTCGTACATATATTGCCATCCACCACGATTTCGCGCTACGATTCCGGAAACTTGACCAAACAATGGCTCAAACCCATCGCTGTTAGAACCAACCTCTACAATGAACGAATAGGTGCCCAAACTAGCATAATACCAACTGGTATCGTCCCCATTGACGCCGCCGAGCGGGACTGGCGAAAAAACCGAATACAGCACGCCATCGACAGCAAAAATGCCGTTTGCTACCCCGCGCATCATTTCGTCTATCACGCCATGTTCAGGCATGAGAGATGCGGGCGACCCATCGGCACAGGCATACGGATAATCGATAAATCGGCCAAATCCGTGATAGGAAGTAGCCATGACGAAGTGGAACTGCTGCGCCAGGGCAATCATGCTCTGAGTTTCTAATTCGGAATTTGGCGTGGGCCCACGATATAGATCATTGCAAGACCCGCTCGACCCGCACCCTGGCCCCCATAAGTATGGATAATTTCGATTTAGGTCCACACCCGTACAACCGGTATGCACCATCCGGTTTCTCCGCCACAAGCTATTAACGTCAAAGACATACTGCACGCCGTCAGGGTTGACCATGGGCACGCATATCGTCTTGTAATTATCCACCCAAGAAGTTATTTGTGTATCAGAGCCATAACCGTTCGTGAGCGTGCTAATGACATCCATCACCACATGTGATGTCGCCACTTCCCGCGCATGATGCTGCCCATTAAATTGAATAGCTGGCTCGTCCTCGTCGATACCAGGATTATTCGAGATTTCCAATCCGAAAATACTTCGCCCCTCTGCTGTCGTACCAACAATGAAGCGTCGTGCGATGGTTGGGTAGTCGACTTCAATCTGCGCGAGCATGGCCTCGATCTCGGAAGGATCAAAATATTGCGAGTTTGTACGGAGCGAAGTACGGAGCGGCGTCGCCTCAAGATGTCGTAGAATGCTAAAGCCGTTGTCTTCGAGCAGCACTTGTTGTTGTGGTGTTAAATTATCGAGAAAAAACGTGCCTTGACTCAGATCACTTCCGCAGCGCGTAGCATCAATAGACCGCTGGCTAAGCCAATCGCGCCATTGCCTAGCCGTCTTAATGTCCACCGCCGAATGGCCGTCCGAACCGGGCAACGCGACAATATCACTGCCGACCGCTTGTGCATGCACGCCAGTCGAGAAACCGCATACCAGTAAGCAAATCGCGAAAATGTGGATACTAGCCTTGGCGAACAATGCTTGAGCTCCCCCTCTGAGATGCCAAAATCTTAGATTGATACATGACGGTTACGCTATCCCTGCATATTTAGACATAAACTGTACCGGCCCAGTTTGTCGTTGAACCTATATGAATTAGTATAGACGTTATTGAATGCTTGTCAGACATTGTGGAGAGAAAAAATATGAATTTCTACCAGCCGTCGCGGATCAAACGTTGTAGCCTTGCCATAATCGTTATCGGTCTCATGTCCACGACATATGCCCGCGGCGATGATTGGCCCAGGTGGCGCGGGCCTACGGGCGACGGGGTGTGGCGAGAGAAGGGGATTGTCAACAATTTTGACAAGCCTCAGTTGGATTATGTTTGGCGAACCCCGATCGGAAGCGGGTATAGTGGCCCAACCGTGGCTGATGGCCAGGTGTACGTGACTGATAGAGTAATAAAGCCTAAACAGGTAGAACGCGTACATTGCATCGACGAGAAAACGGGCAAGAAAATTTGGACACATGTTTACGATTGCGACTATCGTGATGTTGGTTACGACGCAGGCCCACGTGCGTCGGTGCTGGTCCACCAAAAGAGGGCCTATTCTCTCGGCACGATGGGCGATCTATTTTGTTTTGATACTTTGGGTGGCGCTGTGATGTGGCATAAGGACTTAGCGAAGGAATATAATATCCGGATGCCGATTTGGGGAATCTCTGCATCTCCGATCATTGTAGGAAACTTACTCATCGTACAAATCGGGGGTGAGCCTGATGCCTGCCTGGTGGCCTTCGACAAAGTTTCTGGCGAGGAGCGGTGGAGAGCACTTTCTGATAATGCCTCATACGTGGCACCAAAAGTCGTTTATCAAGCAGGTAGGAGCGTGTTGGTTGTCAAAACTGGCGAGCATATTGTGGGCTTAAACCCACAAACCGGTGAGGTTCACTGGAAATTACCACACCCGCCCAAACAAATGATTATCGGCATCTCTGACCCCGTAACCATTGGCGACAAGATGTTTTTCACCACTTTTTTTGACGGCTCGCTTTTGATTCAATTGGACCAAAAGAAGTTAGCTGCCTCGAAAGTGTGGCAGCGGGCCGGGCCTAGCGAAAAGGATACCATCGCTTTGCATTCGATCATATCCACCCCGTACATCAAGGGCGATTATATCTATGGCTGCGACAGCTACGGCGAATTGCGCTGCCTGCAATTAGCCACCGGCGATCGCGTGTGGGAATCTCAAGAAGCGGTACCCAAAGCACGCTGGGCGACGATTCATTTTATCGAACACGAAGACAACGTCTGGATGTTCAACGAGAAGGGTGAACTCATCATTAGCGAACTCTCGCCGAAAGGCTATAAAGAAATTAGCCGAACAAAGTTAATCGAACCAACGTTAGACCAACTAAACCGCCGTGGCGGCGTCTGCTGGTCACACCCTGCCTTCGCGAACAAGCATGTTTTTGCAAGGAACGACAAAGAATTAGTATGTGCCAGTTTAGCAAAGAAGTAAATTTTGTAGACGAGTAGGGCGGACTTTTGCCCGCCATCCGCCCGGTGCCCCATTCTTTGCCTACTGGCAAAGGGTGGGGGAAGGATTAGCAGCCCGTCAAGGAGATCTTCAACAGACTGCTACGCAATTCCAGCAGCGAATGCTCGTGCACAAGAGTGCTGTATGCCATGGCAGAATGTACTGATCAGACCCGATCCCTCTTCTACTGACCGGCGAGGCAAAGGGTGGTGCAATGTTTCAGATGAAACGGTTTTCTATGGTAGCTCAGGAACGCGCAGCGAAACAAAACACTTCCGGTTGCGCCACATGCACGTAGTCTTCCACGGACATGATGATCGACTCAGTAAGTGACCCGGCGTTGAAGGCGATCTTATCATTGGCGATAATTGATTCATCAACGAACAAATCGAATGGCAGTATAGGCTGGCCGAATGGTGGAACACTCCCGGGCACCAACTCAGTCATGTCAAGAAGTTCGTCGGCAGTTGCGAATCGTACTTTCTTAGCGCCAAACCTCAGCCTGGCAGCCGACGCATC
Source organism: Phycisphaerae bacterium (assembly GCA_029260115.1). Classification (GTDB taxonomy): domain Bacteria; phylum Planctomycetota; class Phycisphaerae; order UBA1845; family UBA1845; genus JAJRPG01. The sequence goes on along the minus strand of JAJDDW010000112.1, from coordinate 69 downwards.
AAACCTTAACGCCGCACTGACAACAAACAGGCGGAAGATGGCATCGACCTTGATGAGCAGAGCTTTCCC
>JAJDDW010000111.1 GCA_029260115.1 Phycisphaerae bacterium | reverse complement strand
CGTCGAGCAGATCGTGCGCGATCGGCCTACGCTGCTGGGTCGATATTCGAGGACGCACTTCTATTGGATCATCGGGGTCGCGATGTTTTCTGTCGTGACGTTGTATATCGACTGGTCGATCGGCGCAGCATATAAGCGACGCTGGTTCCGGGTGATTGCCTCTTTGATGGTGATTACCCCGACTATGCTGTTTGTCGATTTTATGCTGCGGGTGCCACAACCGGGACATTATATCAAGGACGAGTTGGCGTATCATCGCCAGCCGAATATCAGCCTATCGGTAGAGTTTAAAGATCGCCCCGAGGCGGCGTTTACTTTTCCGAATGCGCCGCAGGGTTATCCACCGATCCCATGTACGCTCACCACAGACGCTCGAGGTTTTAGAAATACGACCGAATTGGAACAGTATGACGTAATTGCATTGGGCGATTCGTTTGCGGAGGGATCGGGGGTGTCGGACGAGCATCCTTGGCCCGTTCGGTTGGCTGAGAAGTCAGGACTATCTGTCTACAACCTTGGTATGTCAGGATACGATCCGCTGCACTATTTGGCATCCTTAAAAACATACGGAAAAGAGCTTAAACCGAAATATGTCGTCTGTATGGTCTACGAGGGTAACGACTTTCGGTCGGCGAAAACAGATCGAAAGCGGATGAAACCTTCGAAATCGAAACTTGTCGAGGAATATTTCAAGCAATCACCGATCAGGCAAACGATTGATCGTGTACTGATAGGCGCGTTTGAGTCGGCGGGTTCTAGCGCGTCAGTTCGTGGTATTGAGCTGATCGATTGGCTGCCGTTACGCATTCCTGCAGGGGAATACGGTAAGGCTTATACGTTTGCACCCAAGCAGTTGCGGGACTTGTATGAGAGCCAAGCAACGTTTGAGGTGGATAAGCATTGGCTAAATCCGCGTGGCCAGCTTTTACAAACCAATGAAGTGTGTCGCGAAATTGGGGCGCGATTGGTTGTTGTATTCGCGCCAACGAAGGCTCATGTGACACTCCCGTTGGTTGCAGATCGATTACCTGCGGAAAAAGTTAGGGATTTCACGGGGATGAGTGTCAAAAAAGAGCTACCGCCCGCGGGCGTGTTATTAAAAAACTTGTTGTCGCGCGCTGGCGCACGCGAAAATGTTGTTAGGGATTTCTGTCGGAGTGAATCCATCTCCTTCGTAGGGTTAACGCCTCACCTACGTGAAGCTGCACTAGCTGGTAAACAGGTGTACTTTACTTACGATCAACATTGGACGCCTATTGGTCACGATGAAGCAGCGGAAGTCATCGCGGCATCAATCACGAATAGCAAAGATGCGCAGCTTAACAATGCCGTCTCAAATCGCTAGTATGTTTCTCTCTATTGAGAACGGCTAGTGTCACATTACAGGCACTAGATAGCTCGCTCTAGGGAAACCCCCCTTGATTGATCAATTCAAGGCGTGGTTGAAAACATCTATTTACAACGCATTTTCAGTTGGGTGCCATACTGTCTGGCACTGCGATATATTTACACAGCATTACTCACACTATTATGTAGTACTTGACGAAGATGGGTACATGCGCACACTATATTGTAAATCTACTGTATCGGGGAGAGTTGATCCGTTCGGATCAGCTATGCGGCAAGATGGTGCCTATTCTGTCATTTTGGGGGCGTAACGATTTCACGTTGCTGTGCGCCTATGTCTTAAGTGAACGTGCAGTCTGAGAAAGATATGCAAAAGCCAGTTCATATAACCAGAGTGATGATCATAGATGATCATCCATTGATCCGAGATTCGTTGGCCCGCGTGCTGGGACAGTGTTTAGATTTTGAGGTTGTTGCGTCTCTGGAAAAAGCTGACGATGCGAGTGCCGTCGTTCAAAGGCAGCAAGCAGATTTGGTAATTTGCGACCTAATCATGCCGGGCATGGATAGCTTTCAAGCTATGCGCATGGTAAAGAAGATTGATCCGCGGGTTAAGATTGTTATCTTTTCGGCGTACGCCCAAGACAAGCAAATTGACCAGGCCTTGTCGGTCGGTGTTCAAGGCTTTATCAAAAAGAGCGAAAATCAGCAATCCTTGGTCGAGGGTTTGAGGCGCGTAGTTTCGGGGCATACATATTTTTCTCCAGAATTACGTGAGCGGGTACTGACATTTGAATCTCGATCGAGGGGTAGTGCTGTGCCCACGCGGCTGTCACAACTTACAAAGCGTGAGTTGGAAATACTTTCGTATGTAGCCAGAGGTATGCCAAATGGTGAGATAGCTTTGGTGAGTCATATCACTCCTAAGACGGTGGAGAATCATTGTACGAGTATCATGCGTAAGCTCGACATCCACTATCGCGTGGAGCTGGCTTTGTATGGTGCCCGCGAGGGTTTGGGGGCAGCGGAAGAAATGGGACTACCAGAGTCTTAACGATGCGCGTGATGGTTATGCCAGCCGTACTTCCGTATTAATGTCTGTAGAAGGTGTTGTACTGGAAAGTAGTAGTGACAGCGCAGGGGACGCCCTTGTTTTGTGTGATTAGCCGATAACTCGTTCAAATTCCAGTGCCTATTTATTTTTCATCTCCTAGGTTGACCAGTCTTTTTATCCTAATTCGATTTTTTGCGAGCAATTGGCCACTGATTTTGTTACAATCGGGCTGCGTCTGAATTGGCGTTGCAAACGGTAGTGGACGGAAGAGGGAGGAAATGTACGTATCGCGGAAGAATTTTCATCTGTATTTTGTGGTTGCAGCAATCTTATTTGCAAAGGCCGACGTTTGCTTGGCCGGTCAACTACTCACGCTTGATCTTGTGCCTATTTCTGATAGCTCAGGCACCGCTGTGATTTCTGGGAATAGCATTACCGTGAGTGACGGTGGCGTTACGATAGAGTTGGCGCTATATGTTTCAGGTTGGGGTTCGGTGGGTGATGGTAACGTGATAAATGTTTCAGCGAAGGTGGATGGATTTGGTTATTGTAGTGGCGACGGCGTGCCCGTTCTTCCAGTTGGATACCCGGCCAATCCGCTGCTAGATTGCGCAGTGAATGCAGGGCTTGGTTGTCCGACGGATGGTGATACGTGTGACGTGGGGGCGTTCGTGCCGGACAAACGTTGTTCGATCAGCGAAAGGTTCTGTTCAAGTTTACATCCATGCGATAATGCTACCGAAGGATTATGCGTGGACAATCCGGGCTTTGTCTTTTCGGGTATGAATGCCGATACGATTATGAATTTCTCCGGACTGGACTACATCTTTTCAACATTAATATTTACCGCCAACGGGCCGATTGATGTTGGGCAACGAGCGCTATTTGGTACGCTTATTGTCGAGGTTCCAATAGATTCCGCTGGGACTTATACCATTGATTTCGACACGGGGGTTGATGGCGTCCCTTCCTCATCTTTGACTGGTATCATTGATGGCGAATTTGCGTTCCACCCATTTGAAACCATTCATCCCGCGAAAATTGTCATTGGGATGGCATCTGGCGGCAACGGTGATTTTAATGGTGATCGACTCGTGAACCTTGCTGATGTGCAGCGTTTTCAACGGTGCTTCTCTTCTGCAGATATTATACTCGAATCTGGATGTCAGGCTGGCGACATCGACAACGATGGCGACATCGACCTATCTGACTACACTGACTTCATTGCGCTGATACAGTAAGTCCGAACGCCATGTCTCAGGGCTGATCGGTATGTCTTACGGTCCAGTTAATAGTGTCTGAAATAAAGCAAAATCGTCGATAGTGATCGTGCCAGATTCATCGAGATCAAAAACGCATAGGCATTCTCTTGTTGGTAAGCTGTCACTCATGCATGTGTTGAATCGGGCGATATCGATGAGGTCTACCAAGCTATTATTATTAAAATCCCCTGGCGTAAGCGGCAAGAATTCGTAAGCGCCGCGATCGACGTCATTACCGAGAATGCGTGGCATTGCGTTTAGATCCAATTCGTTCAATAAAGCGGTGAACGCTGGATCGCCAGTGTCGATGGCTGGTGAATCGCAAGCCAATTGATAATTGTTGTCGTCCTGAGTCATGGGGTCGTTGTCCGGGCCATCTGCGTCGAGGAATTGTGGGTCTATATCAATGTTGCCTACGCCACCGACGTATCCGCCTTGCACAATCGTGTAATTGACAACCGGATCATTTGTTCCACCGAATGCTATAGATGGATTATTCCAGAAGATACTATTCTCAATTGTAGATACGCTGTCGTCTTCTTCTAAGACGAAACCAAGATTGGCGGTATTGTCAACGAAGGTACTATGGGTGATTTGCGGTGTGCTATTATTCAAATTCATAATCGCGCCGCCAAAACGCCGGGCTGTGTTGCCTACGAAAAGGCAGCTGCGTATGTTGGGGATCACGTCCAGATCGTTGATGATGGCGCCTCCCTCGCTGGCGCTGTTTCCTCTGAAAACACAGGCCTGGATTGTGGGTGAGGAGTGGTCAATATTAGCGATTGCGCCACCCACGGTGGCTCCGGAATTTTGGTCAAATAGGCAGTTCAGGATGGCGGGGTTGCTGCCAATATCATTGCAGATGGCACCACCGACACTGGCTCGGTTATCAAAGTAGGTGCAGTCGCGGATTGTGGGGCTTGCGCCAAGGTTGGACATGCCAGCACCAACAGTAGAACTGTTTCCTTGGAAACGGCAACGTGTGAGGACCGGTTGACTACCCATATCGTTGTGCATCCCGCCTCCACGCCCGGCGGAGTTGTTAAAAAACGAGCAGTCGGTGACGGTAGGATCTGCGTTTCGATTGAACATGCCGCCGCCCTCAGTGGCAGCGCGATTGCTGATAAAAATACAGTTTTTGACAGTAGGGCTGCTGCTTATATTTAGCATGCCACCACCGGATAGGGCCACGCCCATATTTCCAGTTCCACCGGTTATAGTAAAGCCGTCCAATATGGTATTGGCCATCTCAAAATTTATGCATTTGACCGCACTATCACTGAGTCCGGTAGCGTCGATAGTGGTTACATTATTTCCAGCGGCACTTCGTACGGTGATAGATTTTCCCAGAAAATCTATTTTTTCAGGGTAGATTCCCGGGGCTACAAGAATTTCATCACCGGCGATGGCGTCGTCGATAGCGGATTGGATGGTGGGGTAAAGCCCGGACGGCACTTGCAGAATACTTGCGGAAACGGTCGCACTTAGCATACAAGTAGCCAACGCGGCGCAGACCAGCCGCTGAGAAGCCTTTATCTGATGGTTTGCTGGTCTAAGCGGCAATGAAACATCCGTGTGAAGCTCGGCTATGGAATGCCGTTGCAGATTACTTTCGCGTTGTAGGTTGCGTTTTTTCCCCATACGTTTAGTCGCGCTTGTAGTCGCGCTTGCCTCGATAACTCTTACGTTACCGCACAATGGTTATTGTGCCCCCCGCGAGGCTTTATCTCAAGTGCAACGAGTAACTCTTGTCGTTACATTGTTTGGCTGTAAATCAAGAAAGTCAATGCATGGGTGGTTTTTACCGGGCTTCGTGAGTAATTCTGGTTGCACGCCGATAATAGTACAAGCCTAGATATTATTGGCCATGCCTGATTACTACCTCGTTTACTGTTGTCGAATGTAGGACATGCGGTGATATTGGAAATTTGTTTTTGGGCAGCTTAAGTGTTGAATAATTTAAGAGTACGTGGCTCCGCGCGGGCTGAAGCTCGCGGCTCGTTATGGGGAAACGCGCTATAGGGGAAATCGCTATAGGAGAACGAGGCGCGCTAGCCTCCAGTGCATTCGCCTGCTGCCTGGATGTTGATGCCTGCTCCCGCAGCCATGCATTCGTTGGCGTAGGTCAGTCCATCGCAGCCGCAAACGGGGGAAAATATTTCAGTACATATTTCTGGTAGCGATTGACAGGTGCCAGCGACATTGTTTTCGCCACAGGTTGCCTCCGCGAACATGCAGTATTGCCCTTGGCTACAGGTGCTAGTTTCTAGCGTGCACGCTGTTGGGTTAATTTGAACTGTACAGCCTGTATTCGCCATGGTGGCCATGGCGGCGTAAGCCAAGCATGTGGCGCGTCTTAAGCGTTTATTCGTCACGGCCAATACTCCTGTCAAATGGATGTATTTTCCAACGGCATCGATGTATCCTGTCCGCAGGATGATTTTAGTGCTGATCAAATGTCCGGCAAGAGATGTTTGTAAATGTACTTTAGCACGCTCTCCACTGTTGCGAAGGCGGTACGCATTGCTAATTCAAGTCAAGCCATGCGTTGCAGGGAAATTTTATGCCAAGGGCAGCTGATATTACCTCAACCATTAAGTCATACCGATTATCAGCGTATGCAGCAGGTGCAGCTCATAATGGATGTGCATGGCCATGCCTATAGGCGCGGTAATTGCACTCATGTTAGGGTGCAATAGCGACGCCCAGGGTCTGATGGTCGTTTGGTTTTAGTTCATTGAAAGGGGTTTGGGGCCACGAAGACTAGTGGCTGATGGCGGTAGTTTTGGGGCTGGTCGGCGCTTAAATTTCTCGTAGTTATCAGTATGGACGCTGGAAAGTGGAATAGGTTGGCCGTCGATAAACAGGTGCGACACAACACTTCCAGTTTGAAGCGGTGAATCATTAACAACGAAAAGATCAGCCTTTTTTCCGACTTCGATTGAACCGTACTGATTGTCAATACCCAGAATTTTCGCCGCGCCGAGGGTTAGGCCATGGATGGCGCGATCAGCAGGTAATCCATGCGCGACGGCCATGCCCGCCGCGGCGCCTAGATCAAAAGCGTTGCTGGCACTAGAAGAACCGAAACAATACGACACGCCTGCCTTGTCCAATATTGAGGCACATTGATAAACTGAATCCCAAGGCTCATATTTATTGCTTGGATAACTTATCGGTGTCGCGATGATGACAGGGATATTATTTTTGGCTAGGTATGTGGCTACTTTCCAGGCTTCTTGTGCGCCGCTGAGTATGCAGCGGAGTTTGTGCTGTTCTGCGAAGGCTAATGTGTCTACGATTTGCTTGTAGGTGTTTGCATTGAAAACGATAGGCTTTTGTCGGTTGAGGTAGGGAGCCATCGCTTCTAGGTTTAGGTCGAACTCGTAATCGACCCCTGCTCTTTGGTCTGTTAGCTGCTTTAGTTTTGCGTAATGCGTGGCTTTCTCCATGAACTCCGCCAGCGTTTTGACGGCGGTATCGTGTGCAGTTTGGATTTCTTTCTTTTTCTTTTCATCGCGGGGAAGTTGGACTGGCAATGAAGGTACGCGCATATGCAACGCGAATTCATCATTGACGGCCAACTCAGGAAAGGTCCAACCTTCCATGCGGATGATCGAGCTTCGGCCTGCTATGAGTGTTCCCCTCGGCGCGACAAGTGACATGGTGATGCCAGATGTGCGCGTGGTGCGCAGGTGTACGCTATGCGGATGGATCGCGCTCGCAGTTAATAAATAAGCGTTATAATCGCCGATTTCACGCTGGTCGACGGTTCCGCGGGCCGCGCCAATTTCAAAAAGTCCCACACTAGAAGCGGCATCGATTAACCCTGGATATACGTGGTGCCCCTTCGCGTCGATGATGCCAGCGCCGGGGGGAACAGCGACGTCGGTACCGACAGCGTGAATGACATCGTTAAGGATGACTACGGTAGCGTTTTCGATCACAGGCCCGCTAATGGGATGGACTGTGGCATGGATAATCGCATAGGCTCGGTGCCTAGAAGATGGCATAGACATATCCAGACGATCCGTTGCGACCATACGATGGGTAGTTTCAGTCACGGCTGGGTTGTCGTCTTGAAAATATACCTCACCGTCTATGAGCGTCATGACACATTTGCTATAGGTGTTAAGTGGATGTCCGTTGAAGATGGCGATGTCCGCATCTTTGCCAATCTCCAGGCTTCCGACGCGGTCTTCGATTTGTAGTTGCCGGGCTGGGTTGATGGTCACCAGGCTGAGCGCTTCGATTTCAGTTAGCCCGCCCCAGCGTATGGACTTGGCCGCTTCTTGTCCCATGAAGCGAATGGTATTTGGGGAATCCGAGTTGACTGAGCTGACAATCCCCGCGCGTGTCATGAATGCGGCATTATGCGGGATGGCCTGATAGGCTTCGATTTTGTAGGCCCAATCATTGGCAAACGTTGAAGCGCCGCAGCCATGGCGCAGGATTTCGGGTGCGATGCGATAGCCTTCAAGCACATGTTGCAATGTACCAATACGGAAACCGTAAGTCTCAGCCACATCAATAAGCCGTAAGACTTCTTCGCTGCGGTAGCAGTGGGTATGAACGGTGAGATTACCGGAAAGCACCCGAGACAAGGCTTCGAGCCTGAGGTCACGGCGCGGTGCGACGATATCAAGCCCGCTTTGCGCGTTTACGGCATAGGTATCCCACTCCTGTTGGTATCGCTTCGCGGCTTCAAACGCCAGCCGAAGCGTGCCTTCGACACCCATGCGCGAATTAGGAAAACGTTTGCCCCAGTTTTTAGGCGAATTTGATTGAATCACATTTTCGCCTAGCGCGAATTTGATGGTAGGCGGCGCATCATGCATGAGCATGTCGGTAGCGGAAGCGCCATACTTGGTTTTCATAATAACGTTTTGACCACCGATAGGATTTGATGAACCGTGCATGACATGGTGGGTGGTGGTCCCTCCGGCTACGGCTCGATATAGACCGACCGAGTCCGGGCGGATTACGTCAGCAATGCGGACTTCTGCGCTGATGGAAAGTGCGCTTTCGTTGACCCTATCGACGCCTAAATGAGAATGGCAATCTACAAAGCCGGGAATGATAAATCGCCCTTCGGCATCAATCACCGCAAAGCCTGCTGGGGCTTCGATGTCGGAACCGATAGCTGCGATTTTACCATCACGCACCAACAGCGAAGACCGTGCTAGTGTCGCCGATGTGACTGGTATGATGGTGGCATGAGTAATCAGCACGTTACCACCCGTTTGAAGTTGCGGCTTTCGCTTTTCTTTAGTCTCAATCTCCCAACTTGCCTCCGGGAGGTTCGATAGCGCCAGCAAGTCCTCAGCTAGATCATTTTCTTGAGATGAAGTAGCTTCGCTTTCGCGGTTCAATGGTTCTGGTGTTTCCGCTTCATCAGAAGCTGGTTGGTCCGCGGATGCGGTCTTCGATGGCTTTGTCGGTACGTATTTCTTGCCGTCGATGAATACCATATTGACCTTGGCTGACTCGTCTTCCAGCGGGGCGTTTAGGAGTGTGATGTTGGCTAATTGCCCGGACTTGATGGTGCCCATCTGTCGCTGAAACCCTAGAATTTCTGCGGGCATCGAAGTCAAAGCCGCCACAGCTGCTTCGGTAGGTAGGCCTCGCTCAATCACTTTTCGTAAGGCGTCGAACAGATCAGCCGGTTTTTTCATGTCTTGCGTGCGTAGGGCAAAGGTGACGCCAGCTTTATCCAAGAGAATCATATTCATGACCTGCTCTTCCCATAGGCGTCGGCGCTGCTGGCGTAGTTCGAGAGGCTCGTATTCACGTTTTTGCGGCTGGACAATGGCTGACGCCCCAGCTTGGTGTTTTTTCCCGAATGCTGGTTCTTCATCGAATTTAAGACTGACGATAACGCCGATGTGTTTTGTCTTGAGAAGCGCGGCTACCTTCCACGCTTCTTTGCCGCCGGAAATAATTAGGCGCAGATTAAATTCTTCAGTTAACGAAATAGCCCGTCGAATTTCGCGTTCGGTATTGGCTTCAAATATGACTGGCAACTTGCGCGACAACACGGGTTGCAGGGCATCGAGTGCGGCGTCTTCAGGTGCCCGGTCTGAGGTGTTGGGGTGTCGCGCATAATATTTAGTTAATTTGGCGTGTCGCTGGGCGTCGAGCATGACCTGTCGAAACTGCGCGAACATGCCAAGCAGCGTGAGCGGGTATTGGCCATCTTCACCGCTGACAAAAGAAGCGTGCATGCCCACACTAGGCGAAATGACCGATCGTCGTCGTGGCACATTTCCCAAAGCGGTGAAGCTGCTACTTCCTTCAAGGAATCCCTTGCGCGGAACGATTAGCGCATTGGTAAAGCCCGCGAGTCGATGGGCGGTTAAGTCCTCAGGCGTAGGCTCGTATAGTGTATGGGCCACAATTTCCGGTCTAATGCCGCGACGGTTGGCTAACCTAGTCGAAACAGCGGGCTGTTGCGAAAAGTCTGGATTTTCATCCTCGACCTGCTGTCGCTGGGATTCGGTGCGCTTAATTTCTGCGATTCCCAAATGCGAACTTGCATCGATGAAACCTGGATAAGCGATAAGCCCAGCCGCATCAATAATCATGGCATTTGGCGGAAGCGGTAGCTTGGTGCCGACGGCTTGAATGCGTCCCTTGTCGATTAAGATCGTACCGATTTCGATCGTCTCCCCGGCTCCGGTAACGATCTTTGCCCCTTGTAAGGCGATCGGCGTTTTGAAATCAGCCCTAGATGGCAAAGCCGAGCAGGATACGATAGCCATGCCCATGGCAAGCAACGAAATCGGTCGATGTAGCGAAAATTTGTTCATAACTAGATCCCAAATGTGTGTACTACTTACCGGGGAGGGCCCGAGCCGTTCTACGCCTAAATTCAAGGATAATCTGCTAGCACCTGCCCGGCGGTCGTCAGCTGAAGTGTAGTGAATCCCCATGTTTGTGTCGATACCATCTGTCTGGTTTGGCGATCTGTGGAAATGCAGTATCATACGAACATGCCCATTGTTGTACGAAATCTTACGTTGCCCCTAGATGAATCCGAAGAGGCGTTACCATCATTAGCCGCCAAGCGCATGCGGGTCGAGTCAAAAGACATTCGCCATTGGGCGGTGGTGAAACGTGCGGTCGACGCGCGGCGAGGCCAGGTCGAATTCGTCTATCAGATTGAGGTGGCGTTAGAAGGCGGGGGGGATGCCGAGCAAAAGTGCATGCGTACATTGCGGAAACAAGACGTGGCTTGGCTTGAGCCTGCTAAGAACCAGCCAATTGTTTATGGTAAAGAGTCGATGTCCGAGCGGCCTGTCGTGGTGGGTTTCGGACCCGCTGGCATGTTTGCGGCATTAAGATTGGCCGAGCATGGCTATCGACCCATCGTACTGGAGCGCGGACGCGATGTTCGGCGCCGTCATCACGACGTGATGGTCAGCTATTACAAAGATCGTCAATTTGATCCCACCTCGAATTTGCTTTACGGAGAAGGTGGCGCTGGCACGTATAGCGATGGTAAGCTCTATACCCGCCGTAACGACGCGATGTGTGGCAGCGTGCTGGAGAAATTGTTTCAGTTTGGCGCGGATCCAGACATTTTAGTTAATACCAGGCCTCATATCGGCTCCGATAGATTACCGACGATTTGCACACAGCTTCGTAAATGTATCGAATCGCTGGGAGGCGAGGTGCGCTTTGAGCAGCAATTGGCGGCTCTTACCGTAAATGACAAGATGCTGGCATCAATCGACGTGCAAGAGGGGGGGCCGGATACACCCAAAAACATGCGCGTAGGCCCGGTGATTCTTGGCATCGGTCATTCAGCCCGCGATACGATCACTATGCTAGCTTCGCACGGTGTGAAGATCGAAACTAAACCTTTTCAAATTGGTGTCCGCATCGAACACCCGCAAGCGATGGTAGATCAATGGCAGTTCGGCGCAGCGGCTGGGCATCAACGACTGGGGGCGGCTGAGTATCATCTTGTCGCTAAGGAAGCCGCTAGTGAGCATGGCGATATGTTCAGCTTTTGCATGTGTCCTGGTGGCATCATTCTTCCATCGAACGAATCACCAGGCCTGATTGCCACTAATGGCGCTTCTCGCGCACAACGATCGAGTTTGTACGCAAACGCCGGTCTAGTGATTACGCTCGATCCCGCCAAGATGGGTATGGGGCCATTGGAGGCACTGGCTTATCAGCGGGATTGGGAAGAAAAGGCGTTTAAGTTGACTGGCTCTTCATATCGCGTGCCTGTACAGCGGGCGGAGGATTTTCTCAATAAGTGCGACTCGCAAGGCTCATTGGAGGCAACTTTCCCACTTGGTGGCGCATGGGCGGACATTCGCGCCACGATCCCGAAGGCTGTCAGTGATGCGCTCGAACGCGCATTGCCCAACCTGGATAAGAAAATGCCGGGTTTCGGCGGTCCAGATGCGTTGATTACTGCGCCTGAGACGAGGGCCAGTACGCCGATTCGTATTCCGCGCGATCCCCAAACCCGCGAAGCGGTCGAAACGGCAGGCTTATATCCTGTCGGAGAAGGGGCTGGGTATGCCGGGGGCATTATCAGTGCTGCTGTGGATGGTATTCGCTCGGCTAACCAAATCATGGCCCGGTACGCAAGGCCAAGATAATCGAGTAACCTGTCGATGATTTTAGTGCGAGACATGACCAATCGCGAAGCGCGGTAGGTGCGATAGCCCGCACTGATTACGCTGGCCATGTTTTGGGCGTTATGTAATGAATGAATGAAAGATTGATGCCTGGAATTCTCATTGAACCGGACTGTAGAATCGATAGAACGGATTTGCATACGATATGCCTGAAGATTTTGTCATTGGCCCGAAATTGACTGAGCTTGTTGACCAAATGGTCAAGAGTTACGATGTTGAGTCTCGCACGCAGCACATCGACAAACTATTTCTTCCGTCGCATGATAGCATTGTGCAGCTTTGCCGAGATTTGCTGGAGCTTGTATATCCTGGGTTCATTGGCCGGCAACATCTCACTAAACACAATGTCGCATTTCACGTGGGCGATTTGTTGCCACGTATCGGGGAGTCGCTCTATCGACAGATTTATCTTTGCTTCTGTTATGTGGACGAAAATGATCACGGGGCAAAACGCAACGAACAGAATTGCGGAGGCAAGGCCCGCGCGGTTACGTTGGATTATCTCCAGCAGATTCCAGCCATTAGGGAGATGCTTGCCGGTGATGTGCAAGCCGCGTTCGACGGCGACCCGGCAGCGTTAAACCTCCACGAAGTGATCCTAGCTTATCCGGGTTTGTTAGCGATTAGCATTCAGCGACTCGCGCACGCGCTTTATCAGCTCGATGTGCCAATCATGCCGCGTATTATGTCGGAATGGGTTCACAACAAGACTGGCATCGATATTCACCCCGGTGCTCGCATAGGCCAAAATTTCTTTATCGATCATGGCACGGGTGTTGTCATTGGCGAGACCACGGAAATCGGCGACTTCGTCAAAGTGTACCAAGGTGTTACGCTGGGGGCGCTGTCTTTTCCAAAGGACGAGCGAGGCCGAGTGATTCGCGAGGCCAAACGCCATCCCACTGTCTGCGATCATGTAACCATTTACGCCAACGCTATCATCCTCGGCGGTGATACGGTGATTGGTGAAAATTCGGTCATCGGCGGCTCGGTGTTCGTGACCTCAAGCGTGCCACCCAATTCCACTGTCACCATTAAGCCACCAGAGCTGCGCTTAAAGCAACGAGGCGAGTCCGCACCAGCTGATCCGACGCCAGACACCTCGATCGATAGCATGCCCGACTACATGATTTAATATCTACATTTTTCCCGTGCGCCAATCATGAGGCATGGTGTTGACCAACGCGCAGTAAGCTATGCTGGTTTAATTCTAGAGTGGCTGCGGCTGAGCGGAATTTCTTTATCGTGTCTGTACTATTGATGTCTAGTATGGTATGGGCCATTCACATGGCATCCTCGGCTTCGCTGGCGACGGTGTTGTACTTGACATTAGCTTTTATACAACATCTTTGCCGTGAGTATGGCTATGGACAGACGCCACCTTGCCCCGCGACAATCTCGCGGGGCAAAGTGGCCTTAGCGAATTTAGCATTTACGAAATTGTCGATAGCGCTTCATCTAGAACTTTCAGTCCGACATCTAGCTGAGTTTCGTTGATGCAAAGTGGTGGGCAGAAGCGAATACTTGTCTCGCCGCAGCCAAGCAAAATTAAGCCACGAGCAAACGCGGCGTTAAGGATGCGCGTTCTGATTTCCGCACTGGGCTTGCCAGATTTCGTTACCACATCAACAGCCCCCATCAGGCCAAAGCCGCGGACATTGCTGATGATTTTTCGTTTGCTTGCGATTTCTTCAAGGCTGGCATTCATGCGTACGCCGAGTTTCGCCGCGTTTTGCATCAGGCCATTTTCGATCAGGTCCAGCGTGGCGTTAGCCGCAGCACATGCGACGGGATTTCCGCCATAAGTGCTGCCTTGAGCGCCAGGAGGCCAATCCATGATTTCTTCCTTAGCGATGATGGCACCGATAGGCATACCGCTCGCGATACCCTTAGCCATGAGTACGATATCTGGTACGACATTAAAATGCTCACACGCGAACCATTTTCCTGTTCGGCCCGAACCAGATTGAATTTCGTCGCAAACCAATAGAATGCCATGCTTATCGCACAGCGCACGAAGCTTAGGAAGGAACTGTGCGTCAGGAATGATGTATCCGCCTTCGCCTTGATACGCTTCCACGAAAATAGCGGCGACTTCGTCTGGCTGCATTTTGTATTTGAATAGCTGATTTTCGATCGCCTCTACATCGCCATAAGGTACATGATCAATCATCGGAACTAACGGGCCGACGTATTCTTTTTGTCTAGCTTTGGAACAGGTCAACGACAACGCGCCCATCGTTCGGCCATGGAACGCGCCATGGAATCCGATGAGGCGTTTGCGCTTCGTATGGTGTCGCGCGAGTTTTATCGCACATTCCACCGCTTCCGCGCCGCTGTTGGTAAGAAATATGCGTTTGTTGCCTTTGCCGGGTACGATCTTATTGAGTCTTTCCATCAATTCGATCATCGGCTCATAATAGAAATCGCTACCGCATATGTGAATGAGCGTATTAGCTTGCTTGGTAATCGCTTCAACAACTTTGGGATGGCAATGCCCCGTCGAACAAACCGCGATACCAGCCGCAAAGTCGAGAAACCTATTACCATCGACATCTTCCACGACAGACCCGCTCGCGCGTTTAGCGACGAGTGGATAGTCTCGCGTATTAGATGGAGAGCAGTGGCGGTGATCCCGTTCGATCATCGACTTAGCAATCGGACCGGGTATTTTGGTCGTAATTTCCGGCGCCGGCCCGATCCAGCCTTCGCCGCTATTTTCTTTTGATTCGTTTGATTGAATGCCTAGCACCTGTCACCTCCGTTGTCGACAGTGCATCCACGTTCATTCTGGATGCATGAATGTCATGAGTTTTGATGTATTGTTGATCGGCCTGACGTTCATGCGCGATCGAATCTAACAGCGAGGATTATTATCGTTATACCGAATGATGCAAGTACTTAACGCGCCCAAGAAGACGCCTATGCGTTATCGTCCTATTTCTTGACGAGATAGTCGCTTTAACGCTGTTAAACGCAGGTTAACTCCAACTACCCAATTGGACGTCACTCGTTTCACCCTAAGGTGTGAGATGCGATCTCGAACGATATACTGTTGTAATGAGTCACACGGTGTCAAATAAACGTTCGAATCCCATTGTTATATGGCTCCCTTACGGTACTGGCGCAGCGTTATTCATCGCGCTGGTAGCTTATGTCCTCGGTCTCGGGGCTTCACGTGATGGTAGGATGTGTATGTGGCTCTTCGTCACGATGTATCCGGTGTGTACGGTGCCCGTTTTAGTCACATATTTACGTGTCCGCGAGCATGCTCCTAAAAGGAGGACCGGTGTATATCCGGTCTGGTTAGTGCCATTACTAATAGGTCTGATGCCGGCCGTATTTTTTTCTATAGGGCGTTTCATGCTAACACTTCCTAGTCAACCTTCGGAGCTTCCGGTTTTTTTGGCGCTCGTGGCGACGATGTTCTTTCATGTTTTGATGGCGCGAAGACTATATCGAGCGCAGGCGCGCTTGCAGAGGGATGAATCGCCTGCTCGGTCTCATCGCCTTAAATTGCCGTACACTGTGATGGCAGCAGTATTGATGTTAGTCGCAATGATTCCTTATTCCCCCATTTGGAGTACGCCCACCGTCGTAATGCTTCTGGTTACGCATATGATGGTCATCTTGGGGGCGTTCCTGTTGGTCGATGCATTGAAACGGCGTCAGCGCTTCGCGCTTCAGATGGTCGCTCTGTTCATGTCTTGCTATATGGCAGTGGGAAGCATCAGCTGGTATTTATTGCGCTAGCGAGTCGGTCGTTGAACCGTATAAAGAGTACACAGCCAACATTGGCAGTAGGGTCTATCTCCGTAGTCCGGGTGTGACAGCTCTATTCAACATCTACACTTTGCCATACACCGTCTTAGCAGCCGTCGTGCCATCCGGCAGATCAACCAGTTTGTAATCGCCGAATATATTGGGTGCCTCTTTTTGAAGAATGTCTAAAAACTGCGCGGCGACCATACGAATCTCAGTTTCGGCGTGTTCGTTGCAACGCAATTCAATAAAATGTCGCAGCGCCCGAGCATTGGCCGTGACGAAGATTTTTGTCTCCGTAGCATTAGGAAGCACGGACCGCGCCGCCTGTCGAGCCATTTTTCTTCGCAGCGTCCCGTCTTCAATATCAGCAAATTTTTCTTTCAGTCCGTCTACGAGTTCAATATAAGAGGCCTGGGCTTGAGTAACAGCTTTCTCCCAGATAGCGTGCAGCTTTTCATCGTTGCCGATGCAGTCTGGCTCAACAAAATCAGCCACGCTTTCATCAACATAACGCTGCGACAATTGCGAATAACCAAAGCCCGCGCGATGTCGTACAAGCTCGTGCGTGAACGAGCGAGACACGCCGGTAATGATGAAATTCCACACGCCATGTTCCAGCACACTACCATGGCCTACTTCTTTGATATGTCCCAGATAAGCAGCGTTACCGCCCGGCCGAGGCTTCTTAAAGCTCATATAACACAATCGCCCGGCAACTTCAGGCAGCGCTTGCGCCGCAACGTCCGTGTCCGTCGTCCACTGAGCCACATCGTGGTCAGCCAGGAACTCGTTAATCTGCGTCTGATGTAACTCTTGACGACCTACTAAATATACCTTGGGGCCACGAATAACCTTCATCTTAAATCTCACTCCTTAAAATAGCACGAACGCGACCGAGGATCGCTATTTATATTGTCATAGATTCTATCAACTCTACCGTCAGTGACTACGGTAATTAGTGTTTGCACAGGTGGGATATTGAAAAACTTCTGGCTGTGAATTTGTTGAGCAGAAAACCAGCCCCATTTGCTTGCTATTGTAAGCGTGGATACACTCGTAACTGGATATTAATACAAGCTGGGAGGTGTTGGGCCTCCAGGTATTTCGCATGAGACTCAAGCGATTATCGCATGACAGACGCTGTTAATTCAACGCAAACCGCCGACGATAGGCCTCGTGGCTGCACGGATAAGGTTTTGGTCATCGGCCTGGACGGTGCGACGTTTGACGTGCTTGACCCGCTCATTGCCATGGGGCTGATGCCTCGACTTGCCGCCTGTATGAAGCAAGGCACCTCGGCGGTCCTTCGATCCACTACCCCGCCAATCACGCCCGCGGCCTGGACCACCTTTCTAACAGGTATGCAACCCGGGCGTCACGGGATCATCGACTTCGAGCGATACGACGCCACGACCAACAAGCTATTGCTCAACAGTACGCAATCGACGGCCCACGTGAGAAATCTCTGGCAGATTCTCAGCGACCAAGGCCTAAAAGTTGGTAGCGTGAATGTTCCCATGACCTACCCGCCCGTGCCGGTCAACGGTTTTGTGGTCAGCGGCTTTGAGACGCCGGGCCCCAAATCAGATTTCGTGTACCCCAAGGATATTCGAGAGGAAATTCTCCAGCGTTGGCCCGACCCGACATTGAAAACCAATTGGCGTCGCTCGCCGATGGGGGGGGATCGTCTCTTCACTGAAAACGTAGACTATATGTCGCGCAGCTTCCATCAAGGTGCGGACATGACAACTTGGCTCGGCGATAAGTTTGGTTGGGATGTGTTGATGGTAGTATTCAAGCTTGTGGATAATCTTCAACATAAAACTTGGAAATATCTTGATCCGCGATGGTGTGATAAGAATCCAAAACGTCGCGACATTGCGCGAGCCTGCTTCGCCGAAGCAGACACAGCCGTGGGCCAGTTGCTCGACTATGCGGACAAGCACCACGCGACCGTCATCATGGTTTCAGATCATGGCCATGGCAGTCTCGAAGGAAAGATTCAGCCGAATCTGCTACTAAAAGATTGGGGTTATCTCAAGCTTCATGGCGGAAGCGCACGAGGTACCACGCGCGGCAAAACGATGTTGAATCGCTTGCTTGGCCGGCGAGAAAAATTTGTCCGCGTCGACGACATCGCCCGCGACTTAGCTGTGGATTTTTCTCAGACCCGCGCGTGCGTCATGCACGCCGGGATGGCCGGGTTTCTATACCTGAATCTCAAGGGTCGTCAGCCTACGGGCATCGTCGACCCCGCTGACTATGAATCGCTTCGCGACGAACTAATCGAACGGTTGATGGGAAAAGATTGTCGGGCGATTGATCCGAACGGGAAAACTATTCCCTTATTCACGGAAGTCCACAAACCTGAAATGCTGTGGAATTGTAGCCGAGAAAAACAGCCCTGGCTGCCAGACTTGATTCTCACGCCTTATGACGGGTTAGCCGTGGTTAGAAAAATACGCGGGTCGACAGCGATCAATTGGCTTCCATTTAGAAAATTAGAAGGAACGCACCGAAAGGATGGCATTTTCGTTGCCGCCGGGCCAGGCGTGAACAACGCTTCTCGGTTCTCGACCCATATCGTTAACTGTGCGCCAACGATTCTGGCGTTGCTAGGTCAGCCAATCCCTGACGATATGGAAGGCGAAACCATACTAGATATATTCGCCACACCGCCCACCATCTTGAAAGAGTGCAGCAAACACATTGAACCAACCGCACCATCTGCCACCGACGAAAGCGAAGTTTATTCCGACGACGACATGAAGCGCGTGACCGAGCGACTAGCCGACCTCGGTTATCTCGAATAGCTACTTTTTCTCTTTCTCTTTCAATTTTGTAGATTCTGGTCGCGACGTAGCTAGTTGTTTCCAATACCTCTCAGCCATCGCATCCCAAAATTTAATGGCTGTGACTGCTACCCGATCAACCCGCCGACCGGTGATGAAAATGGTGGGCGTACCCGTTACACCAACTGCGCCGGCGTCAGCTATGTCAGCTGCGACAAAATCCTGAGCCACTTTGGAATCGTACGCACTACGCATAGCAGCTTTATCGAGGCCCGCAATTTCAGCGACGACCTCTACCGGCAAGATGCCTTTATGGAGACTTTGTTGGTTTTTATAAAGTATATCATGAACTTTCCAAAAGCCATCGTTACCATTCACGCGCCGCGCAGCCTCAGCTATCAATGCACCTTCGCAAGCGTGTAAGTGAAATGGCTTTTTAATTCGACTGTTGCACGCCTGATCGAGGGGGTAGTGTTTGTAAATAATATTCAGATTATTCGCGAATAATGGCTGCACCTGTTCTTCCATGAACGTAGCCATTTTTTTACAGGTCGGACATTCAAAATCAGAAAACATGATCACCGGCACTGCCATTTTAGGGTCGCCGCCATGTTTTCTTATGGGATGCTCATTGGTGATTCGGATAATAGTTGGCGGCGTTTGTTCCCAGTTCTTAAACATGCGGCCGCCGTCATCCATCATGTCTTTTACATAGTCCTCATAAAACTCAGCCCGTTTTTGCCAATTGGACGAAGCCAGTAATTGCTTTTCACCATACACCGCCAGGCAAATAGCCAAGAGCGTGACCGCGACTTGTCTTTTCGTGGGATAATTTCGAGCGGGTTGCGGCGCAGCATCACCCTCGACCGGTGTAGTAGGTCGACTTTGGCGAGGCCAAAGCATGACCATGCACATAGCCAGCAACAGATTTAGTCCATGCGTTACCAAACACCAAGGACACCATTGGTCCAATTTAGTAAACATCACCCAGATGAAGTAAGCAGAACCGGCCAACCCAAAGCCAATAAATAACAACAACAACGAATGTAGCCAGCGCCGTGACCGAGAAGGCTTGCCGACGCCAATAAGCCAAATGGAAAGCACGGAGTAATATACCAGGCCAAGAAGCGCCACGGGCACGCCTCCCTTATCATTGTTTTCTCCGACGCGCGGTGGCCAATAGCTCCACGGGCTTGCCAAAACTGCCGCGCAATCCGCCGCGCCTTTTTCCTGGGACGCGGAACAACCCATATCAAACATGCCCATCGCAAACGACCCGGTGAGGTGCTTTTGCAACAGGTTATAACTTACGACCAGGGCCGCCAGTGCGAGCACAACAGAAACCCACTCAATAATCGCTGATTTTTTCATCATTCTCCGAATACCAGCCGCTGATAATCTCAACGACAGTTAAGCGCATTACGATTCTCAATTTGCCTCAGTGAAAATATAGCCTGTAGACCGGATTCGCAACACCACAACAACGTCACAGTGAGATTAGCAGGACTAAGCCAGCTTCGGCAGTCGGCATAGGCACACGCTATAGTTAAGGCTTGCCGTTACTTAGTGTATGTTACCCACAGTGTTTGTCTGTGTGGACGCAACTGCGGATAAACATGGTCAGCTTGGTTCTGAGCCTGTCAGTCCCCGTTTTGGCTCGCGCCAGCCGGGTTGCTTGTCAATTAAGGGGCGGTTTCGTATCCTGTGAAACTATGAGTGATCGCACCAGGACAACGATTAGAACACTTCTTTCGTGGAAACGTAGTGGCCGGAAGATATCAATGCTTACCTGCTACGACTATGCGACCGCGCGTATTCTCGACCAGGCCGAGATTGATTGCATACTTGTCGGAGATACCTACGGCGAGGTGTGCCTTGGATACGAAACGACACAGCGGGTGAAAGTGGACCATCTTGTTACGATCACCGAAGCTGTACGTCGTGGTGCGCCACATGCCTATCTCGTCGGTGATATGCCTTATCTGAGCTATCAAGTGTCTCCGGAAGAAGCGATTCGCAACGCCGGGAAATTTATAGCCGACGCTGGCTGCGATTGCGTTAAAGTAGAAGTCGATCGTCGACTAGCGGGCACCGTTGAGCGCATGACCGCCGCGACCATCCCCGTCATGGCTCACCTGGGTTTGAAACCTCAGTCGATCCAATCCGCTGGCGGGTATCGGGTCCAGGGGAAAAACGCGGAAGATGCCAAGCAGTTGATTGAGGATGCCAAGATCATGGAGGATGCAGGCGCGGTGGCTTTGCTACTGGAAGCCGTGCCCACAGAAGTCGCGGAATTAATTTCACAGAGAACCGATTTGCCGGTCATCGGAATATGTGCAGGCCCAAGATGTGACGGTCAAGTGTTGGTCTTCCACGACATGGTGGGGTATGGTGGCGGACACCCGCCACGCTCGGCCAAACAGTATGCTCAAATACACAAGCCGTTGTTAGATGCCTTCCACCAATTTTCGAACGAAGTACGAGATGGCGTGTTCCCCCCCATGGACACAAGCCCGCAGATGTCTGCGGACCAGAAAGAATTATTACAAAAACTTCTTTCCTAAGGTATAGTGTCATGGATAAGAAAAATAATTTTCGAAAAAAAAATGCGTAAAGGCTGTCGCGTTAGGCGTTTGCATCGCTTGACAAGTGTTAGCTCGCCAGTAACTTTAGTGCAAGAGCAAAAGGATTGCCGAATATGCTTGTGCAAATGAAGTTGGCTCGCATCGTCATTGTCGACACAGAAGAAGACAAGATGTCGATGATCGTTTTGCAAGAAGACGACGGCAAGCGCGCTTTCCCTATCCTTATCGGTGTCAATGAAGCTTACGCGATCGATCGCCGATTGCGCGGCGAAGTGCCGATACGCCCATTGACCCACGAACTCATCGATCGGGTGATCGATCAACTTGATTGTGAACTCGAACGAATAGTTATTCATGAGTTGCGTGATTCAACTTTTTATGCGAAGTTAGTCTTGCGTCGTAATGGTGAATTGATCGAAGTCGATTCGAGGCCGTCCGATGCGATTGCAGTTGGCGCAGGCAGCGACGCGCCGATATTCGTGGACGAGTCCATCCTTCAGGATGTTTGTTAGCATAGCCTTTAGGAAGTGAGTGAAGCGGACATGGCACTAGACGCAAATGCTGCTACTGTCACCTCGTCGACCGCATCGGTCGTCACTACGCATCGCGCCAGAGCCGCAGAGACGGACTGGACCGCCTCGCAATTAGCCACCACAGTGCTTCGTTCGCTAGAAGGCGTTAATCCCAAATTTATCACCCAATCGCCATTGCCCCTTGATGTCCTAGGTGGCATGGGGCATTTCGTCGGCGCGCTAACACTATCGCTCCCCCTAGCCGAGCATGTTTGCGTCGCCGTACAATCAAGAGATGACCAATCCATGTCGGTTTCTCGCGTTGGCCATGCCGGCCACCCCGCAACCGATGTTGTGACGGTCGCTCTAGACTGCCTTGTCAATGGCGACGGCGTGATTGAGACCGATGCCATAACGTGTGTGACGTCTGAAATTCAAGGCGATGAGGTCATTTGCGTGGTAGGGGCGTTGGTGGAATGTGTTCGACAAGGCTTGCTACCGGTCACGGCCTTGTCGGCAACCATAGGCTTTGGCCTCACTGGCGGCATCAGCGACGATGTAGATTTCGAAGCCGCGCTGATGTGCGGCGCTGTCGTGTCGATCGCTAAGGCTTTGAATGTCGAGTTGGACGCCGCTGCACTGCACACGGCCTTCCTTGCGGTTCAGTCGAATTGGGTATGCCGGGCAATTGGCTTGGGAGGCCTAGGGGCCATCCTAAGTGGCGAAGCCCATGCCTTATCGCAGGTACGTTTTAATCCGTATGCTCACGTAGGCTCATTTCCATTCCCAGATGATATAGCTATCGTTGGCATCGACACGGGCGTGAGGCATGACCGTAGTCACGAAAAATATACCCGAGCGAGAGTTGCGACACAGATGGGTCGTGAATTAGTAGGCCGCATCGTCGAGCATGACCGTCTAACCGACATGCGTTGGGATGGCCTGTTATCCCAGCTAACCATCAATGATTACACCGACCGATTTCGTAATCGATTACCGGCGCAAATCAAAGGTAGCGATTATTTGGCGCGTTTCGGGCCTATCAATGACCCACTCGCGGTAGTCGAACCGTCCGCCATGTACAAGGTTCGTTCTCGCACCGAGCATCACATTTACGAGCATGCCCGCTCCGGACAATTTATAGAAGCCCTCGCGCGTGCCGTGCGCACTAAAACCACAGCCCCGCTCGTAGAAGCTGGCGATTTGATGTACGCCTCGCATTGGAGCTATGGCCAGCGCAGCGGACTAGGCGCGATTGAGACCGACGTACTCGTTAATATCCTGCGTCAATACGGAAGCAATTGCGAAATTTACGGCGCAAAAGTCAGCGGACAAGGCTGCGGCGGTATCATCGTCTCGCTCATGCGTCAGACCGAGCAATCGCGAGCCGCGTTAGATTCCGCCTTGGCGGATTATCGCCAGCAAACTTCTCTCACCCCAACCCTGCTTTGCGGCTCCCTACCCGGCGCATTGGTATCTGGCGCTTGCCGCGCATAACCCAATTTACAACAGCGTTTCCCGCATCCCGTAGCGTTTGCATCATTCTTCGTTATGATATCCCTTGTGTAGTTTATAGTCTCAGGAGCATGGGTTTATATGCCTGCCGATAGTTTTGGAAGACAGATCGATTACCTGCGCATATCCCTCACGGATCATTGCAACCTTCGATGCGTGTATTGCATGCCGTTGCAGGGATTAACCTTTGCGCCCTCCGAAGCCTATCTCACCCCAGCCGAGCTGGAACAAGTCGTTCGAGCAGCCGCAGACGTTGGCTTTCGTCGGGTAAGGCTTACCGGCGGTGAACCCACTTTGCGACCGGACTTACTAGACATTGTAAAACGGATACGCAGTGTCGATGGCATTGATGAAATAGCCATGACCACCAACGCCGTACTCCTTCCGGATTTAGCTGCGCCGTTAAAAGAAGCAGGGCTTGATCGTGTCAACATCCATGTAGACTCACTCGATCCTGAGCGCGTGCGCCGGGTCATGCGATTCGCAACTTTCGATGACATCTGGCGCGGTGTATGTGCGGCCGAGGGCGCCGGGCTTGTCCCAATCAAGATTAATTCGGTTGTCGTGCGCGATTACAACGAGCAAGATGTAATCGACTTAGCTCGCCTGACCATCGAACGAGATTGGCATGTGCGCTTTGTCGAGTTAATGCCGTTCGGTAGCGGCGAATGCGCCAGACTCTCACTGAGCAAATACGTGCCCAACCATGAAACGCGCGATCGGATAGAGTCCGTGTTGGGACCATTGGAAGCATTGCCAAAGGAAAACCTAGCCGATGAATCCAAAAACTATAAAATAGCCCATGCCCGCGGCGTCGTCGGTTTTATCTCTCCCGTGAGTGAGCCATATTGCGATACGTGCAATCGCATGCGCTTAACCGCTGATGGAAAGTTTCACCTGTGCTTGTTGAACGATGACGAAGTAGATGTGAAAGCAGCCCTTCGCAGCGGCCGAGGTGACATCGAAACATTGAGCCATATCCTCCTCCAGGCCGTGCACGCCAAGCCTACAGGCCACAAGCTGCACGAAGGTATTTCCACGCAGCACAGGCAAATGTTCCAAATCGGAGGCTAATGCCGACGATTGCGTATCGATACGCACCTGTGTCTGGTAACTATACAAGCAATCCACAACCACAAAGTCTATTCTCGGAGATTACGTTTGATTGCTCAGCCAAGTCTCCCTAGAATTCCTAAGCAGTGAGGCCATACCGAGACCGCGCAATTGTAATTGCCGATTCGCGCCGTCTGAGCATGGTCGGTTTGCCAGGAATTTATTCCCAGGAGTGTGCTAATGTCAGATGAGATGATGGAACCCAAAGAAGCCATGGCCAAACTGTTGACGGGCATGGGAAAGCTCGGCGCATCGGACCTACATCTGAAGGTGGGATTTTCGCCAACCTATCGCGTCACGGGACAGCTACGCAAAGTCGGTATGCCGCCATTTCCCAACAGCGAATATATCGAGGCTATGCTCTCCGATTATATCCCCGAAAAACGCAGGCAGAATTTTCAAACACAAGGCGATCTCGACTTCTCCGCCGCAACCCCGTCAGGCGACCGCTTCCGTGTCAATATTTTTCGCTCCATGGGCAGTGTTAACGCCGCGATTCGCCGGGTGGAAAGTACCATCCCCAACTTCGAAATCTTGCACTTGCCGCAGGTCTATCCGGATGTAATGAATAAAAGTTTTGAAGGCCTCATTCTCGTTAGCGGCGTGACAGGTAGCGGTAAGAGTAGCACCATGGCTGCGATGATAAACCACATGAACAAAGTGCGCAGCATGCACATTATCACGATTGAAGACCCGATCGAATATCTTTTTCAGCCGGAAAAAGCGATTATCTCACAAAGAGAAATCGGCATCGACGTCCCCGACTTTCCCGACGCGCTAAAATACGTCGTGCGACAAGACCCTGACTGTATTTTGATCGGCGAATTACGAGACCGTGAAACCATGTTAGCCGCCATCCAAGCCGCCGAAACAGGCCATCTCGTCCTCGGCTCACTCCATTGTGCCGACGCCCAGCAAACCTTCGCGCGAATTCTAGAATTCTTTCCACGAGCAGATCATGCATTCATCCGCTCGTCCTTAGCCTCCAGCTTAAAAGCCATTATGTGCCAGCGACTGCTGCCCGGTATAGACGAAGGAACCTTGTTTCCCGCTACCGAAGTGCTTCTGAATAACATGATCGTCAAAGACAAAATCATCCGCGAAGAAGACGAAGACATTCCTGCTATCATCGCCTCATCAGAAACCGACGGCATGAGGCCATTCACCACTTCGCTCGTCGAGTTAATTGAAACTGAAAAAGTACACTACGACACAGCCATGGAATACGCCCCCAACCGAGAAGCCCTAGCCTCCGCCGTCAAAGGCATTAAATCCTCAGCACAAGGCATGGTAGGAAGGCTGAGAAAATAACTATTTTCCCGAGCCGCAGGCTTCAGCTCGCGCGGTCTTACGAACGCAGTAAATGGTGAAATCGCCGGGTGACATAAGTAAGCCACAGCTGACGCCATGGTGTTGAATGCTAGAAGATTATAAACAAGGACCAAAGTGACAACGGAGCCTTGTCACTCAATAAAATGAGCGATGCCCGCGCCCTACGCTGAGTACGTTAATTCATGATCGTTAATCGCTTCCGGCAGATAGCCCAATACATCCGTAGCAATCAATGCCCGTCGCCCCAATTCTTCCGCCGCAAAATCACCAGCTAAGCCGTGCAGATAAACGCCCAAAATCGAAGCTTCAAAAGGCTCCATCTGTTGCGCCATCAGAGCGGCTATCATCCCTGTCAAGACATCTCCCGTCCCTGCCGTCGCTAAGCCCGCGTTGCCCGTGCCATTGATATAAAGGCGATGCCCATTAGTCACCACGCTGCCCGCACCCTTGAGCACCACCGTGCATGAATACGCCTCAACAATCGCCAACGCCGCAGTGCGACGTGCGTCTTGGCTCTCGTCCAAAACGAGGTCCACCTTGCGACCGGCTAACAATCGTCGCGCTTCTCCAGGATGCGGCGTAAGCACAGTTCGCGCAGCATTAGCCCATGAATAGTTGCCAAGTTCGGCCAGCAGATTTAGGCCATCAGCATCAATCACCGTAGGTATCGTCAATCCGCCAAGCACAGCCGCTAAGACGTCAGACGTAATAGTAGTGCCTAGCCCAGGACCAATAGCCACCGCATCTGCGGCAAATTCTTGCAGGCCCGACAGAATAAATCTTGCGTCATTCTTTAGTGCCCGGGCCGTACTGCACGGCGTCATCACTAAAGCCGAAGTTCGAATCGACTCAGGCACGAACATTTGAACTAAGCCCGCACCCGTTCGCAGCGCAGCATTGGCCGCCAGCACTGGCGCACCAGCCATCATCACTTCGCCGCCGCATCCACCGATTACAACCACCCGTCCCATCTGTCCCTTATGGGCTTTTACTGGAATAGTCGGCAGCGGTGATATTTCTTGGGTTATGATAGCTGTTTTGCTCACGGTTTCACGAAGCCTTCGAATTTCTTGTGCGATTGATTAGCGTCGCTGCGTATCCCGCACCGAATCCGTTATCGATATTGACCACTGTCACCCCGGACGCGCAACTATTAAGCATAGCGAGCAGTGCGGCCAATCCGCCGAAGCTCGCGCCATAACCTATACTTGTCGGTACCGCGATGACCGGGCAATCGACCAAGCCCCCAACAACGCTCGCAAGCGCCCCCTCCATTCCCGCGACCACAATAGCCACCGATGCTGATTGCAAATCTTGCGAGTAAGCTAGCAAGCGATGTATACCCGCCACACCGACATCGTAGTAGGTGGTGACAGTCTGATCCATCATCTGAGCCGTTATTCTCGCCTCCTCAGCCACCCGCGCATCACTCGTCCCCGCAGAGACCACAGCTATTGTACCTTCATTCGGAACAGCTTCGATTTGTCGTAGTGTGATAACACAAGCCGTCGCATCGAACTCAGCCTTGGCGTGTCGCTGATGAACCCGGTCAAACAATTCTCCCGTCGCCCGGGTAGCCAAGACATTGTCGCCATGAGCCGCGCAGCGATCGAAAATAGCGCAGGCGTGATCGAGCGATTTGCCTTCGCAATAAATCACCTCAGGAAATCCGCAACGGATCGAGCGATGATGATCGATTTTCGCGAAACCGATATCTTCAAATGGCATAGCCCGCAGCCGCGTCAACGCAGCCTCGACCGTCTCTTGTCCATCCTTGACGGATTCTAATAGTTGTCGCAGTTGTTCAGCATTCATGACACGTTCAGTGTAGAGACCTCCGCGATTAGCGGCAACTCGAACACTCGGAACCGCCATGTCATCGCTCGCGCAGCGTCATATACACCGTAGTCATTCACGACGTCGTTTCAAGTGGTCCGCGCTCGACGCTGGTCTCTTGGCCAATCTGCTTCACCAATACATGATAGGGCTTTCCAGGTGTGATTGCCGGTGCATCAGACCGAAAATGAACACCACGCGATTCGTTCCTAGCCAGCGCCGATTGGGTCACAATTCTCGCGACGGTCAGTTTATTTTGCGTCTGCCACCCCGCAGGACTATTCAGTGTTTTGTCTAACACATAATGCGCCCAAAATCCAAGAATATCTTTCGTTTCATTAAGTCTATCTTTCGATCGAACAATTCCAACATTTCGCCACATCACGCTCCTTAGTGAATTGTCGATGTCTGGCAGGTCTAGTTCCGTACGCACTGAGCGTGGCCTATCCTCTACTAGGTCGATAATTCGTGCGGGCTGACTATTCTTAGTCGCACGGTTTCCTGCCGTTTCGCCGCAGATTGCCCCGAAAACCAGTCCCTCCAGCAGCGAGTTACTTGCTAAGCGGTTCGCCCCATGTACGCCCGTACTAGCCACCTCACCACAACACAACAGTCCGTCCAAGTTAGACGCCCCCTGAAGATCGACCGCGACGCCTCCAATCATGTAATGAGCGCTTGGTCGAATTGGAATTAAATCATGGGCCGGGTCAATCTGGAAATTGTGGCATAATTCTGAAATAAATGGAAAACGCTGTGCAAAGTGTCGGATATGTCGCACATCCAAGTAGGCGCATGTTGTTCGAGTTTTAGTCAGATGATCGTGTATGGCCCGACTCACAATATCACGCGGCGCAAGCTCGCCATCGGGATGAACCTCAGCCATGAAACGATAGCCATCGGCATCAACCAAGTAAGCGCCTTCTCCTCGTACCGCCTCCGAAATTAGCGCCCGACCGGCCCCGGCTATGTACAACGTCGTCGGATGAAATTGCACCATCTCCATATCACGCAACAAGGCCCCCGCGCGAAAAGCAACAGCCACGCCGTCCGCCGTAGCGCAAGGGGGATTCGTAGTCTCGCGCCATATCTGCCCGCACCCACCCGAGGCGAGAATAGTCTGCTTAGCCCATATGAGTTGGTGCCCGTATTTCTGATGATAAGTGACAGCGCCAAGGCACCGGCCATCCACAGTAATCAAATCGATCAGGAAGCAATTTTCGAATAGACGAACACGTGCCTCGGTTTGTACTTTTTCATAAAGCGTTTCTGCTAGAATGCGCCCCGTCTGATCACCAGCCGCGTGCAAGATACGACTCAGAGAATGCCCCGCCTCTCGACCACGGGCCAAGGTGCCGTTATCGCGATCCGCTTGCCAGCCCCATGATAGCAGCGCTTCAATGCGCGCCGGTCCTTGCTTCACCAAAAGATCGACAGCCGCCGGCACATTTAGTCCGCCGCCAACCCGCATCGTATCATCGTAGTGAAGCTTGGGACTATCGTCGGGCGCGCTCGCCACCGCGATGCCGCCCTGAGCCGTCGCCGTTGCGCTATCACGAAACGCACCTTTGGTCATGAGCGTGACCCGCCCAAATTTTGTAGCTTCGATAGCCGCACTACTCCCGGCGACCCCGCTTCCGATAACTAAAATATCCGTGAGAACATGTCCGGCCTGCAGCGACCCGAAGTTCGTAATGTACCGCCGGTTGTCAGATGTATTAGTCATGATTGGGCATCGTAAGGTGCGCGCTCACGACCCGCAATGCTGCTGTCTGCCGCCAGGGTAGTTATTATCGGATAACGCGTAAGGCAGGCATGGCCAATACGCCTTAAATCCAAAGGCGCATGATCGATTCGCGACATCTCCAGATATGCCAACTTCTAACGTGTGCCAAACGCCTCTCCGATGATTCAAAGGAGTGTGGTTGCGCCCATTGTTCGTCACGAACGTCCGAAATGAAGTCATTATGAGGTCTCTCCATAGACAATTCGCGTTCTTCATAATTATCTTATCATCTGCCGGTCTAAACACTTCAGCCCAACAGATCGAGTCGGACAATTCGCTCGCTAGAAAGCTCCGAGCGTCTGAAAGGTTGATCAAGGATTTTGATTTTGACGAACGCGATGATGGTAACTTAGAGGAAATACCAAAATATTGGGAACCTGTGAAAATCCCCGGTTTCCCAAGCTACACGCGGGGGTTGTTTGATAACGCGGTGGGTCACGATGCGCCGCCGTCTTTTCGACTCGAAAGCGAAGGTCGATCGGTAGCCTTCCGTTATTTAGGCCCAGAGACGCGGGTGCGTGTCAATAATGACTACCGCATCCAAGCCTATCTAAAACCCGACCAACTCGAATCTAGTCGGGCATGCCTTTGTGCTTTTTTTGTGACGCATACCGAGCAACCGATTATGGATACCTTGGTGCGATCAACCTACGTGGGGTCGAACCAGCAAGAAAACGATTGGGAATCTGTAGAGTTATACCTGCCCGCCGCGCCAACGAATGCGTACACCATAGGCCTGGCTGTCTGGATTTTGCAAGAGTCGCAATGGAGTGACATTCAACGTAGACGTCGGCATATTCCCATCGCGGACGTACGCGGCGCTGTCTGGGTTGATGACGTATTGATCGGGTCCATACCGCGGGTAGCCTTGACGACAAGTAGTCCCGGTAATGTGCTCGTAGACGGAGAGCCTACCACGCTGTTTGCCACACTCTCTGACCGAATGCATGGCCAGCTAACCGGTCAACTAACCATCACCGGGGCTGAGGGAAACTTGGTCGAACGGCAGACCATTCATATCCGTTCTGATGATCAATCGACACCGACTGAGGTATCACTTGATAAACTGTCTCCCGGCATCTACCTCGCCGAGCTTAATGTTTACGATCATGACGAGTTGGTGATGTCGCGACAATTAACCTTTTTGCGTGCCTCTCGCGCACGCACACGCGTAAAAACACGAGGCCGAAATTTTGGGGTAGTTATTTCGCCGTCTCATCGCATGGATTTTCCCTCTGAGTATTCCCTGGTCAGCCAGCTCT
>JAJDDW010000012.1 GCA_029260115.1 Phycisphaerae bacterium | reverse complement strand
ACGCCGCATTGTAGGGCATCCCGATGCACATCGGGATTGCCAGCCGTCTTCGGGTTAAGGTCGCATAGTCTCATATTTTATTTATCTTGATTTGCCATCGCTAGTCTGGTACATTGATGATTCATTGTTCGGACGATAGAAAAACGAATTCTCGATCTGGAAGAGGTGGGATAATTAAGATACTCAGAAAGAGATTAACTGTGCGCGTGATGACGGTTGCGGTTTCCATCGTCGTGTCTCAGAGTCTATCTTTCGCCAAGGCTCCCTTTAGTTGCGACGCCGTTGATAGTCGCAGCTTGAACGCTAGCGCGATCGGTGTCAGTGACAATCACGTAGCGCGGGTTCCACCCGCCTCCGTATCACCATTGAGCTCGCGGCGGGTGGAACCCGCCCTACCCAAAAAGAGTGAAGACACCGTCCCTGAAGGGTTGGCGGGTTCAGACTGGAATAGCATTCGCCAGGTGTACGAGAAAAATCGCCACGCAGCCGTAGCGGTGAATGGCGCGTTCCGCGCTCGCAACCCCGGCCAACAATGGCTAACCCATTTCGACGGACGCGGCTTTGTCGTTAAACCGGACGGTGCGAGTTGGCAATGGGGATTAGAATTGCAAAGCTACGGCTTCCCCGGTCATCAGCGTAGGGTTAGCGGCCAAGCAAACATGACTGCGGATAACGATCGAGTGTCATATTGCTGGCACGACGGGTTGCAGGAGTGGTTCGTCAACGATCGTAACGGCTTGGAACACGGCTTCACGCTGAACAGTCGTCCGCCGGGCGCGGGCGATCCCAAATTGGGAGCGAGTAATCACTTGGAATTACGACTGGCAGTACGCGGCGGCTTGATTGCTCAGGGACGTGCCGACGGACTCGGCGTGAGCTTCGTAAATCAGCAAGGTAGCGCAGTCGTAAACTACGCCGGGCTGAAAGTTTGGGACGCGGATAAGCGAGAGCTAGACGCGCGGATACATACGGACGCTGCGGGGCTGCGGCTGACCGTGGACGAGCGCGATGCCCGCTACCCACTGACCATCGACCCCATCGCCCAGCAGGCCTACCTCAAGGCGTCTAATACCGGTGGGGATGACCAGTTTGGCGACAAGGTGGCCGTGTCCGGCGACACGGTAGTGGTCGGGACGCAAAACGAGGACAGCAGCAGCACTGGCGTCAACGGGAACCAGGCCCTCAACACCACTTTGAATTCAGGCGCGGCGTACGTCTTCGTACGCGACGTGAGCGGTGTTTGGAGCCAGCAGGCCTACCTCAAAGCATCCAACACTGATGCAAATGACAGATTTGGCTACTCGGTGGCTGTATCCGACGACACGGTGGTGGTCGGGGCGGCTGGCGAGGACAGCTTCGCCGTGGGTGTCAACGGACTCCAGTTCAACAGCAGCGCCATCGAGTCCGGCGCGGCGTATGTCTTCGTCCGCGACGCTGGCGGCGTCTGGACTCAGCAGGCCTACCTCAAGGCGTCTAACACCGGTGCAGATGACGGGTTTGGCCGTACTGTGGCTGTATCCGGCGACACCGTAGTGGTCGGAGCGAGTTCCGAGGGTAGCAACGCCACGGGTGTCAACGGCAATCAGGCCGACAACAGTGCCGGCTTTTCCGGCGCGGCGTACGTCTTCGTGCGCGACGTGAGCGGTGACTGGAGCCAGCAGGCCTATCTCAAGGCCTCCAACACCGATGTAGATGACCGGTTTGGCTGGTCGTCGGCTGTGTCCGGTGACACGGTGGTGGTCGGGGCGATTCTCGAGGCCAGCAACGCCACGGGCGTCAATGGGAACGAGGCTAACAATAACGATTTTGAATCCGGCGCAGCATACATTTTCGTCCGCGACTCTGACGGTGTTTGGAGCCAACAGGCCTACCTCAAGGCGTCAAACACTGAACGAGGGCGGTTTGGCGAATCGGTGGCCGTGTCCGGTGATATGGTTGTGGTCGGGGTGTATCGCGCGGCGTACGCCTTCCTCCGCGACTTTGGCGGCGTCTGGACTCCGCGAGCCAACCTCAAGGTGTCTAACTCCGGTATAGATGACCAATTTGGCTACTCTGTGGCCATGTCTGGCGGCACGGTAGTAGTCGGGGCATGGAGGGAGGACAGCAAAGCAACAGGCGTTAACGGGGATCAGGCCGACAACACTGTCTCCGATTCCGGCGCTGCGTACGTATTCGTCCTCGACGGCGCCAGTGCACTTTTAGGTGAGCCAGGGTTTAGCAAGGATCGTTATATATCCATCGATGCTACAAAGAACATTGTTTACCCCGTAGCTACGCGTGTTGCGCGGGTTGGCGGCACGGAAAAGTTTCTAGACTGTACTTCGTTAACGGATCTTGGACCTGACGGTTGGTATGCCATACTCATCGATGGGCCGTTACCAGCGGCTGGTGATCCGACTTATTACTGTGATTTACGTGGCGTTACTACTGGCCTGCACATGAGAGGTTGCAGTGTCTTACCGGGTAATCTGTATGACGTTTCGATGACAACCGATGGCACTACTTTTTCATCAACATTGTCCGTTCCAACAACGCCATCACAAATTGGGGCAGGCCGTTCCTATGGCGATTTAGTCGGTACTTTTATTAGTGGTGTTTGGTCAGATCCTGACGGACTAGTTACAGCCAACGATATTGTAGCAGTCGTTCAGAAGTTCAGCCTCGTACCAGGTGCTCCCATCCTCGCTCGCACAGATACCGATGGCGTAATTCCCAATGGTATACCGAATGGCGCCGATATGCTCCGCGCGGTTAACGGTTTTGCTGGTGTGCCATTTGGCTATGGCGTAACAGATTGCCTTACGGGAACTTGTGTTCCGCCGGTGGGGAGCTGCGAGTAAGGTTGACCTGTTTCGTGTTAACATCGCAGCCCCCTTCGAGACGGGTGGCATGCCCAAACCCCTAGGCGTGGGCATGTTGGAACGAAGATGACACCAACGTAGCACTTGAGTATGATTTGCGTAGTCGAGGCGCATTCCATGCCCGCGCTTTCAGCTTGGGCATGCCACCCATCGCATCACCAATCGGCCGGGTGGTCCGGTCCTTCTATTTGGGCCTGGGGGAGTCGATGACTCGCCAACGATAATTGCCAACCCGAAACTTGCACACGTAGCGCACAATATAAGAAACTGCTGACGGGTATTTGGTTAATTAATAACCAGCCCGGTGATGCGGGCCTCGAAGATGACTCGGCCATCAATGACGCCTTGTGCGTCTGCGATCACGCGACGTTTACGCGCGCCACGTCCTACCGACATGATGTATAGGCGAGCTGGCGGGACCACTGTTTCGCGGAATTTGCAGGAATCAAGGCCTCCGAATGCGATGAAGCCATCAATGCCTTCGTGGACTTTGGCCTGGATGGCTGAGAGTTGTGCAGCCATCTCTAGCATGAGCACGCCGGGCAGTAGCGGCATGCCAGGCACATGCCCGCGCACCCACCACGCCTCCGGCGTCACATCGCAAAAAGCGATCATACCTGGCAGCGCAGGGTCATCGTGACATATGCCATCGAGCAGCGAAAATTCATGGCGGTGGGGCAGTAAATCATAAATCTGCTCTTTCGTCATGCAGACCCGGGTCAGATCGACCTTGGTCGGGTCAAAGAATAGCTGTGGTGGCATAAGTTGGCCTGTGTGTTATGCAACGCCTAACAGCGCAGACCCTCACCTTGGGTATACCCTGCTTACAGTCGCGATAACTAGTTTAAGATGCTTCTTCGGAACGTACTTCTAAAATCTTTTTTCTAACTGTTTGTGCAGCGTCTTTGACTTCCTGCATGATCTTTCGAACCCGTGTTCCCGCAGCTTTGTTACCGCCGCTGGCCTTCTTGATGTCTTCTGTGGCAGACTCAACCAGCTCGCGTAGTCGTTCGTAATCCTCCATAGGGATCATTCTCCAATTAATAAGTTGGACAGATCATCGTTGACCGGCGTCGGCCAACCGCCGGGAAGTCTATCAGACCCACCCGACCATATCAAAGCAATAATCGGCTGTTTACGCCTTTTGCGCTCACGTCAGGCGCGATTCTATTTCATATTTTTGCATTGACTAGGCCAGCTTGTCATCTTCACTGGCTGAAGATGAGTATTATTAAAAAAATTATGAATTTTCGTAACTCTTTGTATATACTGTAGTTACGTCAATTTATAGCGTAAGTTCATGGCTTGGCGGGCAGATCATCGATTACAGTGTAGTTACCAACTGTAAACCGATATTTCAGCCCTGTTAGCGAAATAGTTTATTTCAAAAAAAGTAGAATTTTGATGCCACAAGGCCGTTTTGGGCTATGCGAAGGACTTGTATTTCGTGTAGCAGCACGTATTTTGATGCCGATACTTGGCCACGGGCGGTCATGGATGAACGCTTACACTGATTCGAATGAAAGCGGCGGATGGATATGCTGCGTAAACATGCCCTTAATCTGCGGAATATGGTGGTTATAGCCATGTGGCTTAGCCTCTTGCCTGATCTCATGGCCGCACCTGGTCAACAAGTGCAGACCCAACGATTCGATATTGAGTATTTGATTAATGCCGATGCGCTGCCTGTCACACAGGTAGAATTGTGGTATCGCGCGGGTGGGAGTCGGGATTGGCGTTTGTATGGCACGGACGGAGACCGGCAATCTCCGGTTACGTTCTCGGCTACAGAAGAAGGGCAATACGAGTTTTTCTTTGTCGTGACGAATGAAGTTGGGGTTTCGAGCCAGTTACCCAAGCCTGAGTCGCAGGCGCACCATGTGGCCTTTGTTGATTTCACGCCGCCTATTGTACAGTTACACGAAGCGCGACAAATTGAGCATCTGGGTCGCTCGCTGTTGCAGCTACGATGGAACGTCGTGGATGCGCATTTAACCGATCGTCCGATTGAGTTGTCCTATCGAATGGGCGAGGGTTCGAATTGGGAGCCTCTGGTTGATGGGCCAATGTCGAATACGGGGCGTTACGATTGGCATATCAAAGAAGGATTGACGGGGAAGATACTTATCCGGTTGGCAGCTACTGATCAAGGTGGCAATCGTGTCATCAGTGAGCCACGCGAAGTTTGGCTTCGGCGCGTAGAAGTTGCGGTTGCGACTGAGCCAAACGGGCTACCAGTGTCTCGCCCGACGCTGGGGGCGGCTACTATCACGCCTGAACTACCTTCGGATAGTCGACTGGACACCGACAAAACTCGGGCCGCCCGGTTTTATGCTGAGGCGCTGAGTATGCGTGACCAGCAAGACCTTCGCGGTAGCTTGTCTAAACTTCGCCATGCGATCAAGCTTAATCCGTCTATGACAGAAGCGTTGACGGAGATGGCTGATATTATGTACATGCTGGGAGATTTTGATCGATCTCAAGGTGCGTATGAGCTAGCCTTGCGACAGGAACCAGCGCAGCGAGAAGCGTTAATGGGCTCAGCGCGGGTACATCGTCAGCGTAGGGAATATGGTCAGGCAGCTGAGCGTTTGCGTACTATTTTGCGATATCAGCCTGATGACGCTGAAACCTGGATGCATTTGGGCGATGTGGCTATATTTCAAGGAGATGAGATGCTGGCTCGGGAATGTTATGCCCGCGCTACGCAGATCGATCCCAACGCACACGCGGTGATTGAGGAAGCGCGTAAGCGCTTGTCGCTGATGGAGGCGGGCAAGCGAACGGTTCGTTAGAGCAAGCTCTATTTTTGTGGGTAAGGAAGCAACGCATATGTCTGCGTCGTCGAAATCGTGTCCGTGTGTCTGCGCGATAGTTGGTGTCGAGCGCCTGCTGATGCTTGATGCTTTGCAAGAGATTAAGGACGCGATGGGTGAGGCGTATGATCCCTCTTCCGTCGTCGAAGTTGACGGTAGTAAGGCCAAGCTCGCTGATGTGCTTGATGAAGTGCGTACCATGTCTTTGATGGGCGGTCGTCGACTGGTAATTGTCGATGCGGCGGATGCTTTTATTACGGCGAATCGGGCGGCGATGGAACGCTATTGCCAAGACCCAGCCGTCGATGGCACGTTGGTGTTGTTATGCAAGACAATGCCGAAAAACACGCGACTATATAAGGTGATTGCCGCTTCTGGCCAAGTTTTTTTTTGCGAGGCACCCAAAGGTAGAGGCGTGACAACCTGGTTGGTTTCACGGGCGAAGACAATTTATGGTAAGCGGGTGAGTGGCGACGCGGCGCAGTGCTTACGCGATCATTTGGGCGACTCACCATCGGCGCTAGACGCGGAGCTTGATAAATTAGCGATGTACGTGGGTAAGCGCGGCGAAATCGGTGTTGAAGATATAGAAATGTTGACCGGTCGACATCGAGAGGAAACGGTTTTTGCTGTTTCGGATGCGATGACTGCCGGCGATGTGCGTAGCGCCTTGATGCATTGGGATCAAGTGATGGCTACCGATCGAGCTGCGCCGGCGCGTGCGGTGGCGGGGCTAGCTTGGGGCGTGCGTCGATTGCGGGATGCGAAAATCGAATTCGACAATGGTACGTCAACGATGCTGCTGGCTAGAAAGCTATATTCGGATCCAGCTACGGTGAAGCGCACGTTGCAGCGAAGTTCATTGGATCAACTTGAGGGTCTGCAGGCTGATTTGGTGGAGGCGGAAGTCGCTGTGAAGACTGGATTGTCGACCGTGTCTAGTACAGTTGAGAAAATGATTATTCGCCGCACTCTTTCATAGGGCGACAATAAGTACTTATCCAAGGATGGTGTGGTATGCGATTCGTAGGATCAAGAAGATCGGTAAAGGCTAGCCTTGTTGCAATCATGGCGGCATTGTTACCCGGCATGAGTGGTTGCGCTGTCGGGCCTCGCGTTAGGCCCCAACAGGCAAGCGATTTCCGTCAAACATCATCCATTCCTGCTAGGTCGTCTGGTTCTAGCGGCGCTACGACTGAATCTTTGAATGTGGATAAGCCGTTTTCTACAGCGATCGAGGAATTTCTTTCTCGCACACAAGAATATGCTGTGCAGGACAAAGCTGCGCCAATTGTAGTGACGCCGGCTTTACCTGTCGCAAAGTTGGGTACGGCTGATACACAAGCTGGGCGAGAGAGCTGGCGCGAGAGGCCTGTGTTTCGTTCGACGATATTGAATCCGACCACGCAGGCACGGGGTGACGCTGTGTTGGCCCGTGACACTAATTTGTCGCGTGACACGATGTCCTCCTCGGTTACGGGGCGTCGTCCTGCGGCCATACCTGCTATACAGCGGGTGTTTGTGCGGAGCGTATCGCAGGCAAAGGCTTTGCCAACGGTTCAAGTCATTAACGAAGTGTCGAATCAGCCAATGAATGCGGGCAGTGAAGCTGCGCTCACGTCGGACCGCATCATGTCGTTTTACAGAGATCAACTTCAAGATGGAACATCGTTGGAAGATGTGTGGACGTTGAAGTTCGTAGAGCTTGCGCTCGGTCGGCCTACGAAGGATTTGACTTCGATGGCTTCGTTGGGTTCAGATACGCAGCAGACATTGGGGGCATTGTTAACGGCCGCAGAGCAGATACATATGTCGTTATTACATCCGTCGACACCGGCAGATGACGCGGTGAAGGCACTAGATGTATTGCGTGGGAAGATGATTGGTCAAGTGGACCCTGAATTATCGAACACCTTTTTTTGCCGCAGTGTGACGAATTATGGCATTTATGAAGAGATGCCGCGTGATTCGTTTGTGACGGGGCAACGTGTTCAGACGATTGTTTATAGCGAAATAGATAACCTTAGCAGCGACGTAGGGGTGGACGGGATGTATCGAACCGTGCTCGGCACACATCTTGAGGTGCTCACGGAGGATGGTAAGACGGTTTGGCAGGACGAGCAGCCCGAAATTGTGGATCGATGTCGGCGACAACGGCGCGATTTTTTCGTGGCTCAACGTGTGACACTGCCGGCGACGCTTCCTGCCGGTGATTATATTCTTAAGGTGTTTGTAGAGGATAAGCTGTCGGGTCGAGCGACTGAAGTGGCCCATAAATTTGAGATGTTCTCGCCATCGCATGTAGCCAACCGGCAAGGTATGCCCGGTTAACCCTTACATATTGTTGATATGCGGTAATTTCGAGCATCCACCAGGCTGGGTGTCTCTCACCCTTCGAGCGTACCCGAAGAATGGCGTGCCCGCTTATTTGAAGACCTTTTAATCTCACTGCCCCTTTTTTTTCTTTGGGATTGCTGTTAATTTTTGTACAATCAGGGGTGTCGTAGTGCCAGGGCTTTAGTGCGACAGCAGAGCCTGGCTGATATTTCACCCTATACAGGCGGTGTCTGAATCTACGGTTATGCGCTTGATGCGCAAGACTATGTGGGGAGAGGGGAATCCTGTTGCTAAGGTTGTACAAAAAGCCAT
This sequence comes from Phycisphaerae bacterium, assembly GCA_029260115.1. Taxonomy (GTDB): domain Bacteria; phylum Planctomycetota; class Phycisphaerae; order UBA1845; family UBA1845; genus JAJRPG01. The sequence continues at coordinate 9,703 of JAJDDW010000012.1, read as the reverse complement.
TTTCATCAGTCAGTTGCACTTCGCTGTGGATCACCTTTTTTGTAGCGTTGGTCGGTGGTCAGGTGGCAGCGGAGACCGCCCTGCGCACGAAGTCTCGAGCATTTGCAGGCGAAGGCGCTGAGGTACGTTTCTTGGATGTGATGCAGCGTATAAATCGGTCGCATGTGAAAGAATTGGTAGGTGCTGAGCGGTGGCGTCAGTTGCAAGATGAATTTGTCGACAACATTGTGTCAGCCAAGACGCATGATGATTTTGCGCGCGCGTTGAACTCGATGTTTAGCAAGTCTGCGATCTCACACTTTATGTATCTGACTAATCGTCATTGGTCATATTGGCATTTGCGTGGCGATTGGGAGCCTTTGGACGATGCCGCCAAGGTGGCACATGTTGGCCTGGTGACGGAAGAAATACAGGGGAAATGGTTTGTGCGGGGCATATTGGAGAACTCCCCAGCGGCGGGCCGAGGCATTCTGATTGGCGACGAGTTAGTCACGGTCGATGGCAATGCCTATGCCGAGGCAGAATCCTTCGAGGGCAAGGCATACCATCCCGTAGTCGTACAATTGCGACGCGATGCGCAAACTGCTTATGACGTGACTTTGACGCCGGTACGAGAAAACTATGCCCTGGCGATTCAGCAGGCTATGATTCACAGCGTGCGCGTTGTTGAGCAGGGAAGCAAAAAGTATGCCTATGCCCATGTTTGGACGCTGCTTGCCCCACCAGCGGTGTTTCGTCGTTTGTCTCTTCTTGAAGATGAAGTAGATGGCCTGCTATTAGATTTTCGCGATGGCGTGGGCGGTCGGTCAGAGGCCGCGATGTGGTTTTTGTTGGGGGAACATTCACCGTCGGGTAGCGTGCCTCGCATAACGCCTTGGCAGAAGCCGGTGGTCATTTTGACTGATTCTGGAACGCGAAGCGCTAAAGAGATTGTGGTAGATGCGGTGAAACGAGCAGGACGTGCGGTGTTGGTGGGGATGCCAACGCCAGGCGACGTGACAGCCGTTGATGTTGCGCGAACCGGCGCGGTCGGTGTCGATGGTTTTCTTATGCTTCCCTGGTTTCGTTTTCCACTCGAAGGCAATCCCATACAACCGGACTTTTTGGTGCGGCGTCGTCTGCCTTATTGCGGCGGCCGTGATCCACAAATGGAATTAGCGATTGATGTTCTGGAGTCGTCTCTAGTAGTTCATTGACTGATAGTTGGTGATTTAACACGGCTCATCCATCAGGCGTAAGTTGAATTACTTGACGCTCATAACCAGGACGTAGATAGGGCTACTGGAAGACTCGAGCAAGCTATCGCAAGTCCATGCCACCCTGCAATTGTGAGTGGCGGATCGGTTGATGCGTTCAGAAATATTTCACATAAATCACATCGGGCAAGGTAAGCGGTTGGCCTACCTTGCCCGGTGATGTTATTAGCTATTCGAATGTTTTCGTACGATGTTCTGCCTACGATCCAGGTTGTGCTGGTGGTGCGGCAGGTGGCGCTCCCATGCCATTCATGGCCATGCCCATGTTCTTGGCGACTACTAAAAGTTCTGTCGGGAAGAGCAAATCAAATCGTGACCAACCTGTTCCGCCAGAAGTCGTTAAAGCGATCGGCGCATTGACGGTTGGAACTGGCATAGGTAGTGGTTGTCCGTCGACGGCCATCTTAACATTATTGACTAATTCCATGGCGTGATCCAGAGCCAGGTACATCACCTGTGCGCGGCGGGTTGGCATGTGGGCGGCTACTTTCTTGATGCCCGGATCATTGGTTAATGTGGCTTGGTCAGACTTAGCCGCGGCCATCGCGCGATCGAAATAAGCTTTTCCACCACCGAATGTAACGACGACGTTCTTGGCGTTGGCGGCAGCCATGCGAACCACAGGGCCTTCTTTGCCGATAATTTTTAGAATTTCAGCTAGGTCTTCGTCGTCCATCTCTTCAATCTTGGATAGGTCGAAGCGAATCTGTGCGACAGGGCCGGCTGGTCCTGCTTCGGCCTTGGGGGCGTGTACGACAATGTCGGTGAGCGCGGGTAAGTTTTCGTCAGCATTCTTCATGACAGCGCTGCACACTTCCATGCCGACGGCAATTTTTCGGTTGCCTAGTGTCACGAATTTTGCTGCGTCATCTGTACCCAAGACTATGGTAACGCCCGCAAGGCCTTGGTCGCTGGGTGGCAGGGCCTCGAGTGTCGCCTTGACGCTGTTTAAGCTTGTTACCAGGCTTGTGATGATTTCCTTTAGTTCTGCCAATTTTTCTTGAGGCACGCCTTCTATATCAGATGCCATCGCAAGGTAAGTGTCCAACTGTTGCATCGCGGCCTTGGTTTGCTCTGGGTGCATTTGTTGCCCAAGGGCCAATACATACTTTCCTAACGGCAGCCCCGTGAGCAGTGGCTCTTTGGTGTCGGCCAATTTCATTTGTGTCGCTAGTACTGTACCAGGGTTTACTGTGGCGATGGTGCGAACGCCTAACCCTGCCTTGTCTATGGAAATACCAACTGTTAAAGATTTTAGACCGAGCACGAACATATCGACCTGGCTCTTGGTCATGTCGGCTTGTTTTTTGGCGAGCGGTCCACCGTCTTGAGCTTGCATCATAGCAAACATAGCCATCAAGCCGTCGATTTGTGGTTTGAAAATGCTAAACGTCTGCTTGGTATTAACCCATAGGATTAGGTCGAGGTTCGTAAGGGCATTGATTTCGTCGGGGCTAAGCTTAGTTGTTAAATTGCTTTTGCTTTGCGCAATGGCTTGAGCGACTTCTGCCGTTTGTGCCAGGATGAGAGCTTTTTCTCTAGGGATGGCAAATTGGCTTTGTCCCACGAAGTTGATGGGCCAAACGCCGTTTTCTTCTGCCTGTCCATTGAGGGCGGTAATCATGGCTTTGGGGTCTGCGGTTGGTATTATCAACGCGACTTTGGATTGAATTTCAGCGGGCACAGTAAAGGGCATGACGACTAGGCAAAGCGGGCCTGCCTCGTCGATGCCAGCCAGCATGGGCAGATTCATTTTTAGGTTGCTCACCAATGATTGCATGGGTGGTGGAATCATGGCGTCGAGCTGCAGGTCTTTGATGAGCTGTTGAATATCGGCATCCAACGTGGCGAGGCTAGGGACGCAGAAAAAGGCCATGGCTTCGGACGGCACGGAAGCGACAGCTTTCTTGGCTACTTCATTGCCAAATGATGGCGCGCAACACAGAAGCGATAGGGCTACATAGCTTATTGATCTTCGTAACATCGTCGTATTACTCCTTTGGGGTATCCGCCGTGGATTACCTAAATTCCTAGCGGGACTTTTTCTCACTCCCGTATCATAGCATTGGATGCGGGTGTTGCCGAGTACCTCAATAATTCACGAATAATTCGCGATGGGTAATGTCATTATTTGTCGTAGGCCAGAAAAAAACATGCGCACCATCTGTACGATTCCGTAGTATGGCCACCACTTTGTGATTTTATCGACTAAATTATGTCAACGCTGCTGCGCGAGGGGCATCGCCATGCGTATTTGGTGGCTGCTAGGGGGCGGATATGTGGGGATGTGCATGTCATATGAATACTTGTTGAGGTTGGGAGTGGATTAGGTACCATGCTGCGAGCGGGTGGATGATTCTGCCTGGCCAATCTGTTCGACACTGTTACTTAATCTTGGGGGTTGTGCCGTGGGTAATTCAAAATGGCGTGGGTTATATACCTGTTCTATATTGTGGCCAGCGCTGATTGTCTATGTCAGCTTGGCCAGTGATTCGTCGGCGTTTGCGGAACTGCCGTCTAGGGTGCCAGCTGCGCAGGTGCCGGATGATGACGCGCCCAGTGAATCTATCGAAAAAGGTGTGGACGCCTCATCGGTAAAACGTGCTAGTGCGCGTAGCCATGCGTCACAGCCGATTGGCGGAAGCATTTGGCAGGCGCAAGGGCCTGGGCCTACGCTTAACGGGCAGGTGGAAAATGTGGCGCCGGGCAACGAAGTGGTGGGCGCAGTTCATACGGTGGCCGCTCACCCGACGGATCCCAACGTACTTTATCTTGGAGCGGTGAATGGTGGCATTTGGAAATCTACTAATGCTACGGCATTAAGTCCCACGTGGATTCCATTGACCGACCAGATGCCCTCGATGTCGATTGGGGCGCTGGAATTTGATCCCACAGATGTTATGCATCAAACACTCGTCGCTGGCGCCGGTCGGTTCAGTAGTTTTGGCGGGGCTGGCGGGGCGCGCGTTGGGCTGATGCGCACGACAAACGGTGGAGCTAGTTGGGCGCTGCTTGATGGCGGTGGCGCGTTGGTGGGAAAAAACATTTCCGGCGTGGCTGTTCGTGGCTCAACGATTGTCATTGCCGTTAACTTTTCTGTGCCTTTTACATTTGGCAACGTAGGCCTATTTCGCAGCGTCGATGGCGGGGCTTCTTTTGCGCAGGTTTCCGGGGCTATCGGTGGTCCGCCTCAAGGTAGATGTTTCGATTTGGTGGGCCACCGAAATACGCCGAATGTGCTATACGCTTCCATTCGCGATGCTGGTTCGGGTAACGGAATATACAAATCGGTAGATACTGGCGCTTCTTGGTCGCGGGTTAGCAATGGTTCCATGAACGGGCGGATATTTGATGGCAGTGGCGGAACCAGTAACGTAGAAATGGCTATCCATGACAACGCGGGCGCTGGCACTAACGCGGTATACGTAGCTATTCTAAACGCTGGGCAACTGCGCAACGGGGGCGTGTTTCGTTCTACCAATGGTGGTTCAACGTGGGTCCAAATGGATACGCCGACGACAAATGAAGGCGGTGTCGATGTGGGTACGAACCCGCGATATAAACGAGACGCTGGAAACCCAAGCGGGCAGGGGGCCATTCATTTTTCGATTGTGGCTGACCCGTTTGACGTGAATGTAGTTTACGTTGGTGGTGACCGACAGCCATTGGAATTTCAGTTTCCTAATTCGATTGGCGCAATTGATTTCACTGGCAGACTTTTTCGAGGCAACGCGGCAGCCGGGTTTGGTAACCAATGGGTTCACTTGACGCACTCTAATACGATAGGGGCGGCGGGTGGTGGTACGGCTAATGCCAGTGCGCCACATGCCGATTCGCGTGAGATGGTATTCGACGCGGCTGGTCGAATTATTGAGGTGGATGATGGTGGGGTGTATCGACAAAGCTCTCCTCAAAACAACGTGGGTGATTGGTTTTCCATTATCGGCAATCTGCAAACAACTGAATTTCACGATATCGCTTATGACAGCAACGCCAACGTGATCATCGGCGGCGCGCAGGACACTGGCACACCTCAGCAAGTCGTGCCTGGCGGTGCGCGTTGGGATAGTGTGTCTACCGCTGATGGCGGTGACGTCGCGGTGGATGATAGCAGTTCGCCGGGTATTTCGACGCGGTATTCGAGCTTTCAATTTTTGGGTAATTTTCGCCGTCGCGATTACGATTCAACCAATGGGCTGGTCGCTGAAGTGTTTCCCGCGCTGGCAATAGTCGGTGGCGGCACGCCGTTGGTTACCGGGGGGACAGGCAATTCTCAGTTTGTCACGCCACTGGCACTTAATGCAGTCGATCAGACACACTTAATCATTGGGGGTGAATCTTCAGTGTACGAATCGCTTGATCGAGGAGATACCGTGCGTGAGATTGGTCCGGGCATTGTCGCCAATAGGCAGGCGATGGTGTATGGCGGGCGACTGGGGGGCGTAGCTGATGATAGCGTCGTGTATGTCGGCGATGGGACAACGATATACATGCGTAGCTTGTCTCAACCCGTATTGTTACCAACAGCCACTGCGTTTCCAGGAAATTTTATTCGTGATTTAGCGATTGATCCTGATGACTGGACGCATCTGTATGTGGCTGATAGTAGCGACCGCGTGTACCGAACAACGGACGCCGGATTAACTTGGCAAAACGTCACCGGTGATTTACCGCCGACTGGAAATACGCGCGTGATTTTCTATGTGTCATGGCCGCTTGGCGTAGATGCCATTGTCGTTGGCACTGGAGCTGGGGTCTATGTTTCGCTGCTGACAAGTCCAGGGCAGTGGCAATTGGTGGGCACCAATCTGCCAAACGTGCCGGTGTACGATATGGATTACGACCAGGCTGATGACGTGCTTGTCGTAGGGACGTTGGGACGCGGTGCGTGGTTGGTGTCAGGTTTTACAGCGCAGGTATTGCCTGACTGTAACGCCGAAGTGTGTCTAGGGGCATGTTGCTTAAGCGATACATGCCAAGATGGCGTCACGATAAACGATTGTTTGATGTTGGGCGGTGTTTTTAGCGTCGGTGAAGTATGTGCTACAACGTGTCTGGGATCATGCTGCATTGGTTCGATGTGTTTAGGTGATGTGACGGCCGGGGTGTGCAGTAGTGGGGGAGGGGTTTTTACCGAAGGCGGTGATTGTAATTCGGTTCCATGTGGCGGTGCTTGCTGCCAGTCGTTATCTTGCGATGACGATGTGGCGCAATCATCATGTCAGGCTGTCGGTGCTAATTGGCATGGCGGAAGAGCCTGCGATGATGTGTGCTTGGGTGCTTGTTGCCGTGCGGGGGCCTGTATCCCGTCGGTTACCGATTTCGATTGTCGGCAAAATCTGTCTGGTGAGTTTTCGTTAGCCACTGCATGTATCGATGTGTTTTGTGCTTGTAGCAACGGTATAGGCGCCTGCGACAGGTCGCATGGGAACGCGGGTTGTGATGATGGTGGTTGCTGCCAGGCGGTGTGTGATATTGATCCGAATTGTTGCGATGCCAATCGGAATGCGTGGGATTCGTTGTGTGTGACCCAGGCTTTAGCCGTCTGTGCATTGAACGATGAATGCACGGCTGCACGTACTATTGTTGAAGGCGTGACAGCCTTTGACACCAGCCTGACACAGACCAGTGGCCCGGCAGATTGTTTAAGTGGAGATCAAAGTGTGGGTAAGAACGATCTGTGGTATGTACACCATGCTCAGTGTTCGGGCGATCTTACTGTGTCGCTTTGTACGAATACCAGCTATGACAACACGCTGCAGATTTATGATACGACGGCCTGTAATCCTTTGGGGATGCAGCTTGGTTGCGGCGATGATAGTTGCGGATTGTCCAGTGGCCCGGCCAGGCTTACTGTTCCAGTTACATTAGGCGATGCGTTGAGCCTGCGCGTTGGGGGCTTTGCCAGCGCCCGCGGAGCTGGTGAGATAGATGTATCTTGTGCGGGTGCCAGGCTCATTGCACCAGGCCCGGCGATGAGTCCTCATGACGTATCAAAAGATCGCTACATTTCGTTTGATCCTTCCGTTAATGGCAATACAATGGTGGGTTATCGTGTTACCCGTATCGGTGATGCCTCATCGTGGTATGTAGATTGCGCAACGTTGGCAGATTTGGGCGCGGAGGGGGTTATCGGCTCATTAACGCGCATGCCGATGTTTTGTGATTGGTCGAGCGTCACCGCTTCACCTTTTGAAGTACTACACGTGCGCGGCTGTATACTTGTTCCAGGAAATGAATATTTGGTTGAGGCCACGATTGACGGTGTAACATTATCGTCGCCCTTGGTTGTTGTGACCACCCCGCCTCAATTCACCGCAGGGCGAGAGTTTGGCGACTTGGTGGGCGGGTTTATACGAGGCGGTGCTTGGACCATGCCGGATGGTTTGGTCACGGCGAGTGATATCGTCGCGGTGGTCGCTCATTTTGAGCAGCAAAACAGTGTGCCACACATTTCGCGCGTTGATACTGGCGGTCAAATTCCGGATACAATTGTAGATATAAACGACATTTTCCGTGTTGTCAGTGGTTTTGCTGGCGCAGAGTTTGGATTTAACGTGACAGGTTGCTTGGCTGGGAAATGTGTGCCTGACTGCCCATAATAAGCACTTTTACTCAATCTATAGGAATTTTCTTGAATCCAGCCCCCGATTTTGGTATCCTTACTACCGTGCGTTTAGTCCGAAATTAATCACGAGTCGCGCAGGCTGTGTCGATGGGCTGGACGATGATTTGCGTATTGCGGGTGCTGTCCGCCAACAGTGGGAGCTGCTATCTAAATGGAATTTACAATGTCGAATACTAACCGTCGCGTAATGGCTGTTCTCTTTTCACTAGGCGGCGTAATGGGGTGGGCGTGCCAAAGTGCGTTGGCAATGCCCGCGAGTCCTCACTCTTTTGAAGTGGCTCAGCCTGATGGGCGAATGATTACGTTACATATTTTCGGCGATGAATATTTTCATTGGTATGCAGATGAGAATTTGTTTACCGTTATTATCGAAAACGACACCTATGTGTTCGCTAAAGTGAGTGATGACGATCGTTTGGTGTCAAGCGGCTTAGTGGTAGGTAAGGGTGATCCAAGTGCCATAGGTTTGACGCCGCGAATGTTGCCCTCTGCCGCAGGTATCGAAGCTATTCGACAGGGAAGCCCGTTGTCAACAGCCGTTCGCGGTGCGGCTTCTTCCGCGCCGCCTGTTGTTGGCGTCATCGACAATGTTGTGATCATGATGCGGTTTCAAAACCATTTGACGAGACAGCTGCCATCCAATAACAGTGTCGACACATTATTTAATTCGGTAACACCCAACGGCACAGTGCCGACGGGTAGTGTCAAGGGTGTTTACTTTGAGAATTCCTATGGCCAAATGACTTTGGAATCAGCGGTTACAGGTTGGGTCGATTTGCCGCAGACGGAACAGTTTTATGCTGGTGGACAATCCGGTCTGACATCTTCTATTCATACGGCTATTACAGATGCCCTCAACATAGCAGACTTGTCTATCGATTTCAGCCAATTCGACAAAGATGGCGACGGCTGGGTAGATGCGATTTCTTTTATTCATTCTGGTTATGGTGCAGAATTTGGTGGTACCGATGAAGACGGTACCGCCTCCGCGGACCGCATTTGGTCTCACCGGTGGAACATCCCTACATGGACATCCGCGGAAGGCGTGAGGGTTAGTGCCTATCATATTAGCCCTGGTTTGTGGGGTACGAGTGGTCGCGCGATTGGTCGCGTGGGGGTGATTTGTCATGAGACGGGCCACTTTTTCGGTTTACCGGATTTTTATGATACGGACAAACCCGGTGAAGGATGCGGCTCTTATGGCATGATGGCTAACAGTTGGGGTTTTGACGGTTCGCAATATCATCCGCCTCATTTTTCACCTTTCAGCAAATTCTTTTTAGGGTGGGCATCACCGACCGTTATTAACCCTGGATTTCACACCATTGCCAATGTGGAATTCAACCCTGTGATTTATCGTATTGATGACGGGTTTGAAGCTGGCGAGTACTTGCTCATTGAAAATCGTCAGCCGTTGGGTGTGGAGTCTGATATCCCACAGGGCGGACTGTGCATCTGGCATATCGATGAAAATGTATCGGGGAACCAAAATGAAGGATTCCCAGGGCAAAGCGGCTGGCCTGGTAACGGTCAGCACTATCGTAACGCGGTGTTGCAGGCAGATGGAGATTTTGATTTGGAGCAGGGTAACAATCGCGGCGACGCTGGAGATTTGTATCATGGCTTGGGTGTTTCAGAGCTTGGTCCTAACACTCTTCCAGACACGGATGGTTATGCGTTTGGATTTATTGCTGAAACCGGTCATGTGATTACGAACATCAGCAATTCTAGCAGTACCATGTCATTTCTTTTTCGAACGGCTGATTGTAACAGTAATGGCATTGATGATTTGACGGAATCTGCCAATCCGCAGGTTGAT
>JAJDDW010000110.1 GCA_029260115.1 Phycisphaerae bacterium | reverse complement strand
CGGCAAGTTTCGAGATCGGCAAGGAATGCGCGGTCTTTCACGACGAGCAAGAACTGCTAGAAAAAATCAAGTATTACCTAGCCCACGACGAAGAACGCCGTGAAATTGCGGCGGCGGGTCAACGGCGCACGCTCAACCAATATTTATACAGCCATCGTTTCAAGACGCTCGTCAGACTATTGCAAAAGGCGGGAATGCTTCGCGGTGGCGACGAGAACTCCACGAATCAAGTGTCGCCCGCTGTCAGTGCATCGGTCGATGGCATGACGTTGCCCTCACCATATAATCAACCAGTGCACGAGGTGTAATTAAATCATGACCAACGTAGCGATACAACCCATCGCGCCTACCGTGCTCACGCCCATAACTGTGGATCATTTGTATCGCGCACAATTTGGCGAGGACCGCATACTTTGGCAGGTATTCAAACGGCGCCATCACGGTTTTTTTATTGAAGTCGGCGCGTATGACGGCATTACGCTCAGCAATACTTATTTTCTGGAGCAGATGGGCTGGGCTGGGCTTCTTGTCGAACCTATTCCCGAATTATGCGCACGTGCGGCTCAGGTGCGTCCGCGCAGTCAGATTATCAACGCGGCATGCAGCAAGCCGGGGTCGCCTCCCAGGGCGCACTTCACCGTAACCAAAAACGTGCCCGTGCTTTCGTACCTTAATGCGGACAAGGAACACGTCGAACGCTGCGTCAGCGAAGGCGCAGAATTGGTGAAGATAGAAGTTCCCGTAGCTACGCTAGACGACATCCTGCTCGATACAAGACGCACACCCTTCCCACACGGCAACGCCTGGGTTGACAAACTTGGCTGGCAAATTGATCTGGTATCCATAGATGTCGAAGGTAGCGAGATGGATGTGCTGACCGGTTTCGACCTAAAACGATTCAAGCCCCGCATACTCATTATGGAAAATGACCGCTCAGCCGGGAGCGAAATTCAGCCCTATTTAGCCGAGCAAGGCTATCGCAAGTTCCATCGACAGAAAATTAACGATTTTTACGTACGAAACGCAGGCAATAATGACGATTTATTGCTCGATGGGTTTACCTCAGACACCAACTAACCGGTTAGGCTCCCCCACCCAACGCCTAACACGACTTGGCAGGAACTTAGAAGGTAAACTATACTCCGGTGTGTGCGTATAGGGATATTGTTATACTAATTAGGTGGCTCGGGTACGCGACGGGTTACCCGCGCCATATGATGTTCAGGGCTTAGGATTGTTACAGGAGTTAGCTAGCCGTGCTTTTTCAGCCTCCGATACCGCCGTTTTATAACGATCTGACAGAGTCTGAGCTAGCTACGCGCATCACCTTGCGCAAAGCGGAGCTTGGCTCAAGACTCGTCATCTTAGGACATCATTACCAACAAAATGAAGTCATCCAATTTGCTGACTATTTCGGCGACAGCTTAAAACTTTCTCAGATCGGCGCTGACCAGAAAGAAGCCGAGTTCATCGTATTCTGCGGTGTGCATTTCATGGCTGAGTCTGCTGATATTCTTAGCGAGGACCGAGTCAAAGTCATCCTACCCGACCTCTCCGCAGGCTGCAGCATGGCAGATATGGCCAACCTCGAGCAACTCGAAGATGCTTGGGAATTTCTGGAAAAAGACTGTGGGGCCAATGTCATTCCAATTACTTATGTCAACTCCGCAGCATCCATTAAAGCTTTCTGTGGCGGGCATCAAGGCGCATGTTGCACCAGTAGTAACGCCCGCGCCGTGTTGGATTGGGCCTTTACTCAAGGTGAAAAAGTGTTGTTTCTGCCGGATCAACATTTAGGGCGTAACACGGCATTTGCCATGGGCATTCCGCTAGATGAGATGCTGGTCTATGACCCGAAGCTTCCCGATGGCGGCCTAACCAAGTCCCAAGTCGATCAAGCGAAGGTTCTGCTTTGGAAAGGTCATTGTAGCGTTCACGCATTATTCACCCCCGCGCAATGCGATGAGATTCGCCGACTTGATCCGGAATACAAAATCCTCGTCCACCCGGAATGTAGTTGGGAAGTTGTTCAACAAGCCGACCTCGCGGGCAGCACGGAGTTTATCATTAATACCGTGAACGAGTCACCGGCGGGCAGTAAGTGGGCTATTGGCACGGAAATTCATTTGGTCGATCGTTTGATCCAAGCGCATCCAGATAAAACTGTACGATCAGTAGCTGGCATTCAGTGCCTCTGCACTACCATGTATCGTATCGATCTCAAACACCTGGCCTGGACGTTGGACAATCTCGCCGAGGGTCGCATCGTCAATCAGATTACTGTAGCCCCAGAGACTAAGCGTCTGGCGGTTATCGCGCTCGAGCGGATGCTAGCCAATGTCTCCTCTACCCCAGTAGCCACCGCTTAATCGCGTCATCTTGGGCATCATGCTTTCTGAGCAGATTAATAACTATTGCCAGTAATGAATTATGTCGAAAAGCGACGAAGCGCTAGGCGATAGTTATTTTCGGACGCTACACAATGAACGAGTTTATCCTGGCACTATCAGGCCTGAAACGGGTGATTTTCTTCACAACACAACACGCTTACGAGATACGCCGATAATACCCAATGACCTGCAATACGAAATACGACAGCGTTTGCGATCGGGTGAGTATGCGATTTATCGCGAAAAGAAACAGTTGTGGCTTGCGAGGGCAAAAAATTGTTAGCGTCTTCTCGACGGATGGTTATTGGCGTGCGGAGTCAGTGACTATATTGTAATATGGTAGCCAGCTGTATACGTCGTGCAGCTATAGAGCATAAGGTTTGATAATCATATGATCTCGACACTGGTAAAATCACGATTGGGCGTAGTACACAGTGCGGCCATGTCTGATGCCCCTTCGCGGGCGGGAGAAGTTGCTGGAGAAGTCGCCGCTGCTTGGATGCAATTGCCGGGCGGCGTGGTCAACGATAGTGAAATTGTCATTCTCGCGATCAAGCCCTCCATGCTACGACCGCTGATCGATTCGTTTCCGTGGATGGTGGTCACGACGGTCATCGCTAGTGCCATGGCATGGACCGGGGCCACGTTTGGAAGCCTCTCGTCGGCGACCAGTGTTCAACTCGTTCTGTTAATTGGCGTCGCTCGATTCATTTTTGCTGTCGTGCGCTGGGCACCGTCTTGGTATGTGCTAACCAATCGCCGGATACTGACGATCGAAGGGGTGCGTAAACCGCGCATCGCATCATGCCCGCTACTCGACATTCGCAACACCTATGTCGATTCTGACTTGATTGAACGATTGACACAATTAGGTAGCGTTCGCTTCGTATCAGACAAACCATCGCAAAAAACACAAACCTGGCGGTCGATTGCCCAACCAATCGAGGTACATCGCCAGATACGCCGCGCGATCGAAAACGCCATCGATCAGCATTCCATGTAGAACACCATCATACAAGCAAAAAAAAATGGCGCTACCAATTCGGCAGCGCCACGATTAAGAAGTATCAGTTTGTCGTGTATTGTGCGCGTGGCTCAATCTGCTGTAGCGGCCAGTTGCTGATTTTTGTCGTAATTAGTTTCATACCGCGCGAGCGACTTTTGCAAATCAGGTTCTCCCATTCCGTTGGCCAGTTCGATGGCTTTCTTTCCGAGCTTAATTGCGGCATCCGTATCACCCATTTCAAACATGGCTACAGCTAACGTGTCGACATACATCCAATTATTTTCGTGCGTCAGCTCATTGGACCGTTTAGACATCTTCAGTGCCAGCTCGTTATACTTCCCTTCGTATCTATCCTCCGTCAGCAATCGCCAGGCAATTGTATTCAACGTGTTGGCATTGTTTGAAATACAGGTATAGACCTCCTGCCCACAATTCATAGCTGCGTCTTGATCTCCAGCCTTCACCGCTAGGATATTAAACTTCTTTTGCAACAAGTTGCAATCATCAGGCTTATTCGATAGCACCTCATCAATCTGACGAATCGCTGATTGATGATCGCCTTTGTCGATTGCTTTTTCAATTCCAGCCAACATTTCGTCCTGCTTCATCTCGGCTTCGATTAGTTGCGTAATCATACCACTGACATCAGGAATCCCCGTCACATGGACAGAAAAATGTAACACTTCATGGGAATGTTCAATGGCTAGCGATGCGACGGTGTTTTCTAAAAGCGGCGTCACATGACCCATCTCCTGAATGTCACTCTCAGACATGAACGGCTTAGCCACCTTTATCAGCCGACCAGGATGGGCAAACACGCCAGCGGTCGTACCGTCGCTGAGATTGGCAAAAATGCTAGAAAACGCGGGATCTTCTACAACTGAATTTCCGGATCGCTGCGTACCAACCGCACTAGCCAGTGCCGTCTTAGATGTGGCAAGCACGACACGATTGTCTCGCGTCGCGAAGTAAAGTGACATGCCTTCCGGCAAGCTGAATTTTCGAGCATTAACACCTGCCACCGTGATGGCATTCCCCTGCATGTTACCAGAACCCGAGGCTAAGCTAGCGATGCCAAGAAACTGCGACCACAACGCCTCAGACTTGCCCGAATCATTCACCGCTAGCGATGCAACTACATGTGGGATAGGGCCAGCCGCTGCGTCGCCCTCAGGAGGCATGACATACACGGAAAAGCTGGTGATATTCGCAAATATTTCTCTACCAATATCTAGCACCGAAACATACTGCGTTGCGGGGTCTGATGTCGTGGCTGTATATCGTGATGTCGATTCATTGATCGCCCCAACCAGAAACGCTGCAACACCCTTAGGCACTTGGCGGAATGTATTACGATCGACGGCTGGTGTTCGCAGCAAATTATAAGCCAAATTATGATGGCCATCCGCTAGACGTAGCGATAAATCGAGCGAAATCCCATTTTCCGATACGCCAATTTGACCTACGAGCGACTGCAAACTATTCGGATCAAGCATAGCTTGAGCCATCGCCATCTCCGGGCTACCCATCGCACCCGTCGCGAGCATGCCGTTAATCATCGGCATGACTGGTCGGGCATTAATGCAAAAGTGAATCAGTGCATCACCCCGATCGCGCAGCGCCTCAGCCATGTCCGGATTAGACGCGAGCGAGTCGTGTTCCTTGCCACTCAGTCGCCGAATCACCGATTCAATTTGTCCGCGTGAAGTACTAGCGACAACCAATCGCGATGTGAGCGTTACGAATGCTTCGCCTTCAACATTGAATGTTGGATAACCACTGATTGGCTTCACGGTTTTCCCCGCGATAGGTAGCCCCGTCTCTAGCAGACCGCGAATCACGTCGATATTACCCGGATGAAAAATCGCTACACCGCTAGGCTCTCCCTTGGCCATATTGATGCCCGTGATCGCCACGGCCGCCCCACGAAGACCTAGCAATTCATTCACAAGCTTGGGACTAATGGCTACTTTTCGGCCTTGAGTAGCCTCCGTCGCGATCGCATTATCATCACCTAGTAGGCCCAACTGATTCAACAATCGCTTCACCTGTTCACCGGGCTGATGCAACTCGATGAACGCGATGGTCGTATCCGGTACGAGGGCTGCAAAGTCCGTACTAGCCTGCTCTTCGTGGCATGCCCTTAGACGAGCTCGCGCCTTGGCTCGCGTAGCGGCATCGACGCGCTGGTCCGCAGCGACAACTTCGTACAACTTAGCTGCGCCGGCGAAATCGCCATCGACTTGCTCCATATAATACGCACGATAAAACGCATCTTGCTTTTGCCCTGCCCTAGCCGAAGGCACAAAGGCTGCTGTGCCCACGAGCAACAACATCAATAGCTTTACTTTGATAACCTGCAACCACATAGCTGATTCTCCCAATTTGGTAATCCCTCGTTTATTCGCGAAGCCGGCGCAACTCAGTTGCGCTCGACCACAACTACTATCATTGTGGGATAGACACGTCTTACCGCGGACCCGATAGCATATTCGTAAATTGAAATGGAATATTTTTCGAGAACCAGAATGATTCTTCGAACCTGCGACTATTGCAATAAAACCTCATCGCCTGCCCCAATTGCTGGTACTTTTGATCCACGGCGAGCCGCATCGCTAGCGTCTATCGCGAAAGAGGGCAGAATCATCACTGCTGCCGCTGGAAGACGGTCGACAGTACAAGGTAGAGACACGCCAGCCGAGGCCAGCCAACGATAAGATCGAGCGATAAGATCGCGTTGAGCCGTTTCTAGCGAATCATCGCCCGAAGCATTTTTTACTGGGGAAAATTCCTCGCCTCGATCAATCTCTAAAACCAACGGATTATGCGCCAACGGCAAAACATCAAAAACGAACGTCTCCAGCTTGACCGCGTTCGGCTCGGTTGGCACCACAGCTTGGCCAGTTTCATCCACATAAGGCACTGCTTTAACCGCGCGACGATAAGGCATCTGAAATGATCGACCAGCAACTCTCTCCACAAAGGCGACATCGAAAAGGTGGATCGCTGCGTTGCCAGAATCGAAGCGGCGGTTTCCATCCGCGTCACGGCTCTTCGCCAAGGCCTCTGGGAAATCTGAATATTCCACCACTCGCACCCGGCCCTGCTCGCTGCAGACATTGCCTACTCGTTCCAAGTCATCAGCCTTGGGAATCACTTTGATGGCCATCTCCGACCCGGTCGATACATGCAGACCAATGCCGAGTGGCTCAAACGGTTTGACTAGTGGGTTGTCTACTTGGAAGTAACTGATAACGGATACGCCACGCGCTTTGAGCTTGGCGAGGGTTCCGCTATCAACCAGAGCTTTGATCGACCCGCCGTGTCCGTTAGGCGCCAGTGCAAGCCCAAACCGGCTGGACATCACCAGCTTGCCAGCCAAATCAAACGCTGGCAACATCTGTTGACTAAACATAAATATATTGTCCGAGGATAGCCCGAACCAATCGTTCGATTCAAAGTATGCCAGCGTCTGGGCGTGATTAGCCTCGCTGGTCATCACACACCATGGTATGGTCGTTGCATATCGGACCTGGGCCGCAACTACCATCTGGGCGAATAATTCAAACAATGTGAACTCACCTACTGGCGTCACCGGCAACATACCCTTCGGGCCATCAAAGCCCAGACGCGAGCCCTGACCGCCAGCCACCGTCATCGCAGCCACTTGCCCCGCGCGAAGTTTATCCTCACCCACTTCGATCGCTCTTGCGTATTCAGCCCTTCTCTCAACCGGCGGATTACACGGGAATACTGTCGCAGGTTCCAATTCGCCCGGCGCAGCGACTTCAGGCTTATTCACGATATGGGTGGGAATCAAATCATCCAGCACATCCCAAGGCACAGCTTCTAACTCAGCGAGCAGGCTCGACTTCTCCGCAGTCGATAAATCGTCCCAAAAGCGCAGCACATGCGCTTGTCCGCGCGAGGCCAACTGCGATTGGCAGGCTTGAAGCCGGCACTCGATAGTCTGTGTTGAATCCAATACACCTCGCTCCTGCTGATAGGCCGTTATCTCGGACCACCGTCTCAATGGCTGGCCCGAACCCCTACATCATTCAATCGTCCACCTATGCGCCAGAATCAAATCCTAGCCCTGCGACGTAGCCAAGCATAGCCTAAGAAATCACAGATTGACGGGATATCAGCACCGTCTAAGCTCTAGGATGGACATACGAACGATATCGGACGTGGGATGTTTCCGCAAATCGTTTGTCATAAAAAGGTTACGATTTTCAACAGAAGACGAATCCCAGCGATCGATGAACGGTATAAGGATGTTGTACGCGGCGAAATGCGTCCGGGGTCTACCATCACCGATGCCCTAGAAAAAATAAGCCATTGAAGGCAGGGCCAATCGGTCGAGAAAATATGATATGAGCCTGAGCAAAGTATTATTACAGCGTGGTAAAATCACGAATCAACAGCTCGAACAGGGCCAAGCACTGCGAAAATCGTCTGAGCGTATCGAGCAATGCCTCTCTCGGCTAGGCTTTATCACCGAGCGGGACTATCTTGAAATCTACGGTGAACAGCTATCGATCCCCCTGGTCGACCTCTCAACGATTGAAATCGATCTAGAGCTATTACAAACAGCGCCATCAAAAGTCGTCCACCGCGACCGCGTGATCCCTATCGAACGCCATAACGGGGCTATCCGCGTAGCTACCAACAACCCGTTCAATCTTTACGCTTTCGACGAACTCCGCATGCTTATGGGCGCTAAGATCGAAACGGTCCTAGCAACGGGCGAGGAAATTTCTCGCATCATCAAACAACACTTCGGGGTAGGTGGCCAAACCGTCACCGACATGATCGATTCGGGAGGCGGCGTCGAACTCGTCACTGGTAACGATGCGGAAAATGCTGATCTGATCGAACAAGCCCAGGAAGCTACCGTAGTCAAATTGGTCAACGAAATTCTTCTCGAAGCGATACGCGACCGGGCTAGCGATATTCACATAGAACCCTTCGACGACGATCTGAAAATTCGCTACCGCATCGATGGCGTACTGCACGCGACCAATGTACCGCCAGAAATTCGCCGCTTCCACGCGGCTATCGTGAGCCGTATCAAAATTCTCGCCAATCTCAACATCGCGGAAAAACGATTACCGCAAGATGGTGCGTTCAAAATCAAGGCCCAAAACCGCGATATCGATTTGCGTGTTAGCATTATTCCTACATCCTTCGGCAACGCGGTTGTTATGCGTATTCTTGATAAGGAATCGTCGCTGCTGTCTCTGGAACAGTTGGGCCTGATGGATGAAGCCCTCGAAGGAATCCAAACTCTCATAAAACAACCTTATGGTATTATTTTGGTCACCGGGCCTACCGGGTCTGGCAAAACCACTACGCTTTACGCATCGCTTAGCACCATCGTCAGCGACAGCATCAAAATCCTCACCATCGAAGATCCGGTGGAGTACAACCTCGGCGGCATCCAACAGGTGCAGGTCAAACCGCATATTGGCCTAACGTTCGCGTCTGGTCTGCGGAGTTTCTTGCGACATGACCCGGACGTAATTCTGGTCGGTGAAATTCGAGATTATGAGACAGCCGAGGTGGCGATTAACGCTTCACTCACAGGTCACCTTGTGTTTAGCACTTTGCACACCAACGACGCCGTCACAGCTTCGACGCGTTTGCTCGATATGGGCGTCGAACCGTTTCTGGTTTCCAGTGCGGTCAGTGGCATCTTAGCCCAGCGACTGGTGCGTTGTATTTGCAAAGGTTGCCGAGAAGAGTTTACACCCGACCCTCTCGATGTCCCGCCCGATTTCAATTTAGAACACGGCGAAAAAATCTTTCGAGGAAAAGGATGTCGCGAATGTAGACATTCAGGCTATCGAGGCCGAATGGGTATCTACGAATTACTACTCATCAATGACAAAATGCGTGAGATGATCGTTCAGCGTAAATCAGCGGGCGAGCTATTGATCGTGGCTAGAGAGCACGGACTAAAGCTCATGCGAGAAGACGGCTGGGTCAAAGTACGCAAAGGAATTACGACCATCGAAGAAATCGTACGAGTTACGAAAGTCGACCCCACAATGGCAAAAAAATAATTACGGCCTGATGCCTAGCATTTTCTACATAACCAACAGATAGGCTATTCAGACAGCAACAACTTATATACTCTCCCATCACCGGTCAGGAGGGAATCTAGCTGCATGTTGGCTCAGATACTTGATGACACTGGTTTTCCGTATGCACAGGTATGATGTATAGCGTTTTTTTTGTAATTCTCGGGCGCGGTTTGGTTTGGGGATATTGTTTTTGGCGATAAATCGTTAGAATGTTGGGCACGGACTTTGGCAATTGTGCCGGATCTACATAAAGCTATAGCAAGGAGATGAGTATGTCCAAGTATATCGTGTTACTAAAGTTTACCGAAGAAGGCATTAGCCGCGTTGAGGAATCCATGGCGCGGGCTGGTGATTTTCGCGCTGCGGTGGAAAAGGTCGGGGCAAAAGTCGAAGGTCAATACTGGACGACGGGCGGCTACGACGGCGTGCTTATTCTCTCGGCACCTGATGAACAAACGGCTGCGGGCATTGTGCTTAGCTTGGGTAAAAAGTCGGCTGTATCGACCTGCATGTTGCAAGCCTTTAATGAAGACGAATTCAAATCCGTGCTTGGCAAAATGATCTGACGCATTCAGTAGGCTATCATAGCCACGCGCATTGCGGGTTTGATTTATGGATGAATATTACGGGTAAGTTGGTGATTCCCCATGCCACCCGTCCCCGCGAGCCACTCTCGTAAGAGGCCGTTTCCTTACGGACGCGGTTCTGACAGTGAGACTCTCTCCGATTAATATTCTTGCTTAAGTTTGATACGATTCCACCAAAGCGGCTACCACTGCGGGGTCGGCTAGCGTGGACGTGTCTCCTACTTGGTCTGGTTGTCCCTCTGCTATTTTTCTTAGGATACGGCGCATGATTTTTCCTGATCGCGTTTTCGGCAAGCCCGGTGCCCAGTGGATTACGTCTGGGGCAGCTATGGGGCCGATCTCTTTGCGAACGTGTTTTATCAGTTCAGCTTTGAGTTCGTCGGTGTAGGCCACGCCGGCTAATAGCGTCACGTAGGCGTATATTCCCTGGCCCTTGATGTCGTGGGGAAAGCCAACGACAGCAGCTTCGACGACTGCTTGATGGGCGACGAGTGCGCTTTCTACCTCGGCCGACCCCATGCGATGACCTGACACGTTGATGACATCATCGACTCGGCCCGTGATCCAGTAGTAGCCGTCTTCGTCGCGGCGACAACCGTCACCTGTAAAATATAATCCTTCGTAGGCAGAAAAATATATTTCTTTGAAACGCTCGTGCTGCCCATATACGCTGCGCATGATGGCCGGCCAGGGTTGTTGTAAGCATAACACGCCTGCACCAGGGCCATCGATCTGCTGCCCATCCGCATCCATTAAAACAGGCTGGACGCCAAAAAATGGCAGTGTCGCGGAGCCTGGCTTGGTAGGGATTGCGCCGGGTAAGGGGGTAATGAGAATCCCCCCGGTCTCGGTTTGCCACCAAGTGTCAACAATGGGGCAACGCTCATCGCCCACGACGCGGTGATACCACATCCAGGCTTCCGGGTTGATCGGTTCGCCAACGGAGCCGAGCAATCGCAGACTCTTTCGACTGTGCTTTTTGACAGGCTCGTCGCCATCTCGCATGAGTGCGCGAATGGCTGTGGGCGCAGTGTAGAATTGGTTTACCCTGTATTTATCCACGACCGCCCAAAACCGACCGGCGTCTGGATAGGTAGGAATCCCCTCAAACATAACGGTCGTTGCGCCAGCACATAGCGGGCCATAGACGATGTAGGAATGGCCAGTGACCCAGCCTATGTCTGCGGTACACCAATAAATGTCGCCGTCGTGATAATCAAAAACGTATTTGAACGTGGTTGTGGTGTACACCATGTATCCGCCGATGGTATGCACAGCACCTTTGGGTTTTCCGGTGGAGCCTGAGGTGTATAAGATGAACAGTGGGTCTTCGGCGTCCATCCATTCTGGTTCGCAGTCCGGGGAAGCGCTGGCCATGACGTCGTGCCACCAATGATCTCGGTCCGCGCGCATATCGATTGGCATCTTGTCTTGGCCGATACGCTGATACACGATACATGTGCGAATACCTACTCCCTTTTTTGCAGCCAGCGTCATAGCGATGTCTGCTTTTTCTTTTAGAGGAACAGCTTTTTTGCCACGGAATACGCCGTCTGTCGTGATGAGTATTTCGCAGGTGGAGTCCACAATACGGTCGGCTAAGGAATCTGGGCTGAATCCTCCGAATACGATTGAATGGACTGCGCCAATACGGGCACAGGCTAACATGGCGATGGCTAGTTCTTTCACCATCGGCATGTAAATCGAAACACGATCGCCCTTTTTTACACCCTTCGATTTGAGCACGTTTGAAAACTTACACACTTCTTCGTGCAACTGGCGATAGGTCAGCTTGGCGTCTTCACCTGGTTCGTTGCCTTCCCAGATTATGGCAGTTTCGTCGCCGCGATCATCTAGATGGCGGTCGATGGCGTTGTAGGCGATGTTTGTTTTTCCACCTAGAAAATATTTGATGGATATGTCGCCAGAAAAATCATATTCTCGAACTTTCGTCCATTTTTCTTTCCAGAAAAAACCCTCGGCTATCTCACCCCAAAATGCATCGGGGTCTTCGATGGAGCGGTCGTACATCTTCTTATATTGCTCCATCGAGCTAACGTGGGCGTGCCTAGAAAAATCGGCATTGGGAGAAATTTTTTTTTCGTTAGCCATGATGGGCTGCTCCTATCCAAACCATAAGCGACGCAGGGTCGCAGGTGCCTGTTCGTCATTTCTTTTCTAAATCGTAATGCAATGGCTAGCGACTGCCAACGCCTAGGTTTACCGTAGAAAAGATGCGAGTTTTTGGACCGTCAAATCTGTGGCCCCCTGATTTTCCTTGACGACCCGACGGGCGTTATTAGATAGGGCCTGCGCTTGATCCTCATGAGTCAGAATCTTTATCACAGCTTCTGCTAATTCATTAGCATTGGGCACCGAGAGGATAGCCTGGGCCTGTCTTAGCGCTGCTACAGGCAAGGCGAAATTGTCCATATGAGGGCCAACGATCATCGGTTTTCCCATGGCGGCGACTTCCATAGGGTCCGACCCCCCCATTGGCACGAGGCTTCTGCCAACGAAAACGACATTGGCTAACGCATAAAATTTTCGCAATTCGCCCATCGTGTCGCCTAAAATCACTATTGGCGAATCCTCTAGGCTAGGAACTTCGCATCCGTCCGCTCGATCGCTGCGACGAATGCAAGCGTACCCAACGCTGCGTATTAGCTTAGCTACCTCGTCGAATCGCTCAGGCTTTCGCGGTACAATAGCCAGCATCGGCGCATGTCGCGATTCTGGACAACGTGCAAGAATTATTTTGTAAGCCTCAAGAACGATCGCCTCTTCAGCCGGGCCTGTGCTGCCGCATACCCATAAGGGCTTGGTTCGATTGATGGCCATGGCCGAGGCTAGGGCGTCCGCGCCTTCTACGTGATCACCGACCGTCGCGGTATCCCATTTCAACGATGATGTCATCTCAACGCACGCTGATGGCGTACCAAGTGCACAAAACCTCGATGCGATAGCTTGGTCTTGAGCGCCTACCCAGGTGAGTCTGGCGAACATGGACCGACCAATCGCGCCTATCCAAGCTAGCCTTCGTGCGCTCCGCTGCGTGAGACGACCATTGACGATGGCGATGGGAATGCCCCGCCGATTCGCTTGATGAATTAGATTATACCAGACCTCCAACTCTACTAACACAATCAGCGACGGATTGATCCTGTCTAACGCGCGTAAGATTGCCAGGCTAAAGTCTAGCGGGAAACGAAAGACCGCACGCGGGCCAAACAATTGAACCGCCCTAGCAAAGCCCGTATCGGTTGTGGTTGATATGACGATGTCTACATCCGGCAACTGATCGCGAAGTTTTTTGACCAAAAGTGGTGTGCAATTGATCTCACCGAGCGAGACGGCGTGAATCCAGATGCGTTGTCGATCCTTATCAAATCGCCGTAGACCGCCAAAACGTTCACGCCAGCCATGACGATTCTTGCCTAGCAGTAGCGCGTTGTACGCAGCTACCGGCAGGTAGAGCAAGCCGACAATAAGATATAGGAAATCTGCGAACCATCGCATAAGACAATTATCGTATGTCGGCTCCCCCATCTGGGCAAATTCATGGACGACTCGCAAACTTCTCGTCTCCGCGTACACTAGGCGTATGTCAGATTCTATCGCAATCCAAACGCTCCCCCACTTAACATCTAACATCCCAGGCATCGGGGGCGTGATTAAAAGATTCGACCGGGATT
Source organism: Phycisphaerae bacterium (assembly GCA_029260115.1). Taxonomy (GTDB): domain Bacteria; phylum Planctomycetota; class Phycisphaerae; order UBA1845; family UBA1845; genus JAJRPG01. The sequence goes on along the minus strand of JAJDDW010000110.1, from coordinate 64,344 downwards.
TTGTGGTCGAAGAATTGCCTCGCTACGAACCCAGCGGGCAGGGAACGCACACCTACTTCTACATCGAAAAGCAGGGACTTAGCACACCGGCGGCGATTCGTACCTTGAGTAAGGCGCTTGGAAAACGGGATCGAGACTTCGGCTATGCGGGCCTCAAGGACGCTCACGGCGTAACTCGCCAGATGCTCAGTATCGAGCATGTATCCCAGCCAAAAATCGCAGCGTTAGACTTGAGACAGATTAAGATTATTTCAACCTCTCGTCATACCAACAAGATCAAACTAGGCCATCTGCGGGGTAATCAGTTTAACATTCGCATCCGCGATGTAGATTCTCGTGTTGAAGAAAACGCTCGCCAGATTCTCGATGTTCTGCAACGTCGTGGTCTGCCGAATTATTTCGGGCCTCAGCGGTTCGGCGTTCGTGGTGACAACGCAGCCATCGGGCGGGCTGCATTGCTAAATCATTATGACGAGGCTATTGCAATGATGCTGGGCCGGACGTCCCATGTTGACAAAGGAAGCGCCAAGCAGGCGCGGGAATTGTTCGACTCGTGTGATCTTGCAGCGTCGGCTGATGCGTGGGATCGTGGTTTTCGTGAAACCGCTCGGGTCTGCCGCGTATTCTCTGAATCCGGCCGAGATGCAAACAAAGCTTGGCGAGCCGTCAATCATAGTATGCGTAAGCTCTACTTTTCAGCATTGCAAAGCGAACTGTTCAATCAAGTTGTATCGCGTCGTATTAACAGCATCGATCAACTTCTAGACGGCGACGTCGCATGGAAGCATTTGAACGGCGCGTGTTTTATTGTAGAAAACTTAGTAGAGGAACAGCCTCGGTGCGCTGAATTCGAGATTTCACCGACAGGGCCACTCTTTGGCAAGAAGATGAAAGAACCAACGGGCGCAGCGGCCAGGATGGAAGATTCTGTCTTAGATGAGGCAAACTTAAACCGTAATCAAATCAGTTCGCCAGAAGGAAAAAAGCTAGATGGTGCCCGCCGACCTTTGCGCGTACCACTCGAGGACGTATCGCTCGAACAAGGTCAGGATGATCATGGCCCGCATATAAAATTATCGTTTACATTGCCACCAGGCTCCTACGCTACCACAGTGACAAGAGAGATTTGCAAGAACGGGTAAGCCGTCTTCTTAGCCTCTATATTCAGGATTACGTCTTACGGCGCACAATCAGCCAGAGGACCGCTAAAATACCGCCAAGGAGATTGAAGCATAAATCTAGCAGCGTGTTTTGATAACCTCCTACGCCAGTTTCGGGAATAGTTTCGACGGCAATGAATTCGATGATTTCGTTGATCGCGCCCAGTCCGCTGCCCATGAGTATGACCAGCATGGCCAATGGCCACCAACTTTCAAAAGATTCGCGCAGGTATGGTCGAAGCAGGTGGTGGCACATGAGTGTAGCCACGCCAAAGCCCAGCAGGTGTACGATTTGGTCGTAGCGAAGGATGTGGAAACGCGGGAATATTCTAATCACTTCCGCGCCATAAATAACTTCGCCTTCGATGCGGATGTTTCCACCGACCATATGTAGCAAGCCCCAAAGCGATAAGCCCCACAAGATCAGAAGATCAAACTTCACGCTGCGCTGCTTCCACAATATCCACAGCGCAGCAGCCATGACGACTGCAGCGTACATGACGAACTCATAATTCGCCTTCTGCCATGCGATACAAGTGAAAAAGGATATATATACGGCATTGAAAATTACGACGATGCGTTCGTGTTTGGTTAGCCTCATAGGTGTACGATGATGGCTTATCCAGATTTTGGCAAGCGCGTCAGCGAGGGCTGGGCAGCGTAACGGGTGAATGCATAGCCGTCTTGAGCCCAGAGAAGCGCCGCATTGGTTTTCGGATAGCCTCGGATTATTTTTTTGAGAACCAACCTCGCTTCTTGCCAGGTACGCTTCCGGATGTTTGCGTCTTTTCTTTCTTGGCTTGCATAATCAAATCTTCGATGGATTTGTTGGGCGTGAGTCTTTGTAACATTCTAACTTTTCTCGCGATCTCAGGAGCAAGGTCAGCTGGGATGTCTTGGTTTTTTGATTTGCCAGGCTTTACGGTTGCGTCGCCTTCATTTTCTTTGCATACACTTTCGCCGGTAAACTTAATAGGTATGTCAACCGAGGTGGACAACAGGTCGCTGTAATCCGTATTAGTTCCAGGCGCAGACTCGTCGTCGGCGCAATCAATTTCAGCTTGGGCCGCGTGTAACGCAGCTTTCATCGCAGCGGCTTGATCGACATCATCAATTTCTGGGTTGTGTAAATTCTCTTCTATTGAATCCAACACTTCCTCAAGCTTGTCTTCTGAGCCACTTTCCTGCTCATCTAACGGATCAATGGCCTGCTCTTTGTGTTCTTGGGCAGGCCCCGCTGATTCTTGTAACATGGAAAAATCGAACCCGCACCAGAACGTCTCGATTGCGGCATGCATGATGGCATTTTCGACAGGTTGGGAAGCCTCACCAATCACTGCGGCCTGGGAAATTTTCTCTTCTATGGCTTGCTCGCGACATTCAACTTCGAGCATCATGGCTTCTACGTCTGCTCTATCTGCGGCCAACTTCTCCATAGCTTGTGCTATTTCGTTCTGAGCTGCGGATGATGCCTGTGCTTCATGCCCTGCTTGATCATTGGTACGAGTTTCTAATTGCTGAACCTGCTCGGCGTAATCAAGCAACTGCTGCTCATGCTCTTTCTTGGCCTGCTGGAGTGCCTGCTGTTGTGCTAGAAATTCCTGTTCCGCTTGTTTAGCTGATTGCAATTGGCCGGTTAGCTCTTGACGAGATTTTTCGATGGATTGAAGTTCAATTTGCAGTTGTTGGCGTTCTTGATTGAGTTCTTGCTCGACTTGCTGCATATTTTTGTCACTGGATTTCCCTTTTTCCGTCAAAGAACTAGCCAGGCTGTTTATTTTATTTTCACGTTGATCTAATTCGACTTGCTTTTGCTCAATTTCTTTACGTGTGGCATCGAAAGTCTCTTTAAGACGCTGTGAATCTTTGTCCATCGTCGAGAGAGAAATTTCTTTTTCGTCCAACATTTTCGCTCGCTCATCGGCCTGCTGCTGTTTGGACAGCAGCTCCTCCTGAGAAGTGGCTAAGGCTAGTTGTTTTTCTTGATAATCAGACTCCAATGCCTTTTGTTTTTCTAGACTTTGGTCAAGCTTAGCTTGAAGCTCCTGCTCCTTGCATTTGATGGTCTCTGCCAGTTCCTTTTGTTGTTGCTGAATCTGTCTATCTATACCGCTGAGCGCATCTTCCTGATTATGCAGTGAAGATTCTTTCTGATCTAAGGCGGCTTGTCGTTGCTCCAGCTCTTTGCGTGTCACATCAAACATAGCCTTAAGGTTTTGTGCATCTTTATCTGAAGCTGAAAGCGTATTTTCTTTTTCCTCAAGAATTTTGGCACGCTCGTCGGTTCGTTGCTTTTGGTTGGTCAGTTCTTCTTGAGCGTGAATTAATGCTTGATATTTTTCTTGATATTCAGATTCTAGCGCCTCTTGTTTTTCTAGACTCTTAGCAAGCTTAGTTTGTAGCTCCTGCGCCTGACGTTTCTCAGCTTCCGCCAGTTCCTTCTGTTGTTGTTGGATGTGTTTCTCTTGGCTACTGAGCGCATCTTCCTGACTATGCAGCGCAGATTCTTTTTGCTCGATGGCTGTCTGTCGTTGCGCAAGCTCCTTGCGGGTGACATCAAAGGAGGCCTTGAGGGCATGCGCATCTTTATCCGTAGCTGAGAGTGTATTTTCTTTTTCATCTAGAATCTTAGCATGTGCTTCGGCACGTTTTTTCTGGGCGGACAATTCTTCTTCGGTGCGAGCTAGTGCTTGACGCTTTTGGGCGAGCTGCGATTCAGCGGCCTGTTGCTGCTTCTTCCACGCATTTTGTTGGGCCTGCAATTCTTGTTGCTGGCGTTGGCATTGTGCATTTTCTTTTTCAATATCCTGGCGAAGCTTTTCAATGTACTGCTTTTGCTTTTCAACTTCTGTCTGAGCTTGTTTTTGCGATATATCTAACTGTTGCAGCCTGTTCGCCAATTCTTTTTCTTGTATCGTAACGTCGGTAGCACGAGCATCCAACGACGTTTTCTGTTCGGATAACGCCTTACTTTCCATTTCTAGCTCGGCCTGGCGCGATTTGTGCATTGATTCTAGAGAGGCAAATTCTAGCGCTGCTACCTTATTTTTTTCTAGCCATTGTTGGACTTCGGCTTCATGCTTTTTCTGCAGCGAACTTTGATCGCTGATATGCTTATTTAATACTTGCTGCCTATCGTGAAGTGCGGATTCGGCATCTTTGAGGGATGCTTGCCTCACAGATAGTGCTTTAGTTTCTTCGCTTATCTTGTTCCGCAACTTCGCCAACGAGTCGTGCTCAGTTTTCAACGACTGTTGCTGCTTTTCTAATGCTTGCGTCTGCGTTTTATAGGTGGCTTCTTTTCGCGATAAATCATCTTCTAGCTGTTTTAGTTGTTCCTGACGTTGGTTGCATTTTTGCGCAAACTCAGTCAACTTGCTTCTCTCGACTTCAAGCGTCTGGCTGGCTTGGCTAAGATCGTCTTCTCGTTTTTGAAGTTCCTTTTCTTTTTCGGCCTGAGCTTGATATTCCTTGGCCGTTTCCTTCTGCTGCGTCTGCAACGAGGTTTCTAGCCGGCCTAACTTTTCGGCTTGTTTCTCAATCTGTGCAGCTTGCTTGTTTAATGCTTGTATTTTGCCGTCCAGTTCGGCCTGTTGCGATACGATTGTCTTTTCACGCTGCGATTGAATTGCCGCAGCGCTGGCGATTTCTTTGCCGCGTTGGTCTAGTTGTTGACTGTGTATTTTTTGTTTTTCAATTTGATCGGTTAGTTCTTCATGCTTACCGCTAAGCGCAAGCTCGCTTTTTTCCAATTGCTTCGATTGCGCGGATAAATCACTTTCGAGCTTAGAGAGATTCTGCTCTCGTCGGATATTACATTTGATTTGTTCTTCTATACCCGCTTCACGTTCGCCTAATGCTTGCTGCTGCTGCTCTAAGTTAACGCGCTCAGCTTCTAGCTGTTGCTTAGCTTGGGCAAGAGCGTCTTGCTCGTTCTTCAGTGTTTTCGCATCATCACCGAACGCTTTTTGTTGGGCTACGAATTCTGAAGTGCGCACGTCTAGTGCTGCTGCGGATGCTTCAATTTCCAGTCGGCTATTTTTTATGTCATCGTCTGCTTTAGCCAGCTCACCCTGTTGTTTAGCTAATTGCTGACTGAGTTGGTCCAGACGGTTTTTCTCGTCCTGATTATTTCCAACCTGTTTTTTAGATTCAGTTTGAAGTCGCGCAAGAATCTCCTGTTGCTCTGCTGCACGTTGTTCATGTGACCGTAGCCAGCTTTGTGACCACCGATCTATCTTGTCCGGGTAAGCAAGAAGGTTATCTTCTAAAGTCTGCACGGCAGAGTCTACCGCAGCAACTACTTCGTCGAATGATTTATTAGTCGGCATAATGCATGCAATCCGAGTGTTTCTCTGTTGCTCAATCTCCCACTTACGGCAGGATCAGCGATCAAGACGAACGCTACTATCAGTGTACGTTTTGAAGCATTCGACGATTCAATTTTAGTATATTCGGACGTAGCGCATTATTGTGGCGTGGCACTATAGCTAGGAACAACAGTCAAGGTAATTACCGGTCCCACCCAACTCTTTTGTTCCAATTATAGATGTTGAAGTTCGCCTCAATCAGATCGTATCGTAGGATTGGTCTGACGGAACTTGATTCGCTTACGTGTTGGCTCACCATGTCGAATTGGTTGAATCGACTGGCGATATTTTAGAAGTGGTCACGCATAATTTTGGTACGACATAAAAAGTAAAGGTTGAGCGGCAACGTGGGTAAACAAGAACACACAGATTGCACAGAGAGCTTCCCTGATTCGCAAGAATTACGGGACATGACAACGAACGCCCTCGATGCGTTGCGTGGAGCTCAAATTCAACTACATGAACAGATTGAAACGCTAGATGCCCAGCGCGATCAGATTGATGCCGATCAAGGTCAACTCAAATCTGAAAGCTCGGCCATTCGAGAGGCCCAGGCCAATCTTGAGGCGGAATCCGAGCGTTTAGAGAATCTCGCCATTTCGTTGCAAAGTCAAAAACAGGCCGTGGACGCTGCCTTGGCGGACTTATCGACACAACAAACAGAGTTACAAACGCGCGTGTCAGAATTTGATAACATCAGGCAGCAATGGGAAAGTGAGCGCGACAATCATGCCCAGGCTGTTGTTGTGCATGAGAAAAGAGAGCTTGCACTTCATAGTGCCGAAAACCAACTTAACCAACTCGCCTCGAAAATCGAGCCTAAGCAACAAGCATTAGACCAGCGTGAAGAAGAATTGGAGCAACGTTCCTGTAAGCTGGAGATGCTGGCCTGTGAATTGGACGATCGCCGAAAAATGCTCGTGACTATGCAATCGGAGTTAGAACATAGCCAGCAAACCGTAACCTCACAGCGTGAAGAGTTGTTGGCTAGGTTGGGTTCAATACACGAAGCACCTACGAGTAGCATGTCCATATCGCAAGAAACATCTCACAAGGAAGATTCGGATGACTTAACAGAATCGCAATCACCTTCAGCTAAACCAAAGCCTGCGGCTAGTGCGGCTGCAGATCAATTTAGAAAACTACGGCGCGATGCCAAGCGTCGCGCAATCGGAGCTTGATCGAAACGTAACACGTAATCGTTTCGCTGACGCATTCCTTCGGGGGATTTCACCATGGCCTTGAGTTTATTCACACGAGCAAAGAGTCGAACCAACACAACCACACGACCGGCTTCAGACAGCCGTAAGCTGTCAACTGAACCAACGCAGAGACCCTTCACCCCAGCGCCACAAAAATCGCTATCTGACGATCCAGGTAAGCGCATGCAGGAGCAAGGGCGTTATGCGGTACTTCTACGAGACACACCGTATTGGAAGTCGCAACCCCATGGGCTAGATGCGGTCAACGTAGCGAGCGGCAAGTTAGAACGTCGCATGGCGTTAGTTCCTGCAGGAACTGTTTGCATACCATCAACGTTGTCGGCGCAACCTGGTGATTCTGAAATAGATGTTGAAGTTCAGCCATTTTTACTAGATGTACATGCGGTGACCAACGCACGATATCAGGAATTCGTTGATGATGGCGGCTACGACGAACTGGATTACTGGCCCGAAGAAATATGGCCTCACTTGATTGAATTCAAGGACATGACGGGTGATCCTGCTCCACGCTTCTGGCATCACGGTCGCCATGATGCCAATTTATCAGATCACCCGGTGGTCGGTATCAGTTGGTACGAAGCTCAAGCATTTTCGCTATGGGTTGGGCAGCGATTGCCAACAGAAACAGAATGGCAAATGTCAGCGTGTTGGCATATCAACAGTTCGGCGGACATTATGCGACGTTTCCCATGGGGAGACGCGATGGACAATCAGCGTTGTAATATTTGGTCGTCAAAAAATGGCCAAACGGTTCCGGTTGACAAATATCCACGCGGCGCAGCCCCGAACCAGGTGCTCCAGTTAGTGGGTAATACGTGGGAATGGACCGACGCGGAATATCATATTACTGACGACGAAGGGCGACCCGTCCTTGGCGAAATGCCTATGCAAAGTATTCGTGGCGGCGCGTTTGACACATATTTTGAGTCACAAGCAACCGCCCTATTTAGAACAGGACAGATTGCCTTAGCAAGAACTCCCAATACCGGATTTCGGTGTGCGATGGATTTATCTCAGGCGACGTGGTTAACTGAAGATTCAGACGAGACAGGAGAATAAACTGTGGCTGCTATAGATGCGCAAACCATGCCGGCTACATTGCCGTGCCTTATCTGTGAATCGAGAAACCCCAGCGAAGCTGTGGTGTGTAGCGAATGCTGCGCACCGATGGCTTTGATACATGACGCTCTCTCACAAGACCGCGATCCGTGCATTGTTACGGTGATCGGTGAAAGTAATGTGGGGAAAACCGTGTATCTTGGAATGCTTTTAGATATGCTCTCAAAACGAGCGGATGACTTCGAAGCCATCCCCAAAGGGGCATACTCGGTTAACTTGCAACATACTGTCGTAAGCTATCTCAGCGCGCGACAGTTTCCGCCTAAGACCGCCATGGAAGCAGACCTATGGCAGTGGGCGTATTATCAAGTTAGCCGAAGAAACGAAAACTCGATGATCTACGACCTCGTCATGCCAGACATGGCCGGCGAGGCAATCGCAGCGGAGGTATCGTCTCCACAAACCTTCAAAGTCATTCGCTCGCTTCTGGAAAAGAGTAGAGGCGCAGTGCTTTTGGTGGATGCCGCCATGGCAGGCGTTGGATCACCCCAACCAGATTTTTTCGCCTTGAAACTCATGAGCTACATTGACGGTGTCGTTGCTACGTCACCCAACCAACGAATCAGCTCGCCCGTAGCCATAGTCCTGTCCAAATCAGACTATACACCAGAATCCTTCGATAATCCTCGGGCTTTTGCGAAGACAAATTTGAATCGCCTTTGGAATATTTGCGAAAGCCGATTTGAACATTTCGAATTCTTCGCCACGAGCGTAGTCGGAAGTCTGGGGTTTGGCAGCGACGAATACGAAAACGTCATCCCTTATCCGCTTCACGTAGCACCACGCGGCATCATTGAACCTCTAGATTGGGTATTATCGAAGCTGTAGCCAATCGCATGCCATAAGGAGGACCATGATGCCAAAACACACGTTAGTATGTGACCAAGCAATATTCACCTCTATCCGAACGCCGATGGGGGAAGGCTATAGGATCATCGCGACAAGCAAGGGGCTTGGTCCTAAAGACAAACAAGCGATCACTCAGCGTAGCCCCTCGCATGAAGGACTATGCGCCCCGGAAGAAGATGACACCATCGACGCTTACGCACCGCTTGCAGTATCGTTCTATCAACTGCCAAGCAGCCAATTGTGCGTAGCGATTTCTTGCTTTGCAGGCGCAGAACACACGGGACGTGGTGGGCAACGCATCTATACACACTGCGTGATATTCCCCGCAGACCAATTTTCAGCTTGCGCATTCAATCCATTCAACATCGCTCAAGCCATGGTAGATGCTGACCTAACAACGCCGACATTAAAACCACCACCACAACTTGAAACGCTGTCATTGCAAGTTAGCGCCATGCCGACAACACTGGACGATTCTTGTACCACGGCCATCTGCGACAATAATGCATACTTGATAGCCATCGATCGTTTACTTCGCGACAAAGCAGTTATTGTCAATATGGACAACGATTGGCTTGTAGCGACAGAAGCGATCATGATGAGTCTACCAGGGCCTATGCGAGAGCGCGTATCCTTTGGCTCAGGACTCCGCTATTCAACAGGCCGTCATTTTCATTTGAATATGCTGTCAGATGAAACTGGCGTAAGCAAAGCCCGCAGCGCCGGACAGCGTCTTGAATACTTAGCCGCAACATCAAAAGATACAGCAATTCTTGAAAATCCTTGGCTCAATTTCATCGCCCGCATGTGGAAATCGCAGGCATTCGAAGTCTTAGCCAAGCGTACTTGCCAAGCCTTCAATAATGTTAGCGATGAAGGTCGCATGCTGATTGCTAAAATATATAACTCGACCGATGGCCTTCAACAAGCCGACACCCTCAACATTTTACAAACGGTTCAAAGCACGGCAAATACTGCCGCTACAGGCGCGGAGGCCCAACTACTCCAAGAATTGATGGATAGCGCGGAGTGCGTCTTATACCAACGATTTAGTACATCGACTTGGACGCAGTGTCAGCCTTGTTGGCCAATACTCATGGACATGGTGCGAGCGTCCGAGATGTTTGGAAAGCTTGCGTTCCAATTAATTCCGCTGGCACTGCAAGCAGCCACAAAAGAAAATGTGCCCCAAGCTTTTACTGTGGGCTTACAGGTCGCGCGCATCCTGAAAAATCATGATAACCAACATGAAAAATGTAACGCAAGCATAGCTATGGTCCTCGAACAAACTAGAAAATGGCTTGCTGGTGGCGCGGGTGAAAATGTCCAGCAGATTCATGGTATTTGCGACGAATGGAAAGCTGTTTGCCCCGCCATTCCGGTCATCGACGAAATCGCCTCGCTATGTAGAGAAAAGCTAGCCGTCACGACATCGCAGTGATGAGTATAATTGTAGCCGCGTGACAAACCGTGCCCGCGAGATTACGTTCTTTCTTAATGACCACTACACTCACCGATGCCAAGCTGCTAGCTAAGCTAGTGTCCTATGACTCTACCAGCCACAATAGCAACGTACCCATCGCCGATTTCGTTTGCCAATATCTCGAAGATGGTGGGATAGAAGTCAATCGCAACTACAGCGCCGATAAATCCAAAGTAAACTTAATCGCCCGCATCGAAGGCTCAAAAGAGAATAGCGATCGCCAAGGCTTAATCCTCTCTGGCCATCTCGATGTTGTACCGGCGACAGAGGACGCATGGGAGAGCGACCCTTTTATCCTGCGTGAAACAAGCGACGCATACTTCGGACGTGGCACATGCGATATGAAAGGCTTCGTCGCATTGGCTATCAGTGCCGCGCGAAAGGCCGTGAGCCAGCGTCTTCACCACCCACTAATTCTTATGCTAACCTTTGATGAAGAGCTAGGTCTTCTCGGCGCTCAGCACTTAGCCAACACCTGGGCCGCCCCTTTCCCTTGGCCTAGCGCCGCCATCGTCGGCGAACCTACTTCACTCCGCGTGATACGTGCCCACAAAGGCTGCATGTATATCAACATCGACATCACCGGAAAAAGTGCCCACAGTGCACAACCTCACTTCGGTGTAAACGCCATCGTGCCAGCCGCCCGCATTGTCTCCGAACTAGATAAACTTCGGTATCAGTGGTCTAGGCAACCCATCGAATCGGGGTCACTATTTCCTGACGCGCCTTACCTGACGCTAGACGTAGCCAAAATCGCCGGAGGTTCAGCTAACAATATCATCCCAGGCCAATGTCGCATGACGATCGGTTTACGGCCGCTACCAGGCCATGACTGTGATGCGCTCATCGAAGAGATAACCTCAGCCATGAATCGCGGCTTGGCCAACGCTTCAGGCATCACTTGCACCCTCGTCGTCTTAGCTAACACCCCCCCGCTTCTCGTTAGCCAGGACTGTCCTATCTGCCAAACCATGTGCGATTTCATGTCACAGAAAAATGCAGAAGGCGTGTCCTACGCAACCGATGCCGCCATCCTTCAAACCATGGGCATCGATCCCATTATATGGGGGCCGGGCAGCATTGGCGTCGCTCATAGACCCAATGAATTTTTACCTAAAAATGAATTCTCCCAAGCCAGTCAAATCCTCAACGATGTTATTGGCCGCGTTTGCATTTCTTAAACAGGCAATCGAAATTTTCAGCCTCCCAGCGATAATGGTTAAACGCTAACACCTTGCCCGCGCGGTGCGAACCGGCTAACCTTCACCCTTACGCGTGTCATTAAATAGCACAAGGAATTTACGATCATGACCAACCAACTTATTGAATGTGTACCAAACTTTAGCGAAGGACGCGACCTGAGCGTGATTAAGCAAATCACCGATCAAATCGAAAGCGTAGACGGCGTCACCTTACTCGACGTAGACCCAGGCGCAGCCACCAATCGCACCGTCGTCACTATGGTGGGTGAGCCGGAAGCAATCATCGAAGCGGCGGTTCGCGCCGGACGAAAAGCTGCCCAGCTAATCGACATGAGCAAGCATCATGGCGAACACCCTCGATTTGGCATGATGGACGTCTGCCCGCTCGTACCCGTAGCAAACATCACCATGGACGAAACAGTCGCCCACGCCCACACCCTTGCCAAGCGGCTCGGAGATGAAGTGGGCCTAACCATATACTGCTACGAAAAAGCAGCCTCCAAGGATGAAAGACGCAATCTCGCCACCGTCCGGGCCGGCGAATATGAAGGCCTCAAAGAAAAGCTATCGAACCCGCAATGGAAACCAGATTTCGGCCCAGCCCTATTCAACGCCCGCTCCGGCGCAACAGCGGTCAGCGCTCGCGATTTCCTCGTGGCTTACAATATCAATCTTAATACAACCTCCACCCGCCGAGCCAACGCCATCGCGTTTGACATTCGCGAAAAAGGAAGACAAAAACGCACCGGCAACCCTGTCACAGGACCTGTAGTCAAAGATGAGCAAGGCCAAGACGTTTGGATTCCGGGAAGTTTGACCTGCGTAAAAGGCATAGGTTGGTTCATCGAAGAATTCGGCATCGCTCAGGTTTCGGTTAATCTTACAAACATCAGTGTCACCCCTGTTCATATCGCCTATGACGAGGTCTGCGAGAAAGCTCGCGCGCGCGGCGTTCGCGTTACCGGTTCGGAATTGGTTGGCTTAATTCCCTTGCAAGCCATGCTAGATGCGGGAAAATATTTCCTGCGCAAACAGCAACGATCGGTCGGTGTTTCTGATGGCGAACTGATTAAAATAGCCGCAAAATCGCTTGGTTTAGACGAATTATACCCATTCAAGCCCGAAGAAAAAATCATCGAATACGCCATAGCAGCTGGCCAATCTAACTTGAATCCCTTGATCGACATGACCTTAAAAGGCTTCGTACACGAAACTGCTTCGGAGTCACCAGCACCAGGCGGCGGTTCAATTGCGGCGTCCATGGGTGCCATGGGTGCGGCGCTAGCTACGATGGTGGCCAATCTTTCGTCTCACAAAAGAGGCTGGGATGATCGATGGGAAGAGTTTTCCGACTGGGCGGAGAAAGGCAAAACGTATCACGATCAGCTACTTCGATTGGTGGATGAAGACACGCAAGCATTTAATAAAATCATGGACGCTTTCGGCCTACCCCAAAGTTCCAATAAAGAAAAGACTGCCCGTAAAGATGCGATACAGCTAGCCACGAAACATGCCATCGAAATCCCCTTCTGCGTCATGCAAACGGCCTACGCCTCTATGGAAGTTATCAAAGCCATGGCTGACATAGGCAATCCAAATTCCGTCTCCGACGCCGGCGTTGGCGCATTAGCCGCCCGCTCAGCCGTCATGGGCGCATATCTTAACGTCAAAATCAACGCTAGCGACATTGAGAACAATGTGTGGGTAGAAAATATTCTCGCGAAAAGCGAAGACCTCCAGAAAAAAGCGATGGCTATGGAAAGCGAAATATTAAAAATCGTGGAGCAGAAAATATAGTTATACGAGGCGGATGCTGGCGCCCCATTCTTAGTCTACTGCCAAAGTGTATGGAAGGAGTATGACATAACAACGTACACCGGAAATTAGACTCTAAATCTAAACGATTACGCGCGAAAAATAATCGGGCCGTGTACGAGGCCAGAACAATGCGGCTGAGAGGAATCGAACCTCCACGGGGTTTCCCCCACTAGATCCTAAATCTAGCGCGTCTGCCAATTCCGCCACAGCCGCAGCGTCGATCGCCCATTACGATAGCGTAAGGGCGTATGGGCATTTAGACAAGTGTACCACAGTGTCCTAGAAATTGCGACCATCCTGCGACCAAAACTTATGGCCCTGTTGAATAATGGGGATCGCGGCGGGGTTTCTTTGTGGATGTGCTGATGGTCGATTTGTGGCAAGTTTGCGTGGTACTTGCTTAGCAAAATATATGTTTTAGGTAGTCGGTTTTACAGAAATTATCTCAATCAACTAGCGAGGCTTACCGTGCTTGAGCGCCTCGATCATTCATTAAACCAGTCTTGGGGATGGCCAACTAAGGCCTTAACGGTTGACAGCGTAGCACCAGCAATCGTTTGAAGCAAAAACTCATCGCACTCATAAGGCTGCAAACTGATTCTTCGACCGGCTACGATAACTAACATGCTTCTAACGCTTTGAAAACACTCGCTCCCGCGGCGAACGAATCGGACTGATCCAGCGATCTTTGTCGCGGTTCGTATCCTTCATATAGTTTTACGCATGGCCCCATCGAGGTAACCACGCCCAGCCAGTTCTTGTCTAACACGAATTGTGCAATAACCTTTGTCTGCTTGGACATCGCCGCTTCGCGGGCAGGCGTATGTCAAGCTGTTGGCATCAGAAACATACGTGGAAGTTATCACCACTTTGTTGATCAACCCGCTTCACGCCGATACGCGAACGCACTCTGGTGAACAAGCTGAAGTCCGGCGTTGTTTCGACCAACCCAAAACCGCAAAAGAGCTTGGCAGTCTTCATACAAAATAACCAACAAACCTCCAGCGAACTATCAATCAGAACCGAAGTCCCGCAAATATCAGGCCGCTATTTAACAGGACCATAAGATGCATTGGACCCCATACTGGTCGGTTATCCAAGCTCTCACGGCTCCGTTTACACTTATCGCAATGAGCGTACTACGCGATAGACTGTTATGCAGCTCGTGGCACTGATTTTTTTATGTCAGCTCCTGATGCGGTGGCGCCGTCATTGGCAGCTGACGACATGGCGAGGCGACAGCCTCTCAATTCGATTGGTTGCGCCAGTGGCTGCCACGACAATGGAGTCTTGCCTACGCCACAGTGAGCCAGATAGTTGCCAGCTGTTGCCCGAACGTCCGCAACCGTCACGACAACATTTGGATCAATTTCCCGGGCCATACGGATCGCGGTAGCAGCAAATCTTCGAGGCAACGTTGTGTAACAAATGGCTACCGGACCCCCGTGCCCTCGTCCCACAATGGAAGTCACACTGTGGTCGGCGAAACGAATTCGCTCCGCTACTGCGTGGGCTGTGCCCTTTGAAATGAAGGTTAGAATCTGCGTGCCGAGCGCCAGCCTGGATTCTATCCACATGCCGACAGCACTTCCCGTGGCATAACCAGCGGCAAACGCAAGAATGTTTAGCGGCTGGTCAAGATGGGTCATCACGTTGGTTATCGCAAAAATCCAAACCAGCACTTCTGCAAAACTCAAAGCCACTGCCAGCGGCCTGTAGCCCCTAATAATGCAGATTAACCGTAGAGTGCCAATGGAAACATCCGTGATACGTGCAAAGAAGATCACCGCTGGCAACCACATTGGATCGAGATGTAAAAGATCGGTCAAACTCATAGCCACTCCAAACATTCTGGCAGGTAACGCTCGTGTGTAGAGTATGCTATATATTGCCAGTTCGGACCATTGGCCATTCGACGCAGCCATATGGGACTATAGTCCCCCGTGGATGCGGCCAAATCGAGACCCTGGCGTCATCCCCCCAATCGAGGATACAATGACGTGAAGTGGAAATCGCCGAGTTATGTATGCCATGCTTTCAGGTTACTGAAATGAAAAAACGACGGCAAACCAAGAAAACATCGAGGACCGTGCATAGCCTAGCAAATCCTCCGAACTCAAAGTCATACAAATCTACAACTATTAGTGAAGTACAGACTGATCTTCCGGCTCGATCGCTCGCAGACTGGCTCCCCGACGAAGCGACGGCTCTTGAAAGGCAACATACGGAAGCCGAACTACGGCGTCTATCGACCATTGTAAGAAACTCCAATGATGCGGTTACGATCCAAACAATATTGGGAGAAATACTCGCTTGGAATCGAGGCGCCGAATTGATGTATGGATACACCGAAGCGGAGGCCCTTGGAATGAACATCCAAATGCTCATTCCAAACGATTCGCGACAAGAAGCCGTGATTTTTGCCGACAGAGTGGCTGCTGGTAAAACTGTAGATTCGTTTGAGACCAATCGCTTAACGAAAGATGGGAGAACCATACATGTTTGGTTGACGGTCACGGTTTTGCTTGATGTCTCGGGTAAGCCTGAAGCGATCGCCACGACGGAACGTGACATCACACCGGTCAAGCAGGCCGAAGAGACAATCCGAATACAACAAGCAGAACTTGCTCACATGAGCCGCGTACATGTCGTAGGAGAATTCGCAGCCGCGATGGCGCACGAACTTAACCAGCCTCTTTGCGCTATCGGCATTAATGCTCAAGCAGCACAACGAATGATCGACGCGAACTTGCCCATGACTGAGGTCAAGGAAGCATTGAGCGACATCCTGGAAAATGTTGGTCGAGCCACAAGAGTTGTTCAAGGATTGAAGGATCAGCTTCGAAGTTGTGAGCCGGAGTATTCCACTTTAGACATTAACGAAGTAGTCAGCGGCATCGCGCCTATAGCAGAAGCGCTGGGTAGGTGCGAGAATGCCAACGTGGTGTATTGCCTAGATGACAGTTTGCAGCCGGTGTTCGGTGACCGTATACAGCTCCAGCAAGTCCTGCTAAATCTGATTCGGAATGCGCTAGATGCCATGGTTGCATCCCAATCTATACGACGAGAAATCTTCATTGAGACCAACAAATGTGAGGACGGGGTCGCCACGGTTTCTGTGCGCGATTGTGGGGTGGGAATACCTGATGATGTGGCCGAACATATATTTGAACCCTTCTTTACTACGAAACCTGAAGGGATGGGCATGGGACTGGCTATATGCAGTTCGATCATAACAGCTCATCGGGGCCGATTCTGGGCGAGCCAAAACACAGACTGTGGATGTACATTTCATTTCAGCTTGCCATGTAACCTGGAGGCTTGCCAATCATGAATGTTCAACCGACGGCATTCATCGTAGATGATGATCTATCCGTGCGGCGCGCCATCCAGCGTCTGGCTAGCTCGGTTGGATTGAAGGTCGAGACGCATGGCAGTGCTCAGGAATTTCTTGACAGCTACTCCCCCTCTAATCCCGGATGCCTCGTCCTTGATGTTCGAATGCCTGGGCTAAGCGGTTTGGACTTGCAGGATGAGCTTAACGCGAGGGGAATTACAATTCCGGTAGTCTTTATGTCTGGCCATGGCGACGTCCCCATGAGCGTTCGTGCTATGAAAGCTGGCGCGGTCGATTTCATTTCCAAACCGTTTAACGACCAGGTGCTGCTCGATGCTATTCAACACGCACTAGCACAGGACCAGAAAAGCCGAGAGGCAATGGCTGAACTTAGCGAGATCTTACATCGCATCGACCATCTTACACCACGTGAACGAGAAGTCTTCGCCTTGGTAGTCTCTGGAAAACTCAATAAGCAGATTGCTTATCAACTTGGAACGAGTGAGAAAACGGTTAAAGTGCACCGCGGTCGTGTCATGCATAAGATGCAAGCTGATTCTCTAGCTGAACTCGTCCTTCTCGCGCAAGCGGCTGGTCTGTGTAAGCCCAAAGTCCAATCTGAATAGCCCTGTAATACAATTACATCCGCCCCCACTCAGGTTCATACTTCTACATAGGAAGACTCAGCCTGATGGCGCCAGTTCTTTGATAACTCGCTATCGGGTTATAAGCGAGAGTAGCGGTGCGTGGCCGCCACCAAATCGCTGGCATGCGGGCAGAGTACAATTGTCCTTTTTTCAATATGGAGTAGATAAAAATGGGAAATTCACGAAGTATCAGAAACACTGTCATCGCCGGTGTCGTTGGTGTGATGTTCGTGTCGGCGTTGTGTGCGGCTGGAGATCGCGACAAGGGCTTGTCGCCTCGTGACGTAACATTGACGGGTAAGATTGTCGATTTGCAGAGCTTCATGAGTGGTAAATTTACGTCAAGCGACAAAGTCAAATGTACGCGTGAATGTATTCGAGCTGGCGTTCCGATTGCTATCGAAACCGAGATGGGCCTCATTGTGGTCGGCGAAGGGACCAAAGGATCGGCTCGAACGTTAGCGCCCTTTGCATTCCAGTACGCGGAGTTGAAGGGCAAGCTGTACGATAAGCACGGCCTACGCTACATCGACATTACCTCTGCAAAAGCAGTCAAGCCAAAGTTTGATCCTGTATCAGAGCAAGATGAGGAAGATGTTTTGACACCAGATCCTGAAGAGATGATTTCAGGAGCTTGTTGTATGTCAGACCAAACTTGTATCGATACTGATATGGACGATTGCTCTAACAGGGCGGGTGCGTTTTACTCCGGCTTAAATTGTGAGGACGTAGATTGTGAGTAGGGTTAACGATAGGCGTTACCGTTAACTCAGGGGTGATGTAGTTCGCGACCGACAACGTGCCGCTGGAAGCGAACTACCACCCTTTTTTTCTGACGAATTCACTGTGATCAAACCCTGCCACCATATAAAGTATGGTTCGAAGTTACAAGGAATTCGCATATTCATAGCACAAGTTGAATACTGATTCCAACGGGTTCGGAATATGACGAATGCTGAGCGAGCGTGATAGAACCACCGAGAGTTTATCGGGGAATAGTGATAAATAACAGGCGACAGAAGCGGTAACATGTAAGAGTATTAAATGTCCCAAGCAAAGAAAAAAAACACTAAAATGGCTTGGGTCGCACTCGTGGACAGTGTTCGTTGCCGTCTTCTCTGCTGCACATTCACGAAGGCAGGAACACATCATGTCCAGGAACTAGGTGTCCTACATCACATATGGCCAATGCGTGAGCGAAGCGCCCTCATTGCCCCTGACAATTTGACAATAAATTCACCTTCATTGCCGCTTGACCACGTCACTGCGCAGATCCGTGAATTTACAAATAAAGTTTTTTCCTGGCTCAATACCGAGTGCACAGAACGGCAGGTCGAACGGCTAGTGATTATCGCAGTGCCGAATATGCTAGACGAACTTCGCAAGCCACTAGACTCGTCGAATGGTCGATTCGAGTTGCGCCAAGGTTGCCTCACACAACTATCTACATCAACCTTGTCCGTACACCCTCTAATCCGCAGTCTCACCGAAGACAGCGGCGCGCGTAAAGGCCCTACGGCATCAATCAAGAACGACCTACCGTTCGAATCCTGATCCTCTGCCAGCGACAGCATATGGGGGGAGTCATCGCATCAACTGCTAGGCACTATCGCCCGATTACGGCGGCAATTGCCGCGGAGCTAACTTTCGGAGTATGATAGGCGAATGAATTCTGGCTTTGTTAGATATCGCAATGGAACCGCCGAGTCTATCGATTCAATAAACGTTATAGGCCAAGCGTATGCTAATGCAGAGACTACTTTCTGGGCAAATTCCGAGGAGCCTTCGGCGCTAGACATCAGTGATTTGAATGACCTGCTAGGCCTAGATGAAGCGTCGCTCGAAGATTGTCTTCATGGAGAGCAGCGTCCGCGCATCGACGAATTCGAAAAATATATTTTCCTCGTGCTTTATGGCCTCGCGGGGTTAGACGATCCTAGCGAGTTTAATCCCCGAAAGCTCGCGTCATTCTGCAATTCAAGCTACTTTATCACGGTTCATCGCGAACCCCTGCGCACCTTACGGACCAACATTGATCATGGCAGTCGTTACATTGTCAGCGCGCTCGCCAGAGGCGAATACGATAATATCTCCGATTCGCTTGAATGGCGTTTTAGCCATGTTCGGGACCATTCTACGCAAGTCATCGATCTCGTAGATACGCTACGTGAACGGTTACAGAGCATTCGCGACAACTATCACACGGCCCTTGCTGAGCGAACAAATGCCATTATGAGGACACTCACACGGTTTGCAATGGTCATGCTACCTCTCACATTCCTCACCGGTGTGTACGGTATGAATCTCCCGTTATGGTCATCACCTGAATATCCACACAGTTTTTGGATCGTGGTCGGCGGCATGCTGACCTTGGCCGTTGGACTCGTATTGTATTTCCGTCGGAACAATGGTTTAATAGAGCCGTACACACTGTTTGTTGAGTAATCGTTATGGTGCGTGTGGGTAAACGACTTGGAAAGTACCGAATCGTCAAATGCCTCGCCCAAGGCGGGTTTGCCCGCGTATACTGTGCATTCGACACTGTGTCACATATTCACGTGGCGATAAAAATACCAGAACCCGGCTTCCTATCCAAGGAGGCCCAGTACGACTTTCGGCGCGAAGTACAGATAAGCGCCAAGCTAGATCATCTCAACATTCTGCCGGTGAAAGACGCTGGCGTGATTGATGACATATTCGTCGTAATCTATCCACTTGGTCAAGAGTCCTTGGGGGACCGTATGAAACGTAGGATGTCTACGAAAACGGTGGTCTCCTTTGCTGAGCAGATGCTAGAGGCCGTCGCGTTCGCTCATCGGCACCATATTATGCATTGCGACATTAAGCCGGAGAATTTCATTCTTTTCCCAGACAACCGAGTTCGCCTAGCAGATTTCGGGATTGCAAAAATCTCAATCAGGACAGTGGCAGCGTCTGGTAGCGGAACCGTAGGTTACATTGCACCAGAACAGGCCATGGGCAAACCCTCGTTCCGTTCGGATGTATTCTCACTCGGGTTAATCATTTATAAAATGCTGGCGGGCGTTCTACCTGAGTGGCCATTCGATTGGCCACCGCCGAATTACGACAAGGTCAAGCGGGCAGTTCATCATGATGTAATTGCGGTCGTTCAACGTGCGTTGAGCGTTGACAGCCCAAAACGTTACGCAGATGCCACAAAAATGCTAGCGGCGTTCAAGCGAGTCAAAGCTAAGGCGCTCCGGGCTAGAACGGCTAAACAAGTACGTCGCAACGGTTCTACGACCAAGACTGCAGATTGGCGTACAATGAGACACAGGCAATTCCAAAGGCAGTTCCGCCGGCTTCTCGACTCGCGCTACGAGTGCAGTCATTGCAAGGGACCGATTTCCGAGGCCATGCAGTCCTGCCCATGGTGTGGTGTATCGATCAAGAAATGGCGGAACGAAACGCGGTTAAGCAAGCGTTGCCCTAGATGCAATCGTGGTGTGAAGTCAGATTGGCGATTCTGTGCCTGGTGCTATGGTGGCAAGATAAGCGATTCATCGTCAATGAGATATGACGATATAAGATATGTTCGCCAGTGCAAGAACAGCAAGTGCGCGGGTCAATGGTTGATGCCCTTTGCACGATATTGTTCCTGGTGCAGAAAGCGAACCGAAAAACCGTGGAGCTTCGAAGGTTGTACGGCAAAGTGTCCTCGATGCCACTGGGGTGTCCTCCCTGATTTCTGGGATAAATGTCCTTGGTGTAGCAGAAATCTTCGTCGACCATAAGGAGTACTCGTGAACCCACGTGATACGATAGCCATCTTTGACGGATGCAACACGCAACCGGTCGTGAATGAATTAGTCTGCGGTACGATAGTATCGTACACAACGAGGTGTCCGGACAAGTCAGGGGCCAACGAGGATGCGATTGGCATAGTCGGTTATGAGGATGGGCGCACAGTCATCATAATTGCTGATGGATTCGGCGGGCAACCAGCAGGTGACCAAGCCTCGCAACTGGCCGTTGAGTCGATCATTGCTTCCATCTCGCAAAACGTGGAGTCAATTGTGGAACTGCGCGAGGGAATCCTCAATGGGTTCGAGGAAGCCAACAGGGCTGTCATAGGCTTGGGTGTTGGCGCAGCGACTACGTTGGCCGTTGTTGAAATTGATAGCGGCACAGTCCGACCCTATCACGTCGGCGACTCGGAAATTATCATCGTAGGTCAACGAGGAAAACTCAAACTTCAGACCGTGTCACATTCACCGGTCGGCTACGGTGTCGAGGCTGGGCTCATTGACCGGGACGATGCGATGCACCATGAGGAGAGGAACATTGTATCCAACATGGTGGGTTCTCCAGATATGCACATTGACATAGGCCCACGCATCTCATTGCGGCCACTAGACACGCTACTTATGGCTACTGACGGAATTTTCGACAATCTTGCGATCGAAGAAGTAGTCGAACTCATCCGCAAAGGTAACCCGGTAGTGGCGTGCGGCCGACTTGTTGACGCGTGCGCGGCACGCATGGCGTCACCTCAACCCCATAGTCCCCACAAGCCCGATGACATCGCAGCCATCATGTTCCGTCTTGCCTAAGTGATCTCTGTACATCCGCACTTTGCACCTGGGTGACAGGAACTAACAACTAGAATAAATGGCAATTCAGTATACTAACGCCTGAAGCGATCCCAAATCCTGACCTACATCAATATGCAATCTAAATATTAAATCTTTAATCTCCGATGCCACCGAGGCCAAGATCTTCCAGTGATGTTGCTGGCTCATGCAGCAATGTGATGAACCGGAACTCCCGACGTTTTATTTCCTTATCGACGACCGTACCACCTCTGATTGTCACCTTCAACTGGTGACCGCTGCTATGTCTAAAAGTAGCATCCGCAGATTGAGGCTCTCCTGTTTGTTTAGCCGATTGGGCTATGATTCGACCAGGTTGCCGTCTGTCTTGACGGTATTGGACTTGTTCACCACTGGCTGCTAATGGCTTGTTATGTGCTTCGTTAAAATTCTCCTTGAAACTGAGTGTCGGCTTCTCTCTTTGTAGATTCTGCGCTTCTTTATATTCGACTAGGAAATGCAGCGTAAGTTCTCCCTGTGTCGGAACCCAGCGGTTCTGAGGATCGGGATCAGCTCCGAATTGTTCTAGATCGTTTAAGTCAACGCTCTGCGTTGCGAAGGAATCGCCGAAAAACGCATTGTCGCGCCCAACTTGGAAATATAGTGGGTTACTAGTGTCGCTTGTAATGTCGTCTACAGCTTTTTTGAATGTTTTAGATTTAGAACCCTGGTACTTGAGAATACTTTTGAATTTTTCGACGTCTTTGGCCTCACCTTGTAACACCAAGCCACCTTCCTTGTATTCGACTGGTTCAAGACCAGTTGGATCTACATATCTTGTCGGTAATCCTAATGCATAGCCATACAGATTGAGCGACAAGGGTCTGTCCAAAGAATCCTCAGCTTCGGCTGGTATCGCTGCAAAGAAGGGATCTGTCGTTAAAAATCGACCGAGGTAACTAACATAGAACCGGGCACCAAAATAATGTAGCCCACTTTCGACGTCGCGTTCTTTCCCCGTGAAATGATAGTAGGGGCTGAACGGCCCACCTACATCGATACTATGCCGCTGTTGGCCATATGGATAGTTATAACGTTCCGCTACGAGACTGCCGGATGCATCCGTCACGATATTCGTCGAGCCAACGAGATCACTGTGGTAAAAATATACTGATCCAGGTGGTGGTGGCGAGATTGATATTGGGGTAGAAGAAACGATCCAGCATCCCTGGCCTGGTTTGATTTCTTGAAGGTTATTAGCAAAGGTGGGACTCATAGAATTGTATACCAACCACGATTGAGACTGTGAGTTAAAACAAGATAGTCGCTCAATGTCTGGATACTGCGAGATCAGGTTATTTATGAAGTGATAAGCTAAACCCGGTACGCCGATGAGCGTTGGTGTGTTAGCAGGAATGTCAACATTTACGGCGTTGATTTGACCTTGAAGCACTAGCTGCCCAGGCTGGACCATAAAAATCCAGTACCCATGATTGGGAAGTAATTCTGTCAGCGTATTACTGGCACCACCTGGCAAGTATTCGACATAATCCACACCGTCATGGCCATATACTGCTGAATACAGGCCGTCGATGGATGCAAGTACGCTTTGTGGACTGGTCTGACCAGGGTCCACTTGAAAACTAATAAGATTCCAGTTGGCAGACAGGTCCAGAACCTGCGGTGACTGACCCGAGTAGATAGCACCATCTACGCGCGCTCGACGTGATTCATCGGCAAAGATGTACTTGATAAGAAGGCCGTCGCGGATTTCACTGCTGGAATTTATATAACTAGTCTGAATCCCATCTACGCGTTTGATCACGCGTCGACCGGCATAATCGTACAAGTATCGAATATCTTTCCCGTTTTTGATCACTTTGCCCAAGCGGTTAGCGAAATCATATATATACCTGTCGCCGTCGTTGTCGGTCATGTTGCCGTTGTCGTCGTAAGTAAATGTTCGGGTCGAACTCATGTTATCTGTTTGGGTAATCGCATGCGGTCCTGGCGGATCACCTGGCACACGACCAATACGGCCAACGCTGCCAGCGGTCCCGCCACTAGTCATTGTTCCGAGAGTCACGTCGATATCAACTATGTCCGGGCTATTCTTGCTAGCCATATTTCCGATTCGATCATATCCATAATTAATAGTGCCATAACCAGAACCGCTAGCAGTGATAAGTCGGTATTGGTTATCGTGTTGATAGACAGATGATTGATTTCGTGGATCTGTAGGCGCGACAGAGCGACTATCGCTAGTTGTAAGGATGTTGTCAACCTGATCGTATACCGGGGTTAAATCCTGGAAGACCTCCGTTGGCGATTGTGTAATTAAATTTGTCAGTCGCAAACGTGGATCGTAGCTGTAGGTTGTAATCACATTGTTAGCAAACGTACTTTGACTTTTTTGCCCGCTTGCCTGGTAGGAAACACTATCAAGGAAATTAGGAACAGTAGCGAGTAGACCGCGAGCATTGTAAGTGTACTGCACAGTCTCGCCGTCGGGATAAATAGCGCTGACGATGCGACCGAGGTTATCGGATAACGTTTTACTAATCCAATCACGTGATGAACCGCTTGGTTGATCGATTCTCTTAACGACTGTTTCTTGCTCGCCGTAAATATTGTATCCAGCAATTTGAGTACCAGTCAGATCATCCACCCAACTAAGTCGTCCTTTTTGATTTTCCAATAATGGGTAATCAGGATGTGCAATATCATATTGATACAGAACATCAGGACTTTTATTCATGCTAAGCGGATGTGTGCCATCAACGTAGTCTTCAGACAACATACGATCCGCTGCATCATAGGTGTACGTCGTTTGCTGCCCCATGGCGTCCAATAATTCTATCACATTGTTGTTGGCATCAAACGTATATGTGGTGTACCCACGATTTGGGTCGTTCATAAATATTCGTCTACCCAAACCGTCATAGCGCATGTACTTGATGTTCCCGGCTGCGTCCTCGATTTCAGATAGCTGATTCGGAAGTGCATACCGGTATCGCGTCACGAAAGTGCCTGCATCAATAGCTGAGACGTTTTCAATCTGGTGTACTTCGATCAAACGATCTAGACCATCGTATATGTATGTGTTAGGCGTATTTGTATGCGGGCCTATGATATTATCTTCTCCATCAAAGTGAATTACGGTGAGTGGTTGATACTCCATGGTCGAGACCGAATACATGCTGTTTAAGTCAGGAGGACTTGTTGTCATGATACTTCGGCCCATAGCATCGTAAGCATACGACTTTGCAGGGTCAGTATCGGCTGGGGCAGACCAAGTTAAACTCACCCCATCGAACGGTTGAAAGGTTTTTCTGGGCTGTCCGCGCGTATTGTAGACGGTGACGTCTCGCATAGCCGGTCCGCCGTGCAGGAAGGTGCCGAGTTGACGTCCCATACTGTCGAAGAAGGCGGTCGTCACAACACTGGGCATGCCTGCGAAGTTGTCGTTTGCGGTTGTCGTAATTGAACTGACGGGAGAACCGAGTACATATTCATATGTATGTGTTGGCTGAGTGTCGTTGGGTAAATATTCGCTAACGAGCCTTCCGAAAGTATCGTAATTCAATTTAACGTCATTTCCATTGACGTCGGTATGGTTTAGTATCGCGCCGAAACGATAATCGAAACTTGCCTTGATAACCAAGTCATTACTGCCACCACCAAGAACAATTTTCTCCACTGTTGGAAAGATGTTCATATCTGAATCATATTGCAATATACGATCATGGCTGTTGGCATTGCGAAATACGATGGGATTTCCATAGATGTCTACCTGTCGCCGCATGGTGTCAACTACACCTGTCGGATCACGCGGGTCGCCAATGGCTGATGAACGTGCAGTTAACAAAGGGACCGCGTCCTTAGACACAAGTTTTTCGCTTCGATGCAATACGCCACGCGAATCAATCTGGCCAAGGGGTAATCCTACAAACTCGATACCATCATAGTATTGCCGCATCTCCGATACGAACGCACCACCAGGAGCTCCATCAGTTTGAATCACTTTACATGTTCGATCAATTATCCAATTAGGAACATTCAATGCATATTCAAAAGCTGTATATAAATCGTCATCAGGGTTGCTGACATCGCCAAGCGCTTGATCGAAAATCACATTGCCCAGTGCATCCGTATCACTGAAGTTGCGTAAAAGTTTGGATGGCGCGTTGCGCTTCTCGATAATGACATGATCAGTTTGTGTTGCAACAGATTGGTGCACATGCCGGTTGTATGCGTCGGCGGTACGATAATCAGGGTCGCCAATTAGATCAACCATCGTGCCACCATTGTTATGGCACAGATCGCGCACAGTCCACGAGGTGAGCATTCGATCGAATACTATCGCGTCATTGGCAAATACCCCATCGTTAGCCTGGTCGTCAGGGAGTGCTGTATTTTCTTGCCACAGCAATATCCCTTTAAGGGGTTCTTCCTCGCGACCAATCCATAGATCGCCGGGTTCGTCAATGGTTCCATCGCCATTATTATCGATACCGTCGGGGGCGCCAGTGTGAAATCCAAATCGCTTTACAAGTGTTGGCGCACTCGATCCGCCGAAGCGTTCGTCTCCCAATTCAATCTGTTTCACAAATGAGAAACCGCGAAATTGGTATTCGCTGGGGTCGTAGTATCCATCGCGATACAAAAATTTCGTGATGTAAATATCGCCATCTGGCCCTTCGTCAGCAAAGCCGTCGAGGTCTAGGCCTATCGAGGTTCTTGTTTCATTCACGACGTGCGCAGGAAAAGGAATGGTCGTCATCCATGGATGACCGGCTATGTATGCATCCACCATATATTCAGTAGTGGAACGGTAATTTATATCAATCTTTCTACCAAATGAGTGGTCTATGGAAGTCAATAAGTTGAAGTGTGGTGATCGACCAATCAGTACACCAAGATCGACTGCTTGTATCCGCGAATTCGGTAAAGAGGCATCCGCATAAATCAAATCCGTTGTTCCGTTTCCGTTAATGTCCGCCCAACTAGGTTGGGCATTCGGGGTTACGGGCAAATCGATGATCACTCGTGAGGGTGCAAATTGCCCGTTACCCATGTTTTGCCAAAACCACAAATCACTGCCGTTGGCTTGTTCGACTACAAGATCACTTAATCCGTCACCAGTAATATCTTCCAGCCGCGCACGCGATAAATTCCCGCCCGCGCTATCGTCCAATGAACGATCTGGTAGCAATATTTCCTCTCGCGCACCATAATTGGCATAGCCCAAATGGGGCCACCATACGATACTGTATGATTTGATGTGCGCTATATCCAACAATCGGTCACCATTCATGTCAGCTAGAAAAACACCTGTATCTGAAAATTCTATAGGGTTAGAGCCGTCGACTGGCGCGTCGGTTACAATCGGACCGGTATACCGACCATCGCCCTGATTAAACCAGCTTAGCAATGCCCCATGGCTACTTTGTGTGATGTCGATACGTTTGTTAAATCCCAAATCTGCGGTCTTAGTTGATTCACCTTGCGTACCATTGGGAGCGGGTGGCGACGATTGTTCAATAGACATCTGCTGACCAGGTAGCCATGCGTTTTGGCCCGAATTTTCGAAGTATTCAACACGATTACTCGTATCTGTAATCACCAAATCAGCCACACCATCTCCAGTCATGTCAGCCAGATGCATCAAGCTCGAAGAAAGTTGCATTTGTTGGACACGCCCCTCTTGAGATGTGATGTCAATCGGACCGGTCCAGAGGATAACTGGCTGGTTACCAATCATTTGCACACCACGGTTCAGATATGCCGTGTGATTAGACTCCGTGTTGAGGATATCAGGTAGACTGTCTGCATTGAGGTCGATGATACCTATGTCGTCACTGTTGAGTGCTTCTGGCGGTTCGCCTTGCGATCGGATGACATCGTTTAATGCAGAAATTGGAGCTGGTCCAACGGACGGCTCAAAAAGGCTATACCCGAAAATGGTTGGAGGTAGAGCGCTGACACCATCGGCACCGTATTGCGTGATCGTGGTGAGCAATGACCAATGCGGATGAGACTCGTAACCAATCGTATATCGACGTATAGGCTGAGCATCATAATGAACATCGATTTGCGATAAGCGTTTAGAAATTGTTACCCTGAAACCCGATCTGTAATCTGTGAATGGATCAGGACGATCTTCATAACTCATGCCAATTACGTAAGCATGCGACCATGGTGGACTGCCCGGCCCATAACGAATTTCTTTTAAGTAAATTTGGCGATCGTTTGGAATCGGTTGCTCGTATTCATATTCAATCACATTTCCATGCGTGTCTGTTTGCCGTTGCAAACACCATGCAAAGACCTGACTTCCATCTATGCTGCTAACCCGCGCATCTGTTGTTAACCCAAATTCGAGTTTGGTTCCACTTCTGGTATGAGCTTCCCAATGGTTACCAACGAAGCGGTAACGAATAAAGAGCTTTTCCACTTTAGCCAAATAGAAACCATTTTGGAGTGGTACTAGCTCTTCTCCTTCCATACCTAAAAACCTGTCGGGGATTGACTCACCATCCGGTGCGTTACCATATCTGGGTAGCCCTTTTTCAACTTGTCGACGAATGCACGACGGTCCAAATTTCCAACCATTTCCGGCGACACCGAACCCGTTTCCTCCGTCGTATCGTAACGTCAATGTTGGTGTTAGACCTGCCACACCTGGCGGTACAACTATTGACACATTGTATTGCGCGGTCCCAGAGTTGAGAGCTGGTTGAAAGGATGATCCCAATCCTTCAAGAGAACCAGGTCCGGATGGTCGTGAGATCGTGTTTGCAGAGACGCCATTCGTGTTATTGCCAGCGAAAGCAACAGCGCCAAACGTAAGCACATACACTATGGCCCATACCATTGTGGCAAGTGTTGGTAATTGGGAATTGGCTCTAAAGGAAATCATGTATTTCACTCTGATGCATTATTGCATCGCGTGATTCATTTCGACGTAAATCAATCGAAAACCTGTCGCCTGATACATATGGTGAAGTCTACGTAGCTCCGGTAAAAGCAATTTGCATCTTCGCCCAGTCCGCCATATCAGAGTCCCCGTCTTTGTCGAAATCTCCGCACCCGCATTCAAGACTGATACTGCCACCTTCTCCGGTCATACATTTGATAAACTTAGCAGCATCTTCCAATCCAATCCCAGCCGCTTCATCTGCGCACTGCCCAAACGTGGTTATCACATTTAAGTTGTTTAGAATCGATGGATTGCTGCCAAGATTCTGTATCTGCCCGGCGGGTCTTTCAGGGCCATCGGCAACTGTGATGAATAGATCGACCGTTTGACCTGCTTGTGACGCGTTATCGCTTAACGGTAAACTTCCGAACGTCGATTCGAGTCGTAGCATAATAACATAATTGTTACCTGCAGCGGCGTTTTGCCCCATAATGTAAGTTCCAATAGGATTTGGTACGCCTGATACACGAGCAATGATGTTCACGCTATCCGTAGCCTGCACCATTTGGCTATCTATTACGAGTTGTCCGTAAAGTATTGATGGCGGTTCCGGGATGCCTGCTGAAGTCACCCCCATACAGACGGTGAGAAACGTGACTATCACGCACATCCAAATAGTACTACGTGAGAACCATAAGGCGTCATGAAACTTGCTTTGATTCATCCGAGACTGCACCGCCATGACTAATGAAGTAGTTAAAACTTGATTGTTTTGTTTGAAAACATTCATAGCGTGGTATGATGCATGATATTGGTTGTCACATGGCATTATAGTGCATTCATATATTACGACGCTTCGAATAAATTGATATTCGTCGTAGTGTGATAAGTCCCATGCCAATCCAACTCAGGTTAATCATACCAATCGCGCCGCACAAACCACCGAGACCTGGCGAGTTAACAGTATCACCCGCCACGCGTTGACCAGTAGCTATGTCAATATCCAGGAGCGATGCCTTACCCATTTCCGGAACAGGAATTTTTCCTACAAGTATTTCTCCACCGGATTGCTGAACAAAATAAATACTTGCTAGCCCGCCAGGTGATGGCGAGTCAGAAGTTAATGTTTTGCCATCTTCTTCCAGTCGATGAGGAACATGCAATACGTAAGCACTCCCCGCGGCAGGAAGATCGCCCATATGGTAAACCGCTACTGGAGCATCCATACCATCGATTCGTGCGAATACGGCAATCTTTTGAGTTGGGGATACTGGCTGACCGTGGTTGTTCAACTTGCCATAGATAATGCCGTCTGGCATGGGAATAGTCCCAGCAGAAGCAACATTAACTAATACGAATATAAGCGTCACGGTTTTAATATTAATATTCATATTTAATGCTCCTTAAACCTGTACAATCGGTCCATACAAACTATGGCTGCAAGTTCGTGTCATGGCTCGACACTGTCCCACCGGAATAACCATAGAGTTCAAATGTTAGCTTTATGTCTCTGACACCAGTCCCAAATTCTCCGTTGATAAACACATCGATACCCAAGTCTGGATCTTCGCCCATTAGCTGGGATCCGGGGATGATGAGATACCACTGCGTATTCCAAATCGAACGCCCTGTCAGGCTGTAGCTTGGGTCGCAAGATTCTTCGGTGATAGGACAACCAGTGACGGTAGGAATACGATGCCGATGGGCCATCGTGGCAGATCCACCTATCAGGGTATCCCACGCCATCCACTCTGGTCGTTGCATTTCGGCTTCGCTGGTCGGGAATGGTACTGGTAATACCTGCTGAAATATATTCCATTCACGGATAGAGCCATCAGTCGGCACACGCATCATATCTGCGCCTGTAGGAACGAGATAAGCATGCACCTGGTTATTGAGAGGTGGTGATGCGTAAGATTGGCTCAATCCAAGGTTTAGTGAGTGAATCTTGATGGCGTAACGATCCGGCGGAAGCGTTTCATCTCCGTTGGAATCCCAGCCGAAAAGATTGAGGCCAGATAACACCGAGGAATCAAACGGTATCACGATGGCCGGTTCAATGGCTAGCTCTGGCTGTATGGGTTGACAATATTGCTGGTAAACGGACCAAGTATTCAAGTCAGGTATAACTGCATTCGTTAGTGCCGTGCGCCAATCAGCATCGAAGTTTGTGCTGTTTGGAATACGAAACAGTTCCCATCGTAAACTAAACGTTCGCTTCAGACGGTCTTCGCTATTAAAGCCAAGTTCGCTACGCAGAACGTTAAAGTTAGCCATTAGCTCTGCAAGTCTCCCAGCTAAGCCATTGCCTGCGTAAGGCACATTATCGCGAATAACGCCAAGCGATCGCTCTCGCATGATTTTATTCATAAATCTTTGCCCACCGTTGGGATCATCGCCGAGCAAATTGGTATCATAGTCATACGCCTTGGCTGCCAAGAACACATAGCGGGCAGCCAGATCAAACAGTGCTCGGTATTTGGCCAGCGCGTCATTGCGGAAAACCCGGAATGCCATATCACGGTATCGATACTTCGTGACTTGATCAGCGGTACGGAAACGAAACGCGGTTCGTCCATCCAATAATCTTAGACCTTTGCCCAGCGCGGAATGGTAGCGTGCGCCGGCTTGATGAATGACCTCCTTGAGTGTGTGGAGTTCAACAGCAGAAACAGATAAACTCCGAATCTGAGCCTTCAATGCTACGATTTGCTGATGTTGTTGGTACCCTTGTTGCAAACCGGTTACCTCAATTTGTGTCAACATTGGTGCTATGGCTCGATCGCGATTGTAGCCCTGCTCTTTCTTGAACTCATCTTGAGCAAGACCATACAAATGATCTTTGAGTAGTGAAGCCGCTTCCTTAATAGCACCGCGGGCCAGTGATGTTAAGTCACCACCGCTGGCGAGACCGGCGACAAAAAACTTGGGAATAGCCTCGGAGATAGCATTCGCACCTATAACTGCTAAGTCACCAAGCTGTTTGAATTCTGATGCTCGCTTTCTAGCATCATCGATCATTGATAGAAGAGTTCTTTCTGTAGAAACCCCGGCCACCATGACACCAAGAATATCGCTATTAATATTAAAGAGTGCACTGAGCAACCGAGTCTGATCCTCTACAATATTAATTTGCTCTTCATAATTGGCCAGGGACTGAAGGTACCTTCCGATGGCTTGCAGCAATTCGCCACGTGCGAATTGTATTTCTCCAGGCTCTGGTCGATTACCCCATCCATTTGGTTTAACGACGCCTAAACCGTCAGTGGATACTTCAAATTTCACTTTAAGCTCATCTCCTAATGGCTCAAAAATTCCACTATTGTCGCCGAGCAATGAAAAGTCTGGCTGCTTAAACGTCATGACTACAGTTGTCGAACTTTGTGCTTGGTTATCAATGATGTTGCTACCGGATAACAACATGGAGTCGTCCATATAATTGAAGTGGAAAATATCAGGTCCGTAATAGCCGTCGGGATATGCGCCACCTACCCCAATATCCTCTAGGAACGGTCGACCGAAGATTTCGATTAGTTGAGAGGTGTAGTCGAGTTCCCTTTCTTCGACGATATCTTCAAAGTTGTCGACATTGTCATGTATGTTTCGTAATCGTTGCGTATTGGAATTGGCGTAGTCGAAAGCAGTGGTCGCATTACTCAATGCGACGAGAGCATGTTGCGTGAATTGATCAAAGTGAGACGCGCCGTCTGCAAGTTCGCTTGGATCAATCCCAAACGGTACGATGTTGGAAGCCAGCCCAATCGGGTTCAAACCGGCATCAGCCTGATCAAGAATGCTCTGTATTTCAGTATATGAACCTGAAATTTCACGTAGTTCGTGAACTGTTGTTCGATCAATTTTTTGAATGCCCTGATTAATTGTATCTTCCGTCGGAAGTAGCGAGTTTGCCACGAGCCAATCAAAATATGCACCTTGACCTGCACGTCGGGCATTATCCGCCAGTCCCCAAGCACGGGCCACGCAGTCTGAATCGACCGAACATGCCTGACCTTTATGGAGTCCACCGTTACAGCCAAAGGCTCCGCAAGTCAGGTCTGCGTCTATTGGATCGGGGAACCCGCCTTGTTGACTTGCAGGACTCGATGTGTATTGGTCGCGATAAGTAAGCGAAGCGATGGCGGCACCTGTGCGGGCTTTAGCTGCTGCTGCCGTAGCAAACTTGCGCTCATACAAGAAACCAACTTGCACAGGCTGACCATGCACGAGAACTTCTTCAGTGGTTACAACCCAATCAAAAATGGGGTGAATGAGTAGCGAATAGAAGCGGCGTATAGCTGTGGTATAATAACCCCACGCATCACCATGGCCTTGTGGATAAGTTCTAAGCGCTTCTTCCACATCCAACAGCTGATAATTGTTCGCGTAGGCTACCTGGCCATTTCCGCTAGTGAAATTCCACGGTAGGCGATTATCAACAGTGGCAATTAAGACACCATCTGCATTGTAATCCGGTGCGCGTGTTTCGGCACGACCACGTAATAATATTAGCTCTTCATCGAGTAAGGATGCTACTTGCTCCTCAAATGAGAACACCGCATGTGGGTCATAACTGCTAGCAAGGTCACCCTGTATCGCAAAAGTACCGATTGTTGGATCCATCGCATCGGCGAATGCTTCATTACCTAACAACATGTTAAGTTCAGAAATTTTTCCTGTAGCCAATAGAATAGCCAAAGAAATACCCGGCATGGAAATACCCTGGTCGATACTGAATGACCTGGCACGACGAAGTACCGTCTCATATAGCTCGATCAAACCGACGCTGTCGATGTTATCTGGTGAGCAATTGAGCGGTACAGGATCAACAAACCGCTTACCTGCTTGTAGAATCATATCAACATACGTAGCGGTATCATTAGTATGGAATTGTTCCACACGTTGATCAAAGGGATTCAGTCCTCGGATGACACGCTTGACCCAACCTTCAGCTAACTGAGGCTCGGTCCAATCGCTGATCTGTACATTCACGCCGCCAAGATTGATGGCCCAGTCGTCGTAGGGATCACTAGGGTCATCCTCGTTGCAATCAACATCTTCTGTACACGGACATCCTGAATAACCACGATAACGCACACGCCAATAAGAATCCTGTAGCGTGAAGATTGAAGCACCTTCAATAACTACTTCGCGGAGACCTTTGCCGTCACCGTAATCATGCATACCATCATCAGGTGGCGCATAATCATTCCAAGTAGCTAAAAGTGGATTGTTCCGATCGAAGTCTAATGACCACTGCCATTGATACCAAAGTTTTTCAGGTTCTCCGCCAGCGTCACCAGAAAATTGCAACACGAGCTTTTCACTCAGTGGACATATCGGTTGGATAGGACGAATAAAACCTCGATCAGGCGGGCATTCAACTCGCCAGACTTCCAAGCTCACAGGAAGACCAGCATCTACACAGTTCTGGTCGTTTTGGAACGCTAAGGTGACCCAGCCTTCCTCAGCGCCTTGATCAGCTAAGGATACGAATTTACTACCGCCAACAGCTTCGAAATTTGGATCGGTCACCTGTACGCGCGATGCCGTGTACAGCGCTTCGATGACAGAGCAGTAATTGTTGGGACTGTCACAGTTGGGATCAAGCGAAAGCAAGAACGCTTTGTCGCGATCACTCATGATGCCACGAAATACGAGCGCGCGGCTGGCGAAATCATACCAAATACGGTCTGGCCATTCACCACCACCACCAATTTCTCCAGAAAATAGGTGTGGTGGTAATTTGAGAAATTCTACGTCGAGCGAGGGATATGGCTCAGCCACCTCACGCCGTGGATCCAAAATGCGTACGCCCACCGTATCATGTAATAGTTCGATCGAACCACACTGTCCACTCTGATCAAAACTAGCGCCAATATGTCGCAACGGTGAGCATGGTGAGTCTTCAGGATAATTACATCCACATTCGCTCTTGGCTTGACACGCTATACCGTTGAGCGGACCTCCGTGGCAGGTGTTATCATTCCCACAGACACCCTCAATGGGTGGCCAATTAGGATCGTAAGTCACTGGCCAAGGCTCACCGGTACAAAAACTATTGTCGCTGCACGAATTAGTCGCGCAACAATCTTCCGGACCATACTCAAGCCAAGGCTGACACCCGAAATCACCTGCCCAGTTTTCCCAAATGAAAATGTTTGCAGTGCTCTGAAGGGTTGAGAAAATCTCATCTACTTCTTCAACAGCCCAAATACCACCCTTACGGTCCACCCACAACGCGTCACCCGTAATCGGTTCAACATATGTTCTAGGCTGAGGCGGGCCTTGGTCGTCTTTACATACTCCAGCAGCGAGATTAACTGGAAACAGAGGGTCGATCGGTTGACCAGCTACGACTGGCAAATCGATTTCGCAGATACAATCTTTGCTGGAAGTACATGACACACCCTCACTCCAGCCACCCACACAAGTGCCATCGTCGCCACACTTGCAATCTGAATCGATAGCCGTAAAGGCAGTGTAGTAGAAATCATCAGAACCGAATTCTGCGATGACACTATGTACACCCATCTTCCATAGCCCATCTCGATCTTGGTCTGGATATTGCACCAATACCCATGGGTGTCCACTCATCACATCCCAGGGGTTATCGCTTCTTACTGCATAAATATTATTCCCGGATCTAAACGGCAACAGAATGGCATGTTCATCATTAGGATTGTATCCAGGTAAGCGAATTTCGACATCATCGATTGTGCCTGCGTGATATATTTTCGATCCAGGTGGATAATTTTCCATACTCTCTGGATAAGTCTCGGCGCCGCGCCGCGAAGCAATGATGATTCGTCCGTCGTCTACGGTCCAATCCAAATCGTAAGTGGCTAGCTTGTTGGGCCAATATGTACCCAACGCGTAGCTTGCATTTTCGTACCACCATCCTTCTAATTGACCATGCACATCGGTTGAGTTCACCGGAAATATCTGCCCGGAGTCTTCATAAATTTCTACAGCGTAAGGCGCACTGTTTTGGCTATCTGGTATGTATAAGTATCCGAACTCGTAGGTTGCGGCTTCATCGTCGAAGTATGCATCGCAGTCAATAACACACCCACAATTGGCCCCTACACATGTCAACATGGAACCGATTGGCCATGGAACACTGGTATCTACCGGATTGAGAACTTTGGGATCTATTCGATCATATGATTCAATGACTTCAAAGGTGACTTCATCGCCGCATACACTTATTTCGTCCGGTTGTGTGTCAAACCGTATGACAGAATAGCCAGGTTTTCGTGCCGCAAACATGTCACTTCTTATAGTAGAGAATGGAGGTGTGCCACCGAAAAAACCCTGCTGATACATAATCTCTGTGTTGCAATAGATGTCTGGCCGCATACTTACGACCGACCCTTCAGGAACAGCCCCTTGCAGCGCATCTTGATGGATGACATGCAATTGCGGATCGGTTGGCCAATCCGTGTGATACCGGTTGACGCTAATGGGCCAACAGTTTTGTAGGGGTGTGGGTTCATACCACCCAACAATAAACGCAAAAGAATCTTGCTCAGGCCGGATAGGATAGATGTCCGTTGTGTCTATGGCGCGTTGCCACGCGACCGGAATACCATCGCGCTGATGATTACGAATCATTTTTGCCCGACAATTTTCAACACCCACACTCGATGGTGAGACTAATTTGCGACCGATTGGTACCGCACCACCAGGCAACGAACCAGGCGTATCGAAAGCACCATCGCTGTTTAAGGTAAGCACTTCGAGACCGACAAGAGGACCACCAAGGTATCGGTCGTAACGGATAACCACCATGCCATCAGGGCAATCTTCCGACACTTGAACTTGCCCTGTGTCAAGGATTAAGATATCAGCCTGTGCAGCGCCGTCATCATTCGCTCCCGATACCGGCATGTTTTTCTTAATCAATGAATTGTATTGTATTGTTGTATGATATAAGTCATTGACAGTGACGTTGGCCTCTGGATAAGCCTTGAAAAACTTCGTCTTCGAAACGGAATATCCTAAGTGTGAACGTGTTAAATCATCGCGTACACAGCGTCCAACGCGGTACATGACTTCACGTTCTTGAAAAACCTGATCGCCTGGGTTTTCTAAATATTTCCATTTGATAAATACGGTCGTTCCACCTTCTGCGGAAAAAATCGCACCACGCAAACACACATCTGGAGCTGATTCTTGCACACAAGGATGGTAGAAAGCAGCGGTCATAGGGGTAATTCCGCCGACGTTAGCGATTGTGGCATCGAAGTCTACCTTAAGAGCGATGTCACCAGGAGGCACGAGTTCTTCACCCACGCAAAATGGTAATAATTCAAATGCCCCCATGTCCACCACACCTGGTGCGCCTGCGCCTGCTAATCCAGTATCTACGATTTCCTCGTTATCTACGATACGTGGCCCGGCATCCAAATCCCACGGCGTGTACTCCAAAACAACTCCATCGCCGTCTACATCTAAGCTGTCTGCAGGTACGCTGGTGTTGTCACCAGAATCGGTACAAGGTGAATCTGTTCGGAGCCTGTAGTCGTTGAGTGTCCAAGAGCGAAGCGGGTCGACATCTGCAAACTTAGGCTGCACATTGATGTTACCAGTACCACCTACCCAACCGCCAAGAATGTTCGAGTAGCTAACCCCAGGTACGTTGCTGCTATCGGCTTTAACTTCGCCACCGACATTATCCCATAGGATGCCGTTGACAACTTTCAGCATAGTCGTACCTAATGCATAAATACCACCGCCGCTGATTTGCGCAGTGTTACCACCAATTGTCGCGTTTGAGATGTTGACATCCGGACAGTACATAGAGGCTACCCCACCGCCATACGATGCAGTGTTCCCGGTAGCAAGCACGTTGACCAAATTTGCGTTTGATTTATGTAATTGCAAACCACCACCAATCACACCTGCGGTATTACCTGCAATCGTGCTGTTTACTAAAGAGAGCAAACTATCTATCGCACAAATGCCACCGCCGCCACCGAATCGTGCAGTAGCTTCCTCACCACGCACAGAAAAGCCGCGCCATCCATTGAGGTTAGGTGCATACATGGTAAGCAAGTTATTGGTAAAACCGACACCATACGAATCGTGCGATGGAATGTTTAACTCATCTGTCGCTATAAGATTGCCATTCAGATCATGAATGTAAATAGCCGTACCATTAGCTTCTGTGGTTAATATGTGCCTCGTAACCGGATTATATGCGATAGCCTCCGCTGTCAGCGGCGGTACATCGACCAAGGTAAACGTTCGCACCAAACTCCCGTCAACGCGACTTACCACATGGACGACGTTATCGATGGACCTGGCATAAAGCACATTGTCCACTGGGTCATAAACCGGTGCACAATCACTCGATGGTAGGCCAGGCATAGCGCCAAGCTGCCCAATGAAGTTGTTTGTAAAATTACCTGCAGCATCAAGTTCTACCCAATATAATCCTTGACCAGGATTTGGGGCCGAGATGGCATCTCTGGTTATCACTTCAATGTGATTAGTGTTGGGGTTATAATACCAAGAACGCGCCTCCAGTGGGAAATTGAAATGTTGAGAGATGTAATTGCCAAATCGGTCGTAGATGAATGCATTATATGTAGGTAGCCCTGTTACTGATAGGAACATGGAACCGTAATAACGATTATGCGTTGGATGAAAAGCTAATGGGGTTGCGAAATTTCCACTTCGACCAGATACAAAGTCTTCTACATGCGGGGCAGTCAATCCATCAACGAATTCCACTGTATTGTCAGAAAAAAGACAACCGATAAATGTTGGCCTGCCACCATTGATGTAAGCCCCGCCTCCGTTAGCGAAAGCTTGGTTGCCAGTGATTTGACAGTTTTCAAATCTCGCATCACTCTTATCAAGAACGATCCCACCGCCGAATGTGCCAAATTCGTTTCCCGTTATGACACAATTCCGAATAGTTGGATGGCTGGTATTACAGCTAATACCGCCTTCGCCTTCGGCCCGCGTGACGGTGAAGCCCTCAAACACAGAATCCGGGCCTTCACCGGACGCAAATTGAATTCCATTCGCGAAACCAAGTTCGCAATCGATGATTGTGGTGGCAGGTCCGTTCTGAGAACGCACAGTGATCGGTTTACCGTTGAAATTCAGCCCAACATTGCCCGAACCAGTGTAGGTACCGTCCTTAACCAGAACGATATCCCCATCGTTCGCAGCATTTATTCCAATCTGAATTTGGCAGTAAGGCCGTTGTACCGTGCCAAGTTGATTAGTTGGTCTACAATTCGTACCGTCCACATACCTCGTAGTTTGTGCGTGGGCAGTACTCACCAAGAGTACAAATGCTACTAGTAGCAGTTTATGGTTGTAACGTAAGGCTAACATAGCGTCTTCCTTCAATTGCCTATAGGGCTTAATTCACTTTCGACATCATGAGTGCTATATATTTGTCACGGGCCACAAAGCGTGCTAATTCCCGACACCCGTCGCAATTCAAAACGCCCGGTAGCCTCAATTTGATTCCGGTGTAATCCAATCAACAATTCGTTGTACGATCCACTCAACCGTGTAATACCGAATGCAGGATCACCACCACCAGTGGGATCGGCTACCAGAGTAATATTACGTGTGACATCGAACCCTTCATCATGGATAGGATTGAACGGGTGCAGAAACGGGTTCAATGGATCCACGGAATCTAAGACCAACGACACAGTCAATTGCGTGTCGAAATCACCAGCCATTACAGCATCATTGTCAAACGAAAAATTCGCAGAACTAATTCTCGGAGATTGGCTGTCTGCACTAAGTAGTTGAGGGCACGTAGGTGTCACAAGGAGGTAAGTGTCATCGATGCTGCGATAGACCAAAACCACGTCCCGTAACAAACGATAATTGGCACCACTCTTATGGATAATAATGCGGAATGAAAATTCAGATGAGGTAGGCGATGGATTCACATCCAAACCAGAGAGATAAAGCACATTATCCATTGTAACATCTCCGACCCATAAGCCATCTGAAGTACTCAGTCGGGAGATAATGGGTATCCATCTGCGGAAGCCAGCCCCGTCCGTTAGCCTCAGTAGCGAAGTGGACCTGTCTAACTCTGGCCCTTCGACAACAGGTTGTCTCGCTGAAGATCTATCTACACCCAATCGAATCATTCGTTTGGCACCAGGCTTGCCTTTAGCTGCTATATCAATATCTACCTGATTAAGTGAGCTCCACTGTGGTGAAGTACCGCCACCATAGTCATACCACTTAACAAGTGATCCTGACTGCGACCCGTCCGATGAAGACTCATGCCCAGATACCGATGTGTCAGTGAGAGATATCGTACCGTGATCGTTGCCAAGATTTTCAAACTGAATAAAGCTTTCAGCCATCCCCGGTAAAAAATCAATGCCTTGTAGTGAGCGTGGATCGATACGGATGGGACCGTCGTACACCGTATTGGTGGATGATTCGACCCAGTATCCTTTTCCTGGTGTAATGCGATTTGATGATAGATCTTTGAGACGAATTAGAGATCCATCGGAATTAATCTCGAAAATGTTGCTTTCTTGATGGGCCGGCGACGCTGCAAGGTATGCTGCAAATGTAGGCGATACCTGTTGATCTTCGACAACATGGAATCCGCCAATACTAAATCCCTTCGACCAGCGCGAGATGGCCGCGTTAGGGCGACCACGAATTGTCCATGTCGCTGGTTTAGTCGCTTTAATAAGGTAAACCTTCCCACCAATCAGAGAGCGTAACGACTGAATTATTCGTTCTGGTTGATTAGGTGCATACCAAACCCGCCAACCGGTGGTTGTCGTTTGTAGACATGAAATTGAATCCGCGCCTTCGTCGCACGAAACACTACGCGATGCCAACGCTGTTTCGTCATGGCTCCAAATCGATGTTACCGGCACACCTTCAAGTAGAAAATCGAGATCCGCTGGATTGGGATCTACTTCAACGAATATTGCATTCCAGCCAGTCTTTAATTCAAAAGCCTGTTCTACAAGCTGGGCTTGAGCCTCAACGACCGCGAATAGAACAACGGCTACTACGATCGCACCTAACCGACATAGCCCCAATGGCGATCGAATT
This sequence comes from Phycisphaerae bacterium, assembly GCA_029260115.1. GTDB lineage: Bacteria > Planctomycetota > Phycisphaerae > UBA1845 > UBA1845 > JAJRPG01. Next base: position 23,592 of record JAJDDW010000110.1, on the reverse strand, counting down.
CGGTTTTGTGGATGAGTATTCATGGTCGATCTCCTTGTTTGCTTGCTCCCACACCCACATGTTGTAATGGCAGGTCTTGTAGGTGAGGGTACGATGGATGCTTCAAAATATTGATTGAGTCAATTGCCATTATTCCCCTTTTTTTCATCCATTTGAGCTTCTAGGTCAGCGTCAGCAAAAGAGTGCTCTAGACTTTACTGCGTAAATCAGAACTCCTTGCTCGGTTCGGCCACTTGCCGGTACAATGTCGTTCAGGAGTCTTGGGCGAAAGCCGGGATGTCACTAGCGAAAACCTTTTTTTGCTAGCTAGAACTTACCGGGCCGAACTTAGGCTCCTCTCCTTCTTGTGAAGCAAGATTCATGGCCAAAGGCCTTGGAATTAATTGAATATTTTTTACGATGAAGGAGGCTGGTCGTGCTCTTAAAGTATTGCGTTATGTTGATAAGCCAATTTGACTCATAGGAGCTACACTTGTGAATCATAAGCCATCTGGTGACGCCACACGCCTTCTCGATGACATCAGTAAAGGAGATCATGATGCCATTGAAAAACTGTTACCTATCGTATACGACGAGCTACGAGTCATAGCCGCCTCATTCATGCGGCATGAACGACCCAACCACACCTTACAACCCACGGCACTTGTTCACGAAGCATTTATGAAGCTTGTTGGACCTAGAGGTCCAAAATGTAATGATAGAGGACATTTTTTAGCCGTTGCAGCTCTTGCGATGAGACGCATTTTAGTGAATCATGCTATCGCTCTAAAAACAGATAAGAGAGGCGGCAAGATGCTAACCTTGCAATTACAAGATTCGGATGCCGTCAATTCAAGTAGAGAAGTCGACACCCTTGCACTGAACGATGCGATGATTAAGCTCGCAACGCTTGATGAACGCAAGGCCAAAGTTGTTGAACAGCGTTTTTTTGGCGGCATGTCTGTACAGGAAGTCGCGGATACTATGGACGTTTCTGTTTCGACAGTCGAATCAGACTGGCGTATGGCAAAAGCTTGGCTTTCAGATCAATTGGACACAAGTAGGTAATACTTATTTTCAGTACTTGAGGTTACTTCGCATTCTATGGAACAGACACCAGAGGAATTTCAAGAAGCGGCTACAATCTTCGCCAAAGCATGCATAATTCCACTGGAAGAACGCACCCTATTCCTTGAAAGAGCTTGTGGCCATAATACAAAACTGCGTGCATATGTCCAACGACTGTTAGATAACGACGCCCACCCGGCATTCCAACTACACACTCCAGCGATAGCCCTCGCAGCCATGGCCGAGGGCTCTGCGATATTCGATAACAGGTTTGCACCAACGGACAATCCGCAACGTATTGGCGGCTACGTAATCATCGGCATTCTCGGCGAAGGCGGTATGGGCATTGTCTATGAGGCCCAGCAGAAACATCCCGCGAGACATGTTGCATTGAAAGTACTAAGACCTAGCGTTGTCTCAAAGTCCGCCAAAAAACGACTACAAACCGAGGCTGAGATTCTAGGCAAATTACAACACCCTGGAATCGCTGCTATTTATGAAGCAGGTATGGCACCGAATGATCAGCACTTAGCTGGATCCAAGGAACAACCTTTTTTCGCCATGGAATTAATTCGAGGAGAGCCGCTAGACGAATATACGAAAAAGCATGCACTCACCATAACAAAGCGAATGGAATTATTCGCTGACATCTGCGACGCTGTTCACCACGCGCATGAAAATGGCATCATTCACCGTGATCTAAAACCTGGAAATATTCTAGTCGATTCGCTCGGTGTGCCGAAGATTCTTGATTTTGGAATTGCCAGAGTGACTGACGCAGATGTCCGAACGACCACCTTGCAAACGGGCATCGGACAGCTCATCGGTACGATTGCCTACATGAGCCCGGAGCAGGTCACCGGGGATTCGAGCAAACTTGACAATCGATCCGACGTGTACGCACTTGGCGTGATTGGTTACGAACTACTATGCGGAACAAGGCCGTATGAGTTGATGAATATCCCCATTCCTGAAGCTGTACGCTTGATCCGCGAATTTGAGCCTCAGTCTCTATGTTCAGTCAATACTATTTTTCGTGGTGATCTTGATACAATATTCTCCAAAGCACTAGAGAAAGATCGAGAGCGTCGTTATCAGTCTGCCGCAGACCTGGTCGACGATATCCGCCATTATTTACTCCACGAGCCGATCGTAGCGAAGCCGTCGAGCATGACGTATTTGATGAAGAAATTCGTTAAGCGGAATCGTGCGACTGTGGCAGGTTTGGTTGGCATTTTCTTAACTTTGATCGTAGGCATTGCAGCTACTGGGTGGCAGGCCTATCGCGCCACCGTCGCCCTTGAACGTGCGGAAGATGAAGCAACTATCAGCGGCGAAATCAGTCAATTCCTGCATGATATGCTCTCCTCAGTAAACCCTAAAAAAAGCAATACCTCAACCATTACAGTACGCGAGGTAGTCGATGAAGCTGCACTCCGAATTGATTCTGCAGTCTCTCAATATCAACCCCGCGTAGAGTCTTCTATACGAGCGACGCTGGGTAGCACATACATCGCGTTGGCCCAATATAGCGCGGCAGAACATCAGCTACGCAAGTCAATCAGTCTATATGATAAAGTACAAAGCATACCCGACGCGCATGCAGCAGAACTTCTTTATCTCCTCGGCAATTCACTCATAGGATCTGGAAATACGATTGAAGCAGAAGAATTACTGCATAAAGCACTTTCCATATTAAAAACTATCTCTCGCGAGAACACTAAAGAATCGGCTAACATTCTTAATAACCTCGCAGCCATACAATTGAATATTGGAGAATTCGGCAAGGCTGAGACTCTCAATCGTGAAGTGCTCGCCCTTCGTAAGGAAATGCTCGGAGACAACCATCAAGACACTGCTAGGAGCTTAAATAACCTTGCTGTCGTGTTACGTAAAAAAGGCGACTTACCTGGGGCCGAGCAGGCATATCGGCAGGCACTCACTATTTATCAAAAACATTTAGGAAACCATCATATTGAAGTGGCTAATGTTCTTAGTAATATTGGCATGCTTTGCGCCTACCAAGGAGATTTTGATCAAGCCGAGTCGTACCTGACTGATAGCCTTGGCAAATACCGTACGCTATTAAGCTCAAACCACCCCAAAATTGCGAGCAATATCAATGGACTGGCAGGCATTTTGCACAGTAAAGGCAAATACGACAAAGCTGAAATATTATACCGAGAAGCCATATCCATCTGGGAGCAATCGCTTGGTTTAGCACATCGTAAAGTCGCGCTCGGTTATTATAATCTTGCTAGCCTATTACACGATAGCGAATCATTAGATGACGCATTATCTCTTGCTAGAAAAGCAGTTGCGATTTATCGCAAGCAACAGCCCATGAGTAAACAAAATCTAGCTGAGGCACTATTCTTGGAAGGCATAATACTGCTTGACCTCGATAATCACGATACTTACGCACAAGCTGAAATTCGTATATTAGAGTGTCTGGATTTACGTCGGCAGTTTTTCCCAGAAGACCATATACGAATTGCAGAAACAGCTAGCAGATTGGGTGAGTGCATTATGAAGCAGCAAAGATTTGCAGAAGCTGAGCCATGGCTTGTAGAATCCTATCCAGTGATTCTAAACAAAAAGGGTAAATCGCATAAAAATACTCAAACTGCAATAAGTCGCTTGGTTCAGCTGTACGAAGCATGGGATCGTAAGGAACAAGCTCAACAATGGCGCAAACAGCTCGCGAGCCTGGAGCATTGAAACGATAACTGATCGCCGATGAAGCTAGGCCACATAAAAGTGGCTTAGGTACAGTTTTTCTCTTACATACCTGAGCACCACCGTTCGCCTACCGTCCCCATGTTGGTATCGGGATCATGCGATCGCCCTTCCCTTGTGTAACGGTTAAAACGATCTCGGCGATTGAAATTTACGTCTTCCTATGGCAACCGTCTCGATTCGTTCAAGTAGCCACATGTCGTCATCTTAGATTATGCGATTCGTGTGAAAACCAGCACCTGTCGAGCTCTAGCTTGCTGCGGCTACTACCGTTGAAATGTATTCCTCGTCGACGCGGTATACTGCAATATCGCCTTGACGGAAAACCTCTTCGAAATGAATACGACTGTCGCCTAGCTTGGGCTGGATTTCTGTGGTTACTAAATAATTCACTTCATATCGACGTAACATCTGAACAGATGATGGCGACATAGGCTGCTCGTAGAATCCATTTACGTCTGCGAGGATTTTCTTGGTGTCGTAGAATAGCCGCCATGTGTCGCTTCGTTCTAAGACTATCCGCCGCTGCGTTAACATGCCAGCTATGGACTGGGCTTCATGAGCTTTCACGAGGACGACCGCGTCTGCGGATGTGTTGGCCTGAATATATTGATACGCGGCGTAAGTCGATGACGAGAGAATGTCTTCCGGCGTAACCGATGGATGATTCATCGACTGCAACCGAACCGTCACACCCACTAACATCACTACCATCATGCACACGGCTGGCATGGCTACACGGTGGGCATAGGCCGGGACGCGTGATATGACATGTAATAGCGCCGGGCCTAGCATGGATAGCAGCAGGGCCTCGACCAAAAATCCTATGTGTGCGGAGACGTTATAGTCCGCGTCTTTTTGTACCGGAAGCACGACGAAGCCAATGCCCGCAGCGATGAGGATCAGTAGCGTTAGTAAATCTCCGCGCCGTGATATCTTCGCAGCAGTGCTTCGCCACCATCGCGTCAGTAAGAACACAAATGAAATCAAACCCACATGAAACGTAAACGTCGCGCAGCTGGCATAGATTATTGGCCAACGAAGCAGCACAGGTAGTTGTTCGATGGGCTGCTTGAAGGCGGATAAAGCCAGTGGCACATCAAGCGTTTTCCACCATGTGTACATGTAGTTTACGCCATTAAATACAAACGTCAGATGTACATCTGCTGAAGATAAGTCTACGTAACGCACGAGCGTCAGAGAAATCTGCGCGGCGGCGCAGACTAACAGCCAAGTGTAGTCTCTATCTTTTTTGCAAAGTAACGTCACCGCAATCAGTAGCGATACAGCTGGGGCGACCACTAACGCGAAGTTGGCTTTATGCCATAATAATAGCACGGACATCATCGCGGCTAATAATAAGCCAGGTCTGTAGCGTTTCTTGTTTGGCAGACTGACGGCATATAGCGTTAGGCATACAGCCACGATGCCAAACGCGGTTGGGAAGCTATTATGCAGGTATCCCGTGAATTGGTAGGTTAGTAGTCTCACGCCGGGCACGCCAGATACGCCGAGCATAAACACTAAACCTGCGGCTGCGCCTAAGCGTCCGAAGCGGCGGACTAGCGCGAGGTATATGCCCAGTCCAACAAAAATGTATCGCATCACTAAAGCAATGTACATGTAAGCGTGGTTGGCTGACGCGCCGGTGAACCTGGCCATCATCGCCGCCCAAACGTCGGGCATGTGGTGATAGGCCCATTTTTTTGCCCCGGCTAAACACGGCATCGACTCCATCGGCATGTTACGGAGAAGCTCCGCTACGAAAGTCGCGTGTAATCGGTGATCGCGATAAGGTAGGACAGCCACGCCATCTGTTCGAATTTCTACAATGCCAAGCTGATAACTCCACAACAGCACAAAGCCGAGCGTTAGCCATAACACCCAGGAATCTTGGGGGCGAACTAACAATTGTAGTCGCCTGCCGAGGTGTCGATACCACCGCAATTTAATAGGCACAACAGCGCCTAGTAGGCAACACATGGGCATGAAAATAATGCCAACGTGTAGCCAGGCGAGCAGATACCATAGCATCGGAGCGACCAACGCGCCCGTAAGAAGCGAGGCGATAAGCATTTCAAATTTGCTTTGCGGGCGAAATCGCAGCAGTGACTGCAAGATGAGATATCCCGGAATCACATTGAGAAAATATAGACCGAGGACGGATTTGACGCTGACTGACAATGTAAGCGGATGATACCAAGATAAATATCCGACTAGAAAAACGAGGCAGGCAACCAGTGAAAACGCGCCTAATGATCTTCGCCAATGGCCATCCAAGATCGACGAAGACTGCTCTAGGATGCACGGTGTTGTCGCCCTATCGCCAATCATTTTGCGATGCTCGGCTTGCTCGCACATACCATATATTGTCCGCCCAATCCCGTGTAATTCAATACCGGCTCCATAAACTTCAGGAGTGGGCGAATGCGATCGGGAAAGAACAAGTAATATTGTGTAGCCGTTTTTTCTAGCCCAGCTTCGTGTAACAATTTTCGCATATGCGCTGCTGAGAGTAAGTGCGCATTAGCGTCAATTGGACAGCGCTTCACAATCAGTTGTGTGAGTGGATTTCGTGGGTTATGTTCAAATATTAACAATAGACCACCAGGCCGTAATACTCGTTTCACTTCTGCAAGATGGGCCGCTCGTATTTCTGGCTCTACGTGATGGCACACGCAGGCACATATCGCTATATCGACCGAGCCATCAACTGCTGGAATTTCAGTTGGGCTCGGCATCAGTAACGCACGCTTCCCGGCCCGGCGGACCATGCTATTTGCTGGATCACAGCCAAAAACATGACCAAAATGTCTGGATAAGCTTCTCATCAATTCGCCCGGACCGCATCCCACATCCAATAGTCGCAAGGCTTCGCTGGAACGATTCTGGAACCGACGGGCCACGACATCCAGAACCATCTCTACTTTTAATTTTGCGAAATAGTCTGAACTACCTGCGACCATCGATTTGATCGGATCAGCCATGAGCGACTCATAACTGGCGATTTCATCTTTGCTATCGATTGGTAGCGATGGACCATGGGGAACTGTCAGCGTGTCGGCACCTATCCCTAGCACTTTAGCAAATTCAATGCGCTCGGCAACGTCCAGCGGTATCGCTTCAGGCAACATACTAACAGCCGAATCCATCGCATCTTCTTGTGGTGATAGGAACATACATATGTATCGGTCCTATACCAGTTACGCTAAATTTGAGCGAATGTCTGATAAAGAATGCTGAGGCGGAACTAATACGACTGCCCTAGTTTGATGGTCAACCCGCATTCTAGATACCGCCAACGCGGGTCGACTTCGGGGCCAAACCTTGATCGTGAAATCACTATGGGCGATCGACGCTTCATACTAATCACCATACGCTGTTGTTCTATCGTATACTCACTAGCGTTTTTGAGGAGGGAAATAGCGTCGCGCCAACACTTTCAGCGACTTGCGCACCTATGAGTTTCGCCCCTTGGGCGGTGGGATGATAATGATCTTCTTGAAACAAAGCAGTACGATTAGTTACATCATCAAACGCTTGCCCGACATCGATATAACCTACGCTATTTCGATGACAATAAGACCGCAACACATCAGCAAAGAGGTTTAGCCCTACGCGATCACGAGCCTTTAAATTACCCTCGTCTGCCACGTAAAGCATCGGAATAAATAACACGTGATCTCTCTGGCAAAGCATGTTCATAGTATCGACGTTTCGCACAAACAATTCTGAAGCCGCTCTATATGATCCGGACGTTGATGCACGTAGCGCCGTATCTCTTGACGCTGTGATGGAAGGGGAAAACTTACGGGCTGCTTGACAGAGTCGGTCGAGAATGAAACTGTTTTCCCAATACAACCCGCTTCCATGATTTCGTAATCTCAGATAATGTCGCGCCGATGACGCCTTCGCCAGCGTCGGCGATAACCACGGCATGTACAGAGGCTCCCCACCGCTGTTCAAATCATTCCACGCACCATAATAGATGACCACCGATGGCTTGAGCGGAAGCACGCGCTGGTATAATCGTATAAGCTGCTGCATAGAGTTATGGCCACGATTGGCCGCGTTTAGTACCGTGAAGTGATCGCCGAATTGGCTGCGCAGGTGCCGCTCGAGTTCCATAGGCCAGGTGTCTTCATCGTCTAACCCAAACCCAAACGCAGACGAACCGCCCATCACGACAATCAACTGCTCTTTCTCTGTGGCCACTCTTTTGGTTGTATGTCTGCGGAAACCATGCTCATCAAAAGTCACGCTACCGTGAGCGTGCGATTGAGCATACCCAGGAATATTCTCAAAGCCAACGAACGGCGATCGCTGCTGCCCCCACTTGCGGTAGCCCGAAAAGGCATCTCCCTCCACTGCGCCGCTGATCAACTCCACCATAATCACAGACATGACAATCCCGCTTAACATAATATAAGCGAATGCGAGCCGACGATGAGGCGGTGCTTTTCTCACTATTAGTAGCAAAATCCCGGCCAACCCTAGGCCAACCATTGAGATCGTCCCCAGAAGCAGGACGTAATGCCAACTGTAGCACAGCAATATGGGCTGACTGCTACGGTGTAACGCAAATGGCGACAGTAGAACGAGAATAGGGACGTACAGACAGGCTAGTTGCCGCACGTAGAGTGATGATTTGTTGCTTGTTAAATCAGTATCATTCATGAATGCGCACACCGCGTCCCTTCAAAGGTTCGTTTCGGCATCTGCGCTTTTATCGGAAGATAGGTCTGTCTACATAAACTGGCTGTAGCAGAACTAGCCAGAATTAAAATACTGGGGCCTGCACAGTATTATATTGCCCATGAATCAATAACCATATCACGGTTATGGACACGGCAAGGTACATCCAGCAGCAATGGCCATATCTGAATATTTCAAGAGCTGGAATGATTTAACAGCTAGTACAATATCTGTCGCATTGATAGTTATCGGCCGTGTGATATTGCAAACATCTGATCCACCTAAGTCAGCGGTCACTTTCAATGATCCATTGGCCTCGCCTCCGGGTAAATGATAGAATCCTTGGAAGGCATTAACTACAAGCAATATGTCGTTTGCATTGGCCGCACCACTTCCACGTACATCCCCCATCACTCTCATCTGGGTCGTATTAACTGGAGACTGTTGACCATTTTGACAATGAGTACTGACAGAATATGTAACCGCGCGAGATATCTGTTGATTAATAGCATCATAGTCGCTTGGTGTGATATCCAATCCCGAGATGTAAAGTTTCGCGCGATCACACGTCTCACCAACCGGACAGTCGACATCATTGGCACAATCGCTCTGAGATTCACTGCACCGCATAATCGGCAAGCAAGGTACGCCGACCGGGCAGTCCGCATCAACCATGCAAGATGGAGATAGATTGGCGCACGCTTTGCCTCCCCAATCACCCGGCGCAAACGCCGCAGCATCCACAGGATTATCAACTAACGTCGCCAACATGCCGTCAATCGTTCCGCCTGGTTGATTCTGATCCAAATCGATTGGAATCGGCGTGCCAACGTATTTGCCTAAACATGGCCATTCTGCCGAAGTTACAAAAAGCTTGACCGGCGTGGCAGAGTTTTGTGGCTGCGGATCAATAGCAAAGTATCGCGGACTCACTGCCGAGACAATCGGCGCGAAGCACGGCACATCAGTGCAACCATCAACTGGCACACACGTAAACCCAGCCTGGCACAAGTTGTGGTCTGGAACATGCTCACATGTACCCGAAATGCAAACATCAGCGGTACAAGCCGCCCCATCGTCTGGGCATACCGTCTGATCTGGAGCCAAAGCATTATTGCATACGCCCGATATGCACGCATCGATCGTACACGCATTCAAATCATCACACTCGGAGTCTAACACACAGGTCTGGCAACCAGCGATCACCTCGCCTACGCACGTGCCGGAGAAGCATTGGTCGAATTGTGAACAAGGATTGCCGTCGTTACATAGCCCTGGCGCGGGCGTATTACGGCATGCCCCAATGAAGCATTCATCAAACGTGCAGCCGTTACCGTCGTCACATTGGCTATTAATCGTGCAAGGCGTACAAGCTGGGTCCACGGTTGAAACACAAGCCCCAGCCGTGCATCTATCTACGGTACACGGGTCTGAGTCTGCGCAGTTATTTGTATCATCCGATACAAAAATGCATCCGGTCACGGCATCCCCAACAGTAGGATTACATACATCATCAGTACAGCTTTGTGCATCATTACATTGTGTATTGTCTGGGCTGTGCTGACATACGCCCCCCTGGCAGGCATCAAGCGTGCAAGTAATACCATCACCTGCGCATGTTACGCCATCTGCAAGAATGCTATTATCACAGCGACCAGCTATGCACGTATCTGTAGTACAAGAATTCGCATCGTCGCATTCCGAATCTATCGAACATGACGTGCAGCCCGCTACCGTCTGGCCAACACATACGCCAGATTGACATTGATCGAATTCCGTACATGCATTGCTGTCATCACATAGCCCTGGCGTCGAAGTATTCCGGCAAGCTCCGAGGAAACAAGCATCAATCGTGCACTGATTACCGTCATCGCAAGTGGCATCAATCGAACATAGAATACACCCTGGTATGGCAGTAGACTGACACACACCTGCCGAGCAGGTATCCGTAGAACACGCATTTCCATCGCTACAATTATTGGTGTTATCTGGCGTCAATACACACCCTGTCACAGGGTCGCCCAAAACAGGATTACACGCATCATCCGTACATTGGTTATTGTCGTTACAACGACCATTAGATGGTGTATGGGAGCAAACGCCGACTTGACAGAAGTCCGTCGTACACCCAATACCGTCGTCAATACAAGCCGTACCATCCACGAGATTTCCATGAGTACACGCACCGGTCTGACAACTGTCCGAAGTACACTCATTGCCATCATCTGTACATATCGTGCCATTTGACAGATTCGGATGCGTACATGTACCGGAAGCACAAACATCCTGCGTACATTCATTTCCATCGTCGGGACACACGCCACCGTTATTAATCGGCTGAGGCTGACAGGAGCCATTGCCGGCATTACAAACCCCAACATTACAAGCATCATTTAGACCGCTGCAATCTACCGCAACACCAGCACAATCTCCTACAGCACAAACATCGGTGATGGTACACAAATCACCGTCATCGCAAGCAATCGTATTATTACTCCGCTGGCAATCGCCTGCTACGCATGTCTCATCTGTACATGGATTACCATCATCGCAATGGGCATTCGTCTGGCACTCATCACACGCATTCGTAGTATCATTGCAGAACTGACCGGCCAAACAAGGATCACCAGTTGATATACAGTCTAACGCGGCGTCGCACACTTCCGGTCCAGTACAGAATAAGCCATCATCGACGCAATTTGAGTTGTTGGTTGTAAACACGCACGCACCACCGACGCAAGTATCGTCCGTGCATCCAATGAGATCGTTACAATCCGTGTCTACCTGACACTCATCGCAGGTATTCGTTACATCGTTACAAAACTCATTGGCCAGGCATGGATTGCCCAATGAGATGCAGTCTAAAGTCGCATCACACACTTCCGGTCCGGTACAGAATAATCCGTCATCCACACAATTTCCGTTGTTGGGCGTAAATACACAAGCACCAAGCACGCAAGTATCGGCCGTGCAGGGTACGCCATCGTCACAATGCGAATTCACTAAACATGCGTCACAAGTGTCAGTCGTATCATTACAGAATAGCCCTACTGCGCAAGGGTCTCCAGGAGAAACGCAGCTTAAGACGCTGTCGCATATCTCCAATCCGTTGCAGAAGAAACCATCGCTCGGGCACAGAGCATCATTCGGCGTAAACACGCACGTCCCAGCGACGCACACATTGTTGGTACAAGGCACGGCGTCATCACAATGGCTATTGATCTGGCATTCATCACAAAGGTCGGTCGCATCGTTACAGAACGTACCCACTGGGCAAGGATCGCCAGCCGGTATGCAATCTAATGTAGCGCTGCAAATTTCAGCCCCATTACAGAATAAACCGTCGCTCATACAGTTAAGATCGTTGGCCGTATAAACGCATGCCCCAGCTACGCAGGTATCATCCGTACAACCAATGCCATCGTTGCAGTGAGTATCGAGCGCGCATTCGTCGCAAGTGTCCGTCGTATCTGCACAGAACGTTCCCACGGGACACGGATCACCAGTGCTCTGGCAATCCAGCGTCACATCGCAGAATTCCGTACCATTGCAAAATAGTGTGTCGTCCGGGCAATTGAGGTTGTTAGCCGTGAACACGCAGGTTCCTGCTACGCAGGTATCAACGGTACATCCCACGAGGTCATTACAATCGGTGTTGACCACACACTGATCACATACATCCGTAACATCGTTACAGAATAATCCTGAGAGACATGGATCGCCGGTTGACTGACAATCCAATGTCGCACTGCAGAATTCCGTACCATTACAAAACAGGGTATCGTCCGGGCAATTCAAATTATTTACCGTATATACGCAAGCTCCGGCTACACATGTGTCGTCCGTACAGCCGATCGTATCGTTGCAATCGGTATCCACCTGACAGTCGTCACAAGTGTCCGTCGTGTCATTGCAGAACTCCGCGACCAAGCAAGGATCGCCGGTGGAAATACAATCTAATGTCGCGTCACATATTTCCGAGCCGGTGCAAAAGAGAAAATCATCCACGCAGTTCAGGTCGTTCGTAGTAAACAAGCAGCTACCGCCAACACAGGTATCATCCGTGCAACCGATGCCGTCATTGCAGTTGGCGTTGTTATCGGGGAATATACATGCGCCGTTGACACAAAGATTATCCGAACAAGGCAATCCGTCATCGCAATCAAAATCGACTTGACACTGAAGACAAACGTCTGCCGTCTCCGAACAAAACTCGCTGGCTAGACATGGATTACCCGTGCTTTGGCAATCCAGTAGCGGGTCACAAATCTCTGGCCCATTACAGAATAAGCCATCGTCCTGGCAATTCAAGTCGTTTGTACGTATCATACAGTTGCCGCTAATGCATGTTTCGTCCGTGCAGCCAATACCATCGTCGCAGTCAGCACCAACCAAACACTCTAAACACGCATTAGATGATTCACTACAGAAGGCCGGGTTAGTACAAGGATTTCCTGCGGAGGTGCAATCCAGTGCCGCATCACACACTTCTGGACCAGTACAGAACAGCCCGTCGTCGATGCAGTTAAGGTTATTCGTCGTGTAAACACAAACGCCGCCAACACACGTATCGTCCGAACATGGCACACCGTCGGTGCAGTCGGTGTCAAACTGACATTCTTCGCAAGCGTCGTTAACGTCGTTGCAGAACTCACCAGCCAAGCATGGATTTCCAGTGGAAATACAATTCAAAGCTGCGTCACATACTTCCGATCCTGTACAGAACAACCCATCGTCTACACAGTTCAGATTGTTGGTCGTATATACGCAACTCCCGCCAACGCATGTATCGTCAGTGCAGGCCACAAGGTCATTGCAGTCAGTATTGAAGGCACACTCGTCACAAGTATCACTCACGTCGTTGCAGAACGTACCAGCTAAACATGGATCACCACTTGACTGACAATCTAACAAAGCGTTGCAACTTTCCGTCCCGTTGCAGAACAAACCATCATCGGGACAGTTCAGATTATTAACGGTGAATATACACGCACCATTAACGCATGTGTCATCCGTACAACCAACAGCATCACTGCAGTCAGTATCCACAACACACTCATCGCACGTATCGATAAGCTCATTGCAGAATTGCCCCACGGCGCATGGGTCGCCGCTAGCTACGCACGTACCAGCTACACATGTTTCAATACCCGTACAGAACTGCATGTCATCACAATCAAGATCGACTTGGCATTGATCGCAGACGTTAGTGACGTCATTGCAAAACTGACCGGCAACACAAGGGTCGCCCGAGGAGATGCAATCCAATAATGGATCACAAATTTCCGTACCGGTGCAGAACAAGCCATCGTCTGTGCAGTTCAAATTGACCGGCGTAAACAAACAGCCATTCAGCACGCAGGTATCCACAGTACACGCGACAGCATCATTACAATCGGCATCGATGACACACTGGCCACAGGTATTGTTGGTTTCATCACAAAGTTGTCCGACCGGGCAAGGGGTGCCGGGTGATTGGCAACCAAGCGTAGCATCACAAAACTCTACCCCATCACAGAATAATCCATTGTCCAAGCAAAGCGTATTGTTAGGTGTAAATACGCATGCGCCATTGACGCAGGTATCATTCGTGCAGGCTACGCCGTCGTTACAGTCTGGGTTGACTAAGCATTCTAAGCAAATATCGGAAGTTTCAAAACAAAATTCGCTGGCTAGGCAAGGATCGCCACTAGAGATGCAATCCAATAATGGGTCGCAGATTTCCGGACCGTTACAGAATAATCCGTCCTGAACGCAGTTGGCATCGTTAGCCGTATACACGCAAAAACCGCCCACGCATACGCCATCGGTACACGCAATGCCGTCATCACAGTTTGCATTCACCAGACAATCAAGGCATGTGTCGATAGTGTCGTTGCAGAACTGGCTAGCAAGGCACGGATCACCGGCAGAAATGCAATCTAATGTGGCATCACAAACTTCAGGCCCAGTACAAAACAAACCGTCGTCAACACAATTCGCATTATTGAGTATATTCACGCATGCACCAGCCACACAAGTATCGTCGGTGCAAGCAATAAGATCATCACAATCTGTAGCTACCACGCACTGATCGCAGAAGTCTGTCGTATCGTTGCAGAACAAACCAACAGCACATGGATTGCCAGTTGCTTGGCAATCGAGCGTCGCACTACAGAATTCTGTGCCGGTGCAGAATAATGTATCGTCCGGGCAGTTCAAATCATTGACGGCATTTACACACGTTCCGCCCACGCAAGTATCGTCCGTACATCCAATCGCATCATTGCAATCGAAGTCCACCTGGCAGTCATCGCAGACGTCTGTGAGATCGTTACAAAATTGACCGACCATACAAGGATTGCCACTCGCGACACATGTACCAGCCACACACGTCTCAACGCCAGTACAGAAAAGCGTATCGTTACAGTCCAAATCAACAACACATTGATCACAAACGTCTGTCGTATCATTGCAGAAAGTGCCAACCGGACATGGATCACCAGTCGCGATACAGTTCAAGACGGGATCGCAAATTTCATTACCTGTGCAGAACAGTAAATCGTCGACGCAGTTAAGATTGTTCGGCGTAAACACGCAGCCGCCCGCAACACAGGTATCGTCCGTACAGGCGATAGTGTCATTGCAATCGGCATCTACAAGACAATCGCCACAGGTGTCGGTCGTTTCATTACATAACTGGCCAACCGGACACGGATCACCCGCGCTCAGACAGTCTAAAGTTGCATCGCAGAATTCCGTACCGGTGCAAAAGAGTAGATCGCTCGCACAGTTTAGATTATTGGCCGTGAATACGCACGTGCCTGCTACGCAGGTATCATCCGTACAGCCCACTAGGTCATTGCAATCGGTATCCACAACGCACTGGTCACACAAGTCAGTCGAATCATTACAAAATGTGCCTGCTAAGCATGGATCACCCGTGCTTTGGCAATCCAACGTCGCACTACAGAATTCCGTACCGGTGCAAAATAGCGTATCGTCGATACAGTTCAAATTGTTGACCGTGAACACGCATGTACCCGCTACGCATGTATCATCCGTACAACCCACTAGATCATTGCAATCCGTATCGACAACGCACTGATCACACACATCCGTGGTATCGTTGCAGAAAGTGCCAGCTAGGCATGGATCACCCGTGGACTGACAGTCTAATGTCGCACTGCAGAATTCCGTACCTGTGCAAAATAGCAGGTCGTCCGCACAGTTAAGATTGTTGACCGTGAACACGCATGTACCCGCTGCACATGTATCATCCGTACATCCGATCGTATCATTACAATCGGTATCCACGACACACTGGTCACAAATATCCGTCGATTCGTTGCAGAATGTACCAGCCAAGCATGGATCGCCAGTGAACTGACAGTCTAATGTCGCACTGCAGAATTCCGTACCGTTGCAGAACAGTAAATCGTCCGGGCAATTCAAGTTATTGACCGTAAACACACAAGCACCAGCTACGCAGGTGTCATCGGTGCATCCGATTGTGTCATCGCAATCGGTATCGATCACACATTCATCGCAGACATCGGTTGTGTCGTTGCAGAAGCTGCCAACTGGGCAAGGATCACCGGTGGCCTGACAGTCTAATATCGCATCGCAAAATTCCGTGCCAGTGCAAAACAGCGTGTCGTCTGGGCAATTCAAATTGTTCGCCGTGAACACACAGGTACCAGCCAGGCAAGTATCGTCGGTACAACCCACGAGGTCATTGCAATCAGTATCAATCACACATTCATCGCAGACATCGGTCGTGTCGTTGCAGAAGGTTCCGGCCAAACATGGATCCCCAGCTGACTGACAGTCCAATGTCGCATCACAAAATTCTATGCCGTTACAGAACAGCAAATCGCCTGGGCAATTCAAGTTATTGACTGTAAACACGCACGTTCCCGCTACACATGTATCATCCGTACAGCCAACGGTATCGTTGCAATCAGTATCGATCACACATTCATCGCAGACATCGGTCGTGTCGTTGCAGAAGGTTCCCACGAGGCATGGGTCACCAGTGGATATGCAATCTAATGCTGCATCACAAATTTCCAGCCCTGTGCAAAACAGTAGGTCGTCCGTACAGTTAAGGTTGTTCGTCGTAAAGACGCAGTTGCCACCTACACATGTATCGTCAGTACAACCTACGAGGTCATCACAATTTAGATTGTTATCAGGGAACACGCATGTACCATTGATACATAGATCGTCAGAGCAAGGCAGTCCGTCGTTACAGTCGGTATCAATCTGACATTCAAGGCACGTATCTGTCGTGTCATTGCAAAACTCGCCAACCAAACATGGGTCGCCACTCGAGAAGCAACCTGTAAGTGCATTACAAATTTCCGGGCCATTGCAGAACAAGCCGTCTTGTACGCAATTGGCATCATTAGCCGTAAACACGCACACACCGCTCACACATGTTTGGTCTGTACACACTACGCCGTCATCACAATCAGCGCCCACCAAACATTCCAAACAAACATTGGTTGATTCGTTGCAGAACGCGGGATTCACACATGGGTTGCCCGTCGAGATGCAGTCCAAAACAGGATCGCAAACTTCCATGCCGGTACAAAATAGCCCGTCATCGACGCAGTTTAAGTTGTTCGGTGTGAAGGCGCAGTTACCCGCGACACAAGCGTCATCCGTACACGGAACCGCGTCATTACAATCCGTATCGAATTGACAGGTATCGCAAAGATCAGTAACGTCATTACAGAATTCACCGACCAAACATGGATTGCCAGTTGAAATGCAATCCAAAACTGCGTCGCATACTTCCATGCCTGTGCAAAAGAGTAGGTCATCCACACAGTTCAGATTATTCGTCGTAAATACGCAGCTACCACCGACACAGGTATCGTCCGTACAAGGAATGGTATCGTCACAATGAATATCTAAAGCACATTCATCGCATATGTCAGTCGTATCGTTGCAGAAGGTGCCAGCTAAACAAGGATCGCCTGTGCTCTGACAGTCTAATGCGGCATCACAGAATTCTGTGCCTGTGCAGAAGAAGGTATCGTCTGCACAGTTGAGATCATTAGCCGTGAAAACACACGCCCCATTAACACAGGTATCATCCGTACAGCTAACCCCGTCATTACAATCGGTGTCAATAACACATTCGTCGCAGGTGTCCAATGTTTCATTGCAAAACTGACTAACTAAACATGGATCGCCACTGGCTACGCACGTTCCGCCAACACAAGTCTCTACACCCGTGCAGAACATGAGGTCGTCACAATCGAGATCAACTTGACACTGATCACAGACATTGGTGACGTCATTACAAAATTGGCCAATGGGGCAAGGATCGCCAGTTGAAATACAATCTAATACTGGATCGCATATTTCCGAGCCTGTACAGAACAAGCCATCGTCTACGCAGTTCAAATCAACCGGAGCGAACGAGCAGCCATTGAGTACGCAGGTATCCACGGTGCACGCGATTGCATCATTACAATCCGCATCAATGACGCACTCACCACAAGTGTTATTGGTTTCATCGCATAGCTGACCCACAGGACATGGGTCGCCTGTAGATTGACAGTCTAGTGTGGCATCGCAAAACTCCGTGCCGTCGCAAAATAGGCCATTGTCCAGGCAAAGCGTATTGTTCACCGTATAAACGCAGACGCCGCTAACACATGTATCATCCGTACAACCAATGCCGTCGTTGCAATCGCCATTAACCTGGCACTCCAAACAAGCATCGATAGACTCGATACAGAATTCACCCACTAAGCATGGATCACCACTGGAAACACAATCCAATGTAAGGTCACAAATCTCAGGACCATTACAGAAAAAGGCGTCCTGAACGCAATTGGTATTGTTAGCCGTGAACACACAGAAGCCGCCCATACACGTGCCATCGGTACAAGCGACACCATCGTCACAATTGGCGTTGATTAAACATTCGAGGCAAGCATCTACGGTGTCATTGCAAAATTCAGTCACCAAACACGGATCACCCGCTGACATACAATCTAATGAAGCATCACAAATTTCAGGCCCTGTACAAAAGAGACCGTCATCGACACAGTTCAAGTTATTGGTCGTAAACATGCAGCTACCAGTCACACAGGTATCATCTGTACAGGCAACCAAGTCGTCACAGTCTGTATCAACGACACATTGATCGCAAACATCCGTCACGTCGTTACAGAAGGTGCCCGCTAAACAAGGGTCGCCGGTAGCTTGGCAATCCAAGGTCGCACTACAAAATTCTGTCCCGGTGCAAAATAGGCCATCGTCGATACAGTTAAGGTTGTTGGTGGTATAGACACATGCGCCAGCTACACAGGTATCATCAGTACAACCGATAACGTCGTCGCAGTCAGTATCCACAACGCATTCGTCGCAAGTATCTAGCGTGTCATTACAAAATTGACCAACGGCACATGGGTTACCGCTAGCACTACAAGCGCCAGCTAGGCAGGTTTCTATACCTGTACAAAACAGCATGTCGTCGCAATGCATATCTATTTGACATTGATCGCAAAGGTCCGTCGTGTCATTGCAAAAAGTACCCGCGACACAAGGATCGCCAGTAGATTGACAATCTAATGTCGCACTACAAAACTCCGTACCAGTACAAAATAACGTGTCGTTAGCACAATTCAAATTATTCGGCGTAAACGCACAGCCACCCGCTACGCAGGTATCGTCTGTACAACCGATACCATCATTACAATCAGTATCTATTAAGCAATCGCCACAAGTATTCGTCACTTCATCGCAAAACTTACCTACTGGGCATGGGTCGCCAGTGCTTTGACAGTCCAATGTCGCATCACAAAATTCTGTACCGTTGCAGAATAGCGTGTCGTCCGCACAGTTCAGGTTATTCGTGGTATAGATACAAGTGCCGCCCACACACGCATCGTTGGTACACGCCACGCCATCATCACAATTGAGAGCTGTCTGGCACTCATCGCATACATCTGTCGTATCATTACAAAAAGTACCAACGGCACACGGGTCGCCAACACTTTGACAATCCAAAGTGACGTTACAAACCTCAGAACCATTACAGAAAAATGTATCGTCAGGGCAATTCAGATTATTAGCCGTGAACACACAAGATCCTGCCACGCATGTGTCATCAGTGCAGCCAACAAGATCGTTGCAGTCGGTATCAATCACACATTCATCGCAAACATTTGTGGTCTCGTTGCAGAAGGTCCCCGCTAAACAAGGATCGCCAGTTGATTGGCAGTCAAGTGCCGCGTCGCAGAATTCGGTACCGGTGCAGAACAATGCATCATCCGCACAGTTAAGATCATTAGCCGTGAACACACACGCTCCAGCTACGCAGGTATCATCGGTGCAGCCTATCGCATCGTCGCAGTGAATATCCAATGCACACTCATCGCAAACGTCCGTCGTATCGTTACAAAACGTACCGGCTAGGCAAGGATCGCCAGTTGATTGGCAATCCAAGGTTGCGCTGCAAAATTCCGTACCGTTACAGAAGAACGTGTCGTCAGCACAATTGAGATTGTTGACCGTAAACACACATGTTCCAGCTACGCAGGTATCGTCCGTACATCCGACCATATCATCGCAGTCAGTATCAATCACGCACTGATCACAAACATCCGTAAGCTCATTGCAAAATGTCCCTGCCAAACAAGGATCGCCCGTGTTCTGACAATCTAGCGCCGCATCACAAAATTCGCTGCCGTTACAAAAGAGTGTGTCGTCCGGGCAATTCAAATTATTGACAGCAAAGACACATGCCCCCCCAACACAAGTATCATCCGTACAACCTACCAGATCGTCACAATCAGCATCAAACTGACATTCATCGCACGTATCAGTTGTGTCGTTACAAAACTCGCCAGCTAAACAAGGATTGCCAGAGGCTTGGCAATCCAAAACCGCATCACAGAATTCAACGCCCGTACAAAACAAGCCATCATCGATGCAGTTCAAATCATTCGTCGTATACACACACGCCCCGCCCACGCAGGTATCGTCCGTACACGGGACCGTGTCATCGCAATGAATATCTAAAGCACACTCGTCGCATGTGTCAGTCGTATCGTTGCAGAAGGTGCCAGCTAGACATGGGTCGCCAGTGGATTGACAATCTAAAGCAGCATCGCAAAACTCAGCACCCGTACAAAACAAGGTGTCGTCAGCACAGTTCAAATTATTAGTTGTGTAGACGCAAACGTCGCCGACACATGTATCATCCGTACACCCAATACCGTCATCACACTGGGTATCAACACTACAGCCTCCGACCGCAACCGTAATGGTACCATCCGTAAGGCTCGTCAATTGACCTACCCAGCCGCTAGTACCAAATCCCGGCACGGTCAGTGACACATCCCAGACACCCGAAGCGCCGGCACTGGCCACTACTGGAAAGCCGGCCACGTTACCTAAGAACGTCACAGGTGCCGCAGGACTACCGCTTGAGCTAGTCGCCCCATTACGATCGGTCTGTAAAGTTAAGTCCGTATCGAAACGGTCGAACTGACCAATCCCAGGCCAAGGATCGCCTAATTCAATAATGTCAACGGGAGGTGCAGGAGTAAACTCTAGCGTACCAACCGCGCCCGCTCGTGGAATAAGCTCTAGCAATATATCAACGGCGTTAGTGACATCGCCACCAATACTACCGAACACGTTCAACGTACCGGTACCACTCGGAGATACGACAAGATTTTCGACCGCAAGGTCCGAAGTTGGCGTGACCGTAACCGTGCCAGCCGTCAGCGTAGTCGCTAAGCCTTCCCATCCACTGCTACCCAAGCTGGGAATTGATAACATCACATCCCAAACACCGGTCGCGTCAGCACTGCTAATTACCGGAAAACTAGAAAGCGCGCCGGAAAATGTCACCAAGCCAGCCGCGGCGCCACTATCGTCGACACTGCCGTTCCATTGGACAGACCCTGTACCCAATGTATCGAATGGCGAAAACAAACCACCGCCAGGCCAAGGATCACCATTTTGGACGATATCGATCGGCGGTTCAGTCGTGAACTGTAAAGTTCCCGTCGTACCAGCCTGCGGAATAAGCTCCAGCAATATGGTCACGCCAAATGTGGATTCGCTGACTATGCTACCCGATACCACCACGTTAGCCGTGGCGTTAGGCGTCATATTCACATTGGCGACCGAAAGGTCTGCCGCCTGTAAAGCCGACACGCCTCCCAACGTAGTAATTAACGCTATTAATTGGCATCTGCGTAACATAGGCCAAGCTTCTTTCACAAACATTTCGCCGTCAAACTATCGCACGCTCGTTTGTCGTGAGGCCTCGTATTAACGAAGCATATCGGGCCCATCCGATCCCCAATCACAACAACACAGTAATGGCTGTTACAGCCTCCCTCTTTATCGCTTACTCCGCTTAGAACGTCCCGTTCGCGATCCAGGTCGGTCCTTATCGCTATCATCCGCACAGTTCGCAAAATCAACATCATGCCGACAAACACCGTCATCGCACCTATCGATGGTACAGACATTTCTATCCTTACACTGTTGATCGTTCGAACATGCCTTCGGGGACACCCGGATCGTCGCGTGGTGTAATTCAGTTGGTACGCCTTCCCAGCTACTCGCCCTAGAAGCCGTAGCAAGCGTCACATCCCAGACACCACGAGCGGTGGGGCTTACCTCAAACGGAAACTCTCCCAACTGCCCAGAAAAAGTTACAATCTCAGTCACGAACGTCCCATTATCATCAACCGCACCATTTAGATTCGCGGAATTTGTCATCGACGTATCAAACGCCGAAAACGTTCCGACACCAGGCCAAACATCATCAACCTGTCGAACGTCAACCGTAGCATTATCGTTTCGCAGCAATTCAACCGATGCCCGACCGCCGACTGGCTGACGAACCTTAAACTGAGGTCGCGTTCCAGCCTCAGAAGGCGTGAACGTAACCGTGCCGCGACTACCCGCTCGAGGTGTAATCTCCAACAACACCGTCCAACCAACAGTGGGCTTGCCTTCTATCGAACCCCACACGCGCACGCTACCCGAACCGTTGGGTCTGACCAACACATCACGCACGCTCATCTCAGCCGCGAGCACACTAGCCTGGCATGATAACGCGATGCATATTGCCGCAATCCACCGCCTAATAAACGGGGATACAGCATAAAAACGTGCTACCGAACCGGTGCGAATTTTATGGTTGCCATGTTCAATCATTATCACTTTACTCACGTCAAGGTCTTGTCACATCTATTCAACGCTGTCGGTCATGGCGAAATTAATGGCAATACAAAGAATGGGTTCACGAACGTTCTGGACTCCCCAACATCCGTTAACACTGCACGACCGCTTTTATCTACATCAAAAACATTACTGATCGGCACCAATATAAAAGGATTCACATTGGTTCGTATCGCAGTGACATCCGTAAGTAACGTCGTGCGGTCCGCATCAATATTGCCCGCAAGATTGCCAATATAGAACACAGCATTCCCACCAGGATTAGATTCACCACTTGGCATGAGCAGCGGATTACCCGACAGCTCACCATCCAAAGTCACGCCACCACTCGTCACTTGCAAGGCATCCACGGTAACACGTAACCAGCGATTCACGATGTGATTATCAGTGACCACAATTGTAACCACGGTAAAGCCGCCTGCATCCATAGCCGTCACAGAAACCATCGTGGCGACATTGGACACCGGCGAGAAAACAAGCCCTGCACCCGTCGTCCAATCAAACTGCATCGCTGCGGCTGGCGTGGTTGCAAAATTTACCAAGCCGTCAAACACAATGCGAATGCCCGTAACGCCTCTTACGTAATTCGTAACGTTGGCATTTGTAGCCACCGAACCACCAGCTAGAAACGAATGACTAACGTCAGGCGCATCTACAAATTTACCCGCATAAAAAAGCTCAATATTGTTTATTCGTGTAGCCGGGATGCAGGTATCACCAACTTCATCGCAAAGCAAAGGTGGGCAAGGATCACCAACCGACTGGCAATCCAAGGCCGCATCGCAGAATTCAACGCCGTTGCAGAACATTAAATCGTCGGCGCAGTTCAAATCGTTTGCCGTAAACACGCACGTACCAGCCACGCAGGTATCGTCCGTACAGCCAACCAAGTCATCGCAA
>JAJDDW010000109.1 GCA_029260115.1 Phycisphaerae bacterium | reverse complement strand
CATTTTTAGAAAAAGCCAATACCCGCGTGCCGTTACTAGCAATCTGAACTGCGGCATGGGTAGGAATACTTTCGGCATGCGACATAAAGCAGAGCATGACCGCCAGCAGCATGACACCCCCACCCATGCCAAGGATCGCTGATACAATAGATGTTATCAGCGCAGCAACAGCCAGCACCATCATGGCCCCGGTACTGATGCTCATGATAAGTCTCTATCTGTTGGTTCTACTTTCTTTGGATCGACCAACCAGCGAATATCATCACCAACTGCCGTCACACTTACGATGTGGTTGTCGTGATAGAAATGTTCAACAAGCCAATCGACCTCGTCAAAATGCAACGTCAAGTGCTTGTCATCGACTAGTCTGTTCACGACACAAGAAGAAAAAGCGCCAATCCCTTTCCCGTTAGCTTTGAGCGTCGCTTCCTTCGCGGTCCATATCCTAAAAAAGTGATCCCAGCTTTGACCACCAACGACGTTCCACTCCTGCCCATTAGCTAATTCATCAAAAACCGCGAGGTTATCGCGTGGCAAAATTTCTTCCACATCAATCCCAACCGCGCGATCAGCAATAACCGCCGCCGCCCAATTTCGCTTGTGAGACACTGACCAGAAAAAACCCTCATTAGGTTGAGGAACTTCCCGCTCATTTTTTTCCCAACCACCCGTTGGCGCACCACATTGCGCAGCGCAGACAGTAAGCGCTTGCCGTGAAGCCAATCGCTGCGCTGTAACGCGCTCCGGCGTTCTCACTGGCGCATCCTGGCTAACTGGCATTATCACTGGAAAAAGAATCATGAAGACTCAGCCGGCCAAATACCAGCTAGGGCGTGCTTAACCACGTCGCCATCAAAATAATTCGTGCCCATTCCACAATCAAGCACCAGACCTTGAGCATTGATACCGCTGGACCTTCCACTTAGCAAAAACACAGCCGCACCAGCAACCTCTTCAGTCGTCAGGGCACGCTTGCGCAGTGTAAGATTTTCGGCGAACATATAATGATCGACATAATCCGGAATACCTGCAGACGCACTCGTTTTAAGTAGTCCCGCACACACGGCATTAAAACGAACTTCTGAAAACTTGCTGAACGACTTAGCCAAAAACGCAATGGACGAATCCAACGCCGCTTTTGCCGGGGCCATGTATCCGTAACTCTCGACCGCCATGCGCGTTGTAGAGATGGAAATCGCTACCACACTCGCATTCTTATCAAGCAAATGCTTAAACGCATTGGACACCGCGATTAACGAATAGCAACTCACCCCCACGCATTGCAGAAAGTCGTCCTTACTCACTTCATGGAAATTGCCGGAAAAGTTTTCATAGTTCGCGAACGCAATCGAATGTATAATGCCGTGAACTGTGTCGTGCTTTTCCGCCACGACCTTTGCCAATGAAGTGATTTGTGATGGATGCTCGACGTCGCATACATGAATTTCTCTACCGGGCAATAATTTCGCCAGACTATCTCGCCGCGACTCAGAGCGCACGCTATAAACAACCTGCGCCCCTTCATCTTCCAGCAATTTAGCGATATGAAAAGCGACGCTTTTGCGATTAGCTACGCCTAGTACCAAAAAAACTTTTCCGCCAAGATCAAGAAAGCTCACGACGACGAGGCCTCCATCGCCGTTAGCATACAAGCAAACGACACACGAACGACAGTCTTACCTTGCACACTCACGCGTCCTGTCATGTAATACGCATTGTCCAATTCATCATCTAAGGATGCTTCAATGGTCAGCATATCACCAGGTCGAACCATCTGCTTAAAACGAGCATCCTTGATGCGGGTAACCACTGGAATACCATCAATCTTTTCTGGACCGCCCAGTCGATGAGTCATCAACAACGCCCCCGCCTGAAAACAGCATTCGCACAGAAGCACGCCCGGCATCACCGGATCGCCAGGATAATGGCCACGAAAAAATTCAGCCTTTGGATCAGCTAACATGCGCGTAACGATGCGCGTGTCCGATACTTCGACAATATCATCTACAAAAAGAAAAGGATCGCGATGAGGGATCGATGTTGGGGTCAGTACCGCATTCATGACGCCATCCGCCCTTCAGATTTGCCATCCTCATGGCACAAACTATCAACCTCATTAGCCACAATCACCCCGTAATTAATCGCGCCCAGCCAACCCGACATAATGATGCCCACCGAACCAGCGTGAAACAGTCCGTGAATCTGCTTGGGGAGGTCCATGCTAACTTGCAAACCCTCAAACTTCGTTCCAAAAGTCGCGCCCATCGCCTGATGCGTATAATGATAAAACGTCCTAGGCGTCGCCGCTTCCACATGATCTATTTTTTTACGCACGTCAGGAATATATTTTTCCAAAGCAGCAATAGTCGTTTCGATCAAGTGTTTCTTTTCAGTTTGATAATCATCTTCAGAAAGATGCGCCCAGTCATCCCAATTCGCATTGGTCGACGAAACCACCGCGTATCGATTAGACCCAGGCCTGGTATCCGGATAATACATAGAAAACGTTCGGCTAGTCACATCCTTGGCACACAATCGTACCGAATCAAACTCTGGATCAACCGAAGTAAAAAGTAAATCGCCAATATGATCTAGTGTTTCGCCTTCTCGAATCCCAATAAAAACCTGACAGCTACTATTATTAAGTCGCACGGCCTTGGCTTGCGCTACAAATTCAGGCGACAATTGATCGTGTCCCACCAGCTTATCGATTGTCGTTTTCAAGTTCGCGTTAGAAAGCACCGCGCCACAACTGATGAACTTATCATTAGCCATCACGCCGCGCACCGTGCCATCCTCAACCACAACACGATCCACAAGCACCTGCTTGCGCACGTCCACGCCATTGGCCTTTAGCTCCTGACGCATCATGTAAATAAGCTTGTCGGTCCCGCCGCGAAAAATGTATACGCCCTTACTCATAAAGTTGGAAAAGACAATGCCGTATGAAATAGCCGGGTCATCCAAAGTCGAGCCATTGGCATACGCAATCGGCTCCATGAGCATGCGCACTACATCAGATCGACCTGGAAAAAACTTCTCGAATAATTCGCGCGTGGTCATGGACTGATCGTCGTAAAAATCCATCCCTCGCGCCGCATCAAAAAAAGCTTCGACGGTCTCAGATTCAATGCCAAATTCCTCGACCAGTATTCTGGTAAAATCTTGGCGATCAAAAGTAGTCTGCAGTTGAAATTGGGGATTGTCGAAACGAATACCTTTGAGCTGCACGATGGAATCAGAGATTTCCTTCGTCCAATACTTCCGACAGCTCTTAATCATCCCGATCGGGAATCCGTGTAGTGAGATGTCGAATATGTGGCCACCCTTACGATGAAACCACGTAGCCATCCCGCCAAAATTATAATGCTGCTCTAACAGCAACACCGATCGGCCACACTTCGCCAAGCAATTCGCAGCCGTCAGACCTGCTAAACCCGATCCTATGATGACGACGTCGTAGTGAGACTTAATATCGCGAAGACGATCAGCGACCATTGATTCGTTATTCCTCAGCTAGCACATGCATATTGGCTATCGTAATGCCACTCAACAATGCCCCGATGATACCCAAATACCCCTGATCTGTCCCGCACAGAAACAGGTTTTTCAAATGGGTTCTACCATCACGTCTTTTTCGCGGTGAGCCATAGACCGCCCCGTTGAGTCGCCCCGTATATCGGTGGATAGTCCGAGGTGTAAACATGTCGCTAGCGATAAAATGATCATCGACCGTAGGCACATATCGCCGGGCCTGAGTCTTGAACTCAGCTAGATAGTCAATCTTGCGCTGTCGATAGGCCGCATCGTCATCAGCCATCCAAACATCACTATTCGCCAGCCAGGTCATACGCAAAAACCCCTCCGGCATGTCATCATGGCCCTCGTAATTACTCGGACAGCAAACCACGCCGCTCCGTAAATCCACAGGATGCTCGGGCATGGCGTATGTAAATGTGTCGCAATCGTTGAAAAACACAATCGCCGCCTCATGACCCAGTCGCTGAGGCAACTCGTCCAACACCGCGATAGTCTCCACAAAGGACACCCGCCCCACCTCTTCCGCTGGCACAGATGGGGAGTCTCCACAAAAACGCATCGTCTCCACATACCCAGCCGAGGACAACACGGTGGCCGCACTAAGTGTTTCACCGCCTACGATAAGAACAGTTGCCACACGATCATCAGCTACGTCCAGCCGCTCGACCGGGGTCTGCATGCGAAGCTCACCACCACACGATCGAAATTTCTTGACCAGGGCCTTGATAATTTTCCGAACACCATCCCTAGGCCGGGCAAATCCTTCGCAGAATAAGCTCTTAAAAATAATCACGAATTGAAGAAAATCCATATCGTGTTCTTCGGCGCTGCCATAATACATGATCGGGCATAGCAGCATCTCGATCAGCATCGGCTCATGCAAGAATTCTTTCAACGTCGCGCGGGTCGATTGATAGTCAGTGAGTAAGACATTGTCGTCGAATTCACCAACATGGGCGCAGAGTTTGCGAAAACGATCCGCTTCCCCAGGGAAGTTCTCAGCCACGTCGGCAATTAAATCGTCTAGATCATTCGTGAATCGCAGGCTCACGCCAGGAAAACGAATCTCCGAAAACCGCTGAGGCAACAGTTCAAAATCGTTTCGCGACATGCGCAACTGACGAAGCAGCTTAGGCAGCGGCGTATCGCGCACCCCAGGCCCTACAAAATTAGTCACTGCATGTAAACCGACGTCATAATCCCGGCCATCAAGCCGGTAATAGGAATTGAGTCCGCCAAAAGCGTAATGCTTTTCTAAAATACAAACGCGCTTACCAAAATATGCCAACCGAATACCAGCGGCTAAGCCTGACATGCCCGCGCCGATAATGATGACATCGTAATCCATGTCAAAAAGCAGAAAGCGCTCAATAATAGGTTAAATCAAAAGAGGAAGGCCCAACAACTGATGCCAGCGATTACGACTTCAGTATCAACCCCAAAAAAACCGACACGCTCAAAGGCGTACTGGTTCGATCATCAATATCTTAGACGCACGCAACTACGTTGCAGCCACGCCAGCGAGCTTAGGCCCCAGATAAGCAGCACAACTATCTAGTGTCGCTAGCTCAGGATATTCCTCTTTTGGAATCTCGATTTTGTAACGCTTGCGCAGTTCCATCACAATATCAAGAAAGTCCATCGAATCGAGATCTAATTGATCTCGCAAACGAATATCCGTCTTGACATCGGTAATTTCCGCATCCGGTGCAACGATCGCAATGATCTCAAGAATGATGTTTTTAATTCGCTGATCGCCCATGGTTTCTGTAGTACCTCTAATGTCTCGTGTTCGTTAACCCGTAAGTCCCCCGGTCGCTTAATCCTTATACCGTTTAACAAGCACCGCAGAGTTAATGCCAAGCATACCAAACGAATTGTTCAGTATATACTCAACCTTACCCACGTCTCTCGCTTCGT
This sequence comes from Phycisphaerae bacterium, assembly GCA_029260115.1. Lineage (GTDB taxonomy): Bacteria > Planctomycetota > Phycisphaerae > UBA1845 > UBA1845 > JAJRPG01. The sequence continues at coordinate 72,002 of JAJDDW010000109.1, read as the reverse complement.
TCATCACAAGATTGTGCACCCGACAATTCGGGTCCATCTCTGAAATATTAATCGTCGGATGGACCACACCATCGATCAACGATCCAAGATTTCCTGCCAACTCCAGAGCCCCGGCCGCTCCCATAGCATGGCCAATGAAACTCTTCGTGTTATTCACATATACATAGTCACTATCGCCAAATACTTGACTCAGAGCCGCCGCCTCCTGCTGGTCGCCCATTTCTGTCGCCGTGGCATGCGTGCTGATTATATCAACATCACCAGGATTGATCCCGGCTTTGTCCAAGGCCAGTATCATACATTCTCCGAGACGTTCGGGAAGCGGCATAACTGGGTCAGAGGCATCCGAATTCATCGCATACCCCACAACCTCAGCCACAATCGGCGCTCCACGCTTCTGGGCGTCACTCAGCCTCTCTAGAATATAGAGGCAACCGCCCTCCGAGACCACAATCCCTTTCCGTTTAACATCAAAAGGCCGACAACCTTTTGTCGGATCAACGTCCCAGGCCAACGCATTCTGTGCAGCAAAACTTGCAAAAATACCGAACGAATGTATTGCTTCTGACACCCCACCGCATACAGCGACATCTACTTCGCCCAAACGAAGCATCTGTAGCCCTTGGATCAAACCCGCATTACCAGCCGCACAAGCCGCGCCAATCGTGTAATGAGGCCCAAAAAGCCCCATGTTTAGCGTTACTTCCCCTGCCGGGTTATTCGCTACCGTCCTCGGGTTGTGATGAGGCGTCCAATACTTGGTGTCATAGTCATATTGACGAATCGCATCAATTTCATTTTCCGTCTCGACCGTTCCGTGCTCAGTAATCCCGATATACGTGCCAATCCGTCGCGTATCGAGTGATGTATGATCTAACGCAGCTGCATTAAAAGCTTCATGCGCACAATATATCGAAATCGACCCGGCCCGGGTACCGCGGCGCCGCTCTTTGCGGGTCTGGTGTTTTTGCTCATCATAGCCGCAGACCCCAGCCAGCACCGTACCCATATAGCGGGTTTCGATGGTCGTCACACCGGACACACCAGCTAGCAAATTTGCCCGGTATGTCTCCAAGCAATCGCCGTTCGGGGCCGTCAGACCAACGCCCGTGATGACTATTCGCTCATTAACCAACTTCTGCTCCGCATCCAGGGCTATATCGCCTCGCAATTCCGTCCGCCCAAACGGCGGCTCTACAACATGTGAATCCTAGCAAATCCTGACGAAAATGAAACTTTTCCGGCGCGAACTCTTATTTCCCGCTTAGTAACCATGCCAAAAGTCGCTCGGTTCCCTCGTCGGTCGAGATGCCTGGTTCGTAACCGAAATCTTTTTTTGCGGCCGAAATGTCGAAATAGTGAGCCTGGGACAATTGCAGCGACACAAACCGCGTCATGGGTGGCTCACCGGACAGTCTCAAAACGCCATAAGCAGCTTCCATAGCCCCACCCATATAATAGGCTAGCCACCACGGTATGCATTTGCTTGGCCGATTGATATTCAGTTTTTCAAGCAAATTGCCCAGCCAAGCCCACAAACTTACCGGCTGACCTTGGCTAATAAAATATGCTCGACCCGCGCAGGAACTTTTACCAGACAGCGCATCCGCCGCCTGAATATGCGCACGGGCGGCGTTATCAATATATGTAATATCAACCAGGTTTTTCCCATCGCCAACTTGCACTAACCGTCCCGCTCTGGCGCGTTCCAAAACGCGTGGAATTAAATGGGGATCGCCAGGTCCCCAAATCATGTGCGGGCGAATAGCGGTGGTCGCGAGATTCTGAGTATTTGCATCCAACACCGCTCGCTCAGCGATCGCTTTTGTTCGCGGATAATGTGCCAAAAATCGTTTCGGGTAAGGCTGAGATTCATCCACCCCGCAAAGCGGCTGGCGACCAAACACTGCGCTCGGCGAACTTGTATAGATAAGCTTGGGCACCTGCCCCGCACGACACGCATCAATCACATTGACTGTCCCGTCGACATTAATTTCCCAAAAATCACGCCGCTTCCCCCATATGCTAGGAAACGCTGCGACGTGAAAAACAGCGTCCATCCCCACACACGCTTTAAGCATCGCGGCCTTGTCACGTATGTCAGCTTTTACCACTCGCGCCCCCATCTGCTCGATGACCGGATATCGGTTTCTACCAAGTGCCACCACATCGTCACCTCGTTCACAAAGCATTTTGACAATATGGCTACCAAGAAACCCTCCGCCTCCCGTCACGAGCGCTTTCATGATGACTGAGCCTCCGCCCACGCGGTGAGCGATTCGCGACCGATCTTGACGTTGTGTCTCGTGTCAACGGGCAAGGACTTATGAAACATAAAACGGCCTATACCGCGCGTAAGTTCACTGCCCCGCCCTAGCGTTTGAAGCTCTTTGCAAAATGAGTCCACACGCGAACCAGTAGGAAATTTACCGGTCAACGGTTCGACAACCAGCACAGGCTCCTGTTGCCCACGCATCCCTACGCCGACAAGTGCGCTTTTTGCTACCTCTGGATGCTGGTTAAACACCGCCTCACATTGATCGGCATATAAAGGCCCGGCCGTGGTTTCAACCCGCTGCGACTTTCGGCCACAAAACCATAGACGCCCCGATTCGTCAAAATATCCAACATCACCCATGCGATGCCAGAACGAATCGCCATCAGTAATTTTCGCACTCGCAGTAGCCATGGGTTGCGCAAAGTAAGATTTTGTTACCATTGAGCCACGCACCACAAGTTCACCGCGCGTCCCCTGCGACACCAACAAATCATCTGCCCAAGCCTCAATCGCCTCCTCAGTCACACGAATGATACGTACCTCTGCGTCTGGCAATGGCTTACCCACACACGTACCCGCGCCGCGCAAAGTCAGCGGGCCAGTCTCATCCACTATCTCCAGGCCTGAAATCGATGCGACTGGCAATGACTCCGTAGCCCCATAGGGCGTATGTATATCCGCATCATCGGTAAGCGCGCCGTGCATTATGCGAATGACTTGCGAGGATACTGGAGCGCCGGCAATGAGGATTCTCCGAATCGATGGCAGCGTAATTTTATGTTGCCCGCAATGATCCGCGACCCGCCGCCAGATAGCTGGCGAACCAAATGCATTCGTAACGTGATGGTCTTCAATCGCTTCTACGATATTGGCCGGGTTTACCTTGGCAGGCTTCGACGGGTCCATGTCTGGTATGACACACGTCATGCCCATAGCCGTACTAAACAAAGCAAACAAGGGAAACGCGGGCAAATCGACTTCGCCAGGCTCGATCCCATATTGCTGCTGAATCATACGAACCTGGGCATCGAACATACCATGCTCGTATACCACGCCTTTCGCAGGCCCCGTGCTTCCTGATGTAAAAAGAATCGCGGCCACTTCAGTATCACGCGTTGGAACTGGCGTGAAAGTCGGCAAAGCGTTATCTGCTAATTGACTAAGGCCATAACCTCCCCACATCCAGCGTCGTCCTACCGTAACCACATGCTTAACACCGGAAAACGCGCGTCGTTTTAGAAGTCTCACCACATGGGCCAAAGGTATTCCGATGAAGCCTTGTAGGTCGACTTGCTTGACGCAGTCCAACAATCGTTTGACGCCCATACCGGGATCGATCATCACCGGAACCACGCCTAGCTTGAACAGCGCGAAGGCCAGACCAACAAATTCCACGCCCGGTCTAACCATCATGAGCACGCGCGCGCCGCGCTGAAAACCAGCGGTGCGTAGCCCGTTGGCGTAGCGGTTTGAGAGAGCCTCTAATTCCGCAAACGACAAGGTTTTGTAGATAGCCTTGCCCTGAGCGTCGCGGGATTGTGTGACAACAACAGCCGGATGGTCGGGAACTTCGTTGGCCATTCTAGGTAGATGGTTGGCGACGTTGCATGTTTTCTGTATGTTGGCGTCGTGCTGAGAGGCGTGTGTGTCTGTTGTAGCTATCACGATTTTTTCGAGCCTTTGAAATTGTGCTGCAACACAAAACGGTTCTTGGCCGATGAAACTATACGGGTGTAACTAACTGGTGTCGATGTTAATGCAAACTGCCTTGAATAAATCGTTACATAAACAATCAATAGATGTTCACCCTCGAATGGCTGAGAGCGAAACAGACATACGCACGTCCGCGCGGGCTGAAGCCCGCGGCTCGATTTTCGGGATTATCATAATTGTTGCCTTTTCATCCTTAGCCTATGCTCAGATTCCACTTGATCGCTCGATTCAATCAGCCATTGCTAGCATGCCCCACGCAAAGACCGTGGCTGGGGTATGCGTGTTGGACGTCGCAACTGGCGAGACGGTATTCGGCCATAAGGCCGATCAGGCGATGATCCCAGCGAGCACGATGAAAGTGTTCACCTTAGCTGCGGGCGTGCTGGAGCTAGGTAGCAGCTTCACCTTCGATACGATGCTGGGAACCGATGGCTCAAATGTATACATCGTAGGCAGCGGCGATCCCGGCTTTGGTGATCCCGTCCTTGCCAAGGCGCTCAACCAATCAGTAACCAGCGTTTTCGATCGCTGGGCTGATCGGCTGGCCCAGCAGGGCATGACGACGATTCAAGGCGACATCGTCATCGACGCGTCGATTTTCGACCAGCAACTCATTCACCCTGACTGGGAAAAATCCGACCTCGGCAAATGGTACGCGGCTCCGGTCAGCGGACTCAACATTAACGACAATTGCCTGGACATTACCATCAATCCAGCAGCGACGCCCGGCTCGCCAGTATTAGTGAGCCTCATTCCCGAAAACGCATTAGCCCAATTCCTTAACAAATGTCGTAGCGGCGGCAAAGGCAAGCCAGTATTACATCACTCACCAGGCACCTGGGACTATCGCTTATCGGGTAGATGCAAGAAACGCTGGCCATTCGGACCTGTCGCATTTCCAGATCCCGCGGCCTTAACCGCCGACGCCTTCCGTGTGGTACTCCAACAAAAAGGAATCGAATTCGCTGGCCAATTAGTCCGACAGCGCGTGCGACTCGACGATGGCCAACTTTCACCCGAAGTATTCGTATTAGACATCCACCAAACCAGTATGGCAGATGTGCTGGGCCGCATCGGTAAGAACAGTCAAAATCTTTTTGCCGAATGTCTACTAAAACGACTCGGCGCCGAATGGTCGAAGCGCAATGGCCTTGGCAATTCAAGCGGATCATGGGAATCTGGATCGCACGCAATTGCCGAAATCCTCAAGCGAGCGGGCGTGAACATAGCCGGGCTAATCGTCTCCGATGGTTCGGGGCTGAGTCGAATGAACCGCTGCTCCGCGCGACAGTTAGCTGACACCCTCATGCACCTGCACCGAAAATCAGGTGGCGAAATGGTATGGCAAAGCTTAGCGGTGCCCGGCGAACGTGGGTCATTACGAAATCGCATGCAAGGATTAGAGCCTGTCCTACGCGGAAAAACAGGAACAATGCGCGGCATCAGCGCACTCTCAGGCTACGTCGATACCCAATCTGGCCGACGTCTTGCATTCGCTATGATGTTCAATGGTTACAGAGGCCCGAGCACGCCATACAAAGCCATTCAAGATCGCATCTGTAAACTGCTAGCCCATAGTCAATGAAGCATTGGTTTGATACTCCGTCATTTCCGCCAGCGCACAAATGCCGACAGGGTGTCATCGACACAGATTTTATACCGTACTGTGACTCAACTTTCGCGTATACAAACCGCCTCAATTGCCCATCGGCTCAACGCAATTTTCGTAGGAGCCTCGGCCCCATCCCGGATTATCTAGCCCGGTGTGTATGAGCGGCGCCGGCATGGTGTCTTTCTGCCAGCCTGTTCCGCGAATAATCACGCAGCCATATACCTGCTGGCCTTGGTCAGCGGGTACGGGAAATACATCGCCACCGCAGCCTGGCCCCCACGGTGGGTACGAACCGAGAAGCTCGGTCTTGTGGTGCAATGAATATCCTTGATCGTCTTCGGTGCCTTCAATGATGACACGCTGATTCTCGGCATGACCGTCGACAAACGCACGATTAAACGTCCAATCTCGGCCATGCCAACCACGAACCACTTTGGTCGGACCGGGATCAAGTCCCGGTTTGATGCCATCAGCCTGACATGGTTCGCGGCGTACGCCCCAGGCCCATCGACCAATATTTTCCTCATAGAAAATAGTTCGTCCCGGAGACGGGATGCGGCTCATGGGCCTTAAATAAGGTGAATTGCTTTGCAGACATCCGCTACCGTCGCTGGCACGAACCATAAATACATTGGACGCATAACTCGTGCCAAAATTATCGTAAGAGCTTTTGCCTGGATGGGCGATCCAATCTGGACAATGCGCACCACGCGGTGGACCGTCATCAGCCGGGCAACGAAAAAGCGGCAGGTCAAGCTTGGAATCTTCAAGTTCTTGATAACGGTTTGCGCGAATGCCACTTTCTGCAAAACCGCCGGGATACAAGATTTTGTTCATGGGTCTGGTAGCAGGCCCGAAGCCCGCCCGTGTGCCATACTTGCTCGTTAAAGCAGCGTTAGGACCCGTGATAGGTCCGGGCACAAAGCCAGATCGCCCGTCACCACTTTTGCCGCCCCACTCATACGCACCCACGTAAGTCGGGTTGGCCGAGTCTTGTAAATATTGCATGGGATGAACCGGGATGCCCCAGCCATTAGGGTCGTCAGATTCGTACACGCGTCCACTAGAGGCGATTCCCTTGAGATTCGTCAGACACACTACCTGCTTAGCTTGTCGCCGAGCATTTTCTAATGAGGGCAACAGAATGGAGATGAGCAGCGCAATGATCGCAATGACGACCAGCAACTCGATTAGCGTGAAAGCCTCGTGGGGATGACGCCGGCGAGAAAAACGGATTTCTGCAACTCCCACATTCATGGCTTATCCCCCCATAACGCTGTCAATAGAATCCTACCCCATGAACATACACTATCGCCGAAAGATAATTATTCCAAACAGTTACGGATATGGCGTCGAAAATGGTGATATCGCCGATGATGGCTGTGGCAAGGTCAACGGGCAGACTAGATATCTTCAGGAAGGTCGTTTGGGTTAATTGGCTCGCTGACACAATAGGTGCCATCCAACCATTTGCCGAGGTCCACCTGCTTACACCGTTCACAGCAAAATGGCCTATACGGCGCGTCTTCCCGCTTGGCTACGGTGAGCATCTGTTGGCAAGTTGGGCATTCAAAAGTTGGCATAACAATTTCGCGCAATCATCATCGCAATAGGCGCGTAGCCTGCTAATTGTTCTTTGACTTTTTCTTAGAAGCGCTAGCCTTCGTTTCGTTCGTAGAAGCCTTGACGCTGGCATCCTTTTTGGGCGTATCTTTGTTTGCAGCTTCGCTTTTCTTGGTAGCATCGCCTTTTTTGGAATCGCTACCAGATTCATTGTCGGCCTTCTCAGCCTTTTTATAGCCTTCGCTGCGGTAGTCGGTTTCGTAGAATCCTGAACCCTTAAAAATAATGCCGCCGCCAGTGCCAATACGTCGCGTGACAGCTACGCCGCATTTGCATTGCGGGTCGTCCTGTTTACGCAATTTACGAAGCGCTGAGTGAGTGATGGATTGAAAAACTTCTGTAATCGTGCCACATTTGGAGCATTCATATTCGTAGGTTGGCATAGAAATTATTCCTTATTACAAACGCGTTAGCTACTATTCGCCAGTCGTCGAAGCCTAAGATGATGGTTATTCCACAGCTTTGGAAACAATCACACGCGATGGCCGTAAGGTGCGATCGTGCAGCTTAAAACCCTTAGTAATCTCTTCTAAAACCATACCCGGCTCATGCATATCCGAAGGCTGCTGCAACATCGCTTCGTGAACATGCGGATCGAAGGGCCGATTCACAGCGGCAATAGGCTCTAGGCCAGATTCGGTCATCGCCTTCATGAAATTTTCGTATACTAACTTAATACCAGAGACCACCGAGTCTAAATCGTCAGTCTTTTCAGCGGCTTCGAGAGAGCGTTGAAAATCATCCACCACGCTGAGCATAGACTTCATCAAATCGGCGTTCGCATATCTAATGGCATCATGGCGCTGCTGAAGCCCTCGACGCTGCAAGTTCTGCGCTTCAGCTTTGCCGCGTAATATCGCATCTTCCAACGACGCAACTTTTTCTTGCAGAAATTGGATGCGGGCCTCTGGCGACAGATCGGCTTCATTGACAACATTGCCATCATTAGCCCTCGCCTCGAACGCTTCGGTATCCCTCGACGCGTCAGCTTCGGCTGTAACATTGTCGATGACGATGTCTTCCGGCGAAGTAGTATCTTTGCTCGTATCGTTGGATGGGTGACGGTTTTTCTTCATCAGACTTACACTTATTCTCAATCAGCCACGATGCTATTGGTTCTCATCGCCGCTGATGTATTCCATCACTTTGTCAAAAAAGCCCTTCGACTCCGGCAGCACAGATCGGTCTTCTGTTTCCGCGAAGTCACGTAGTAATTGCTGTTGTTTCTTATTTAACTTTTTGGGTATTTCAATAAATACCTGCACCAGCTCATCGCCCTTACGACCACTTCGCAGGTCCGGCAAGCCTTTACCGCGTAAACGAAACATTTGGCCATGCTGGGTTCCGGCGGGGATTTTCAGGTCGGCTTTCCCCGTTAATGTCGGCACTTCAACTTTTACACCCAGAGAAGCCTGTGTAAAACTAAGCGGCATGGCACAGACCAAATCGTTTTCATGTCGCTGCAAGAACGGATGCGCCTTGACGCTCACGTAACAATGAAGATCGCCGCGCGACGCCCCATCAGACGATGGCTCGCCTTCCCCGCGCACACGCACCGCTTGTCCATCATGTATGCCTGCAGGAATTTGCACATTAACCAGTCGCCGTTTCGCCGCTCGACCTGAACCGCGACAATCACCGCAGGGCGTCGTAATCAAAGTGCCTTGTCCTTGGCATGATGGGCAAGCCGTAATCACACGGCCAAACAGAGAACCCATGCCGCCGGTTTGCTCAACTTTTCCGTATCCACCACAAGTCGTACAAGTGGTCCGGTCTGAACCGCGGGCTGCGCCTGTACCGCTGCATCCTTCGCAAAGATCATTTCTGGTAAATTCAATAGATCGCTCAACGCCCTCTGCCACGTCGGCCAGGGTCAATTCGACCTGGGTCTGCAAATCCGTTCCACGGCTGCGTCTTCGACCACCACCAAAGCCACCGAAAATATCGGAGAACATCGAGAAGATGTCATCCGATTGCATATGACTAAAATCGTGAAGTCCCGCCCCGCCTAAGCCAGCATGCCCAAACTGATCATACTGCTGACGTTTTGCCGGGTCAGAAAGAACCTCGTAGGCTTCCGCAGCCTCTTTGAATTTAGTTTCCGATGCGGGGTCACCGCCGTTACGGTCAGGATGATATTTGTGCGCGCTACGCCGATAGGCTTTCTTGACCGCCTCGGCAGACGCATCACGAGAGACGCCTAGGACTTCGTAAAAATCGCGTTTACCACCTGTTGCAGGCATGCACCTCGCCTCACGTTATAGCAAGTAAATAATTATGGACCCGCCGAAACTCGCACGGATACACCTTCGCTCACACTGTAGCACCTGACTTTTTTGTGTATCGCATTGTTGCGACAATCTTACGGTCAAAAACGGAGTTTTAACCGCTACACAAAAATAGAGCTTGCGCTAGACTGGAAAGCAAAAGGCGGACACGTCGGTCCGCCTTTTGCATAATATCCAGTCGATACAATCTCTATCGGACCGCGTGCTCGACCTCTTCATCGTCATCCTTCACATCCGTGAGGAGAACTTCGGTCGTCAGCATCAAACCAGCGACGCTAGCCGCATTTTCCAATGCAACGCGGGCCACCTTCGCGGGATCGATAATACCAGCTTTGATCATGTCCACGAATTCGCCTTTGCGGGCGTCGTAACCCTGCGTACCCTTCATTTCAAGGATTTGCTCGACAATCACTTCGCCTTCTAACCCGCTGTTTTCCACAATCTGCGTCGTGGGAGCGCGAAGGGCCTTAGCGATTATCTCAACACCGATTTTCTCGTCGCCGCGAGCCTTGTCGCGAACTTTGTTAACCGAATCAATAGCCCGCAAAAATGCGACGCCACCGCCTGGAACAATACCTTCTTCCGCAGCGGCTCGGGTAGCATGAAAAGCATCGTCTACCAAATCTTTGCGTTCTTTAACTTCTATTTCTGTGGCGCCACCAACACGAATCACAGCTACGCCGCCGGTGAGCTTAGCCAACCGCTCTTGCAGCTTTTCGCGATCGTAATCGCTGGTGCTTTTTTCGATCTGCCCACGAATTTGTTCGCAGCGGGCGGTAATATCAGATTTCTTACCGACACCCTGGATGACGGTTGTAGTATCCTTCGTGATCACAACCTTCTTTGCACTACCCATATCGCTCGCAGTCACACTTTCGAGCTTGATACCAAGGTCTTCGCTAATGAGCTTGCCACCTGTCACAGCCGCGAGGTCTTGAAGCATAGCCGTGCGTCGATCACCGAAACCTGGGGCCTTGATCGCACAGCATTTAAGCACGCCACGCATCTTATTTACTACCAGACCAGCCAATGCATCGCCTTCGACATCTTCTGCGATAACCAACAAAGACTTACCAGCGGTAGCCACGGCTTCGAGTACCGGTACGAAATCACGCAGATTAGAAATTTTCTTTTCGTAAATCAAAATCAACGGATCAGTTAACACGCATTCCAATGACCCTGGGTCGGACATAAAGTAAGGAGACAAATACCCCTTATCAAACTGCATGCCTTCAACCACTTCCTTTTCCGTCTCGAGGGCGTCGCCTTCTTCGATTTCGACCACGCCGTCTGGACCCACGGCGTCCATAGCGCTGGCCAATAAATTACCAATGGTTTCGTCGCCATTGGCAGAAATCGTTGCCACCTTAGCTAGGTCGTCGTTGGAGCGGACCTTAACGGATAAAGCTTTAATAGACTCAACCGCTGCGACTACAGCCAGCTCAATACCGCGTTTAACCGCCATCGGGTTCGCACCGGCTGCTACCGTCTTATACCCCTCACGGAAAATAGCTTCCGCGAGTACGGTGGCGGCGGTCGTACCATCGCCCACAACATCCGAAGTCTTAGTCGCCACTTGATTAATGAGCTTGGCGCCCATATTTTCAAATGGTGAAGGAAGTTCCACTTCCTTACTCACGCTAACGCCGTCTTTGGTCGCCCGAGGGGCACCATACGACTTTTGTAACATTACATTTCGGCCAGTCGGGCCCATAGTGATCATGACTGCGCGGGCGAGTTTGCCCAATCCCTCCAGGAGTTCACGCTTGGCGTCCTGGGAAAACATCATTTGCTTGGCCATCGACCAATCTCCTATCTTAATCGCGACGCAATTAGCGCTTCGCGATACTATTCATTCAGTCCACGATCGCCAAGATATCGCTTTCACGAATCACGACGTACTGATCGGTACCAAGATCAACTTCGGTACCAGCATACTTACCATAAAACACTTCATCGCCAAGCGAAACGGACATCTCGCCGCGGTTGCCGCTGTCGAGAAGTTTGCCCGGGCCTGTTGCGATGATCTTACCACGCTGTGGTTTCTCACGGGCGGCGTCAGGTAAAATGATGCCACCGGTTGTCACGCCATCAGCCTTGCAAGGCTCGATCAATACGCGGTCGTCCATTGGCCGAAACTTAATCTTTGTTTTCTTTGCTGTTGCTGTTGCCATATCTGAGTAGTCTCCGTATCGGAAAGTATTCACTCGTTGCTATCTATCAAAAAGCCGTCAAACCCAGCAAGGCCCGCCCCAAAGCGATTGCCCTGCGGCGACGACTACATCATGCCGCCCATGCCGCCCATCTCATCCATACCTGGCATCTCACCACCGTCACCATCTTCTTTAGGCTTATCCGTGATGCAGACATCAGTACTCAATAAAATGCGGGCTACGCTACTTGCATTTTCAAGCGCGCTGCGAACCACTTTAGTCGGATCAATCACGCCGGCCTTCATCAAGTCGGTGTACTCAAGCGTATCACCGTTGAAGCCAAAAGAACCGGTTTGTGAGGCTACTTTATGCAGCACCACGCCAGGGTTCATGCCTGCGTTCATCGCGATTTGACGCAAAGGTGCGGTGATCGCTTCGCGAACAATGGCAACGCCGGACTTCTGATCGCCTTTAAGCTTAAGCGCATCCAAAGCCTCAGCTGCGCGAACCAGTGCGACGCCGCCGCCCACCACGATGCCTTCTGCAATAGCGGCGCGTGTGGCATGAAGCGCGTCCTCGACGCGGGCCTTCTTTTCTTTAAGTTCTGCTTCGGTGGCAGCACCCACGTTAATCTGCGCGACACCACCAGCTAACTTAGCTTTTCGCTCCTGCAGCTTTTCAGTGTCATAATCTGATGTGGAAAGTGAAATTTCCGAATCAATTTGTGAAATACGGGCTTTAATATCCGCCGTCGAACCAGCGCCTTCAATCACAATGGTGTTGTTAGCATCAATGCGAATCTTCTTAGCTTGGCCAAGATCAGTAATTGAAATCTTCTCAAGGTCTAGGCCGAGGTCTTCCATGATAGCAGTGCCACCAGTTAACGCGGCTATGTCAGCCAACATCGCCTTGCGACGATCGCCATAACCCGGTGCTTTGACAGCACAAACCTGAAGCACGCCCTTTAGCTTGTTGACTACCAGTGTAGCCAATGCTTCACCTTCCACGTCTTCAGAAATAATAAGCAGAGGACGCTTGGTCTTGGCTACTTTTTCAAGCAACGGGACGAGCTTGGGAACGCTGCTGATTTTCTTTTCGTGGATGAGGATAAACGCCTTGTCGAGGCGACATTCAATGGCATCTTGATCGGTCACAAAATGAGGCGACAAAAAGCCGCGATCAAACTGCATACCTTCGACAACATCGACGGTCGTTTCAGCAGTTTTACCTTCTTCGACCGTGATCACGCCATCCTTGCCAACCCGATCGAAACATTCCGCAAGAAGTTTACCGATCACCTCATCATTGTTAGCCGAGATTTTCGCGACATTGACAATGTCGTCCTTCTTGTTCGCCCGGACAGGGCGTGACATTTCGGCGAGCTTCTCGACAACCTTGCGTACGGCTGCGTCAATCCCGCGATTGAGGGCAAAACCGTCGGCACCAGCCGCGATGTGCTTCAAGCCAAGCTTGAAAATCGCCTCAGCAAGGACAGTGGCCGTGGTCGTACCGTCACCGGCGACCTCGGACGTCCTGCTAGCGGCTTCTTTGACTAACTGAGCGCCCAAGTTCTCATACTTGTCGCTTAAGTCGACTTCCTCGGCTACCGTGACGCCATCCTTAGTGACGCTCGGACTTCCCCAGCCCTTATCGATAACCGCGTTACGGCCCCTTGGGCCTAGTGTTGATTTGACTGCGGCGGCGAGTTTTTCAACGCCTGCCCGCAACGCCTGACGCGCCTCTTGATCGTAGGCTAACTGCTTTACAGCCATGTTGCCATTCTCCTCAAAGCTACTGGCATACTATAAAAAAATCGTTCCATAAACGATTCACGATTCGAACTCAAGCACCGATCACGCCAGCGCGCAGACCGATCTACTGCGAAGATATGCACATGTCGGACCAGAACGCACCGAACAAGAAAGCGATCTTAACTTCTTGCATATCAATGACTTACGTCGTCGACGTCGCACGGCCTGTGAAGTCCTGCTCCTGCCACGATGGCAGCCGGTCCGCGATGGCGAGGTTTAACATGCCAATTTGACAGCAGCGATCGACTAGCAACCTTGGTGGTATGTGTAAACGTCAAGCTAGGGGCCGACTAGGAATTCGGTTCTGGAAATAAGGCTTTTTATGGAATTCTGGCAGCGAATGGATCTAACGTAATTTCTGCTGCAGCGGGAATGATTGAGTGGCAAGCTGGCCTTAAAAATAATTACCGGATGGTCTCAAGCAGTAACTTACCCATGCCAACCCAGCTAGGTAGCGTTATGAAATCGTGCAGCCGTTGCGAGAGCGCCCCCTCTTCCGTAAACTCGCCTCATGGAAACAACAACGAAAACCAAAATCAATCAATTGTCCGAGTACGATGGCCAAACCGTCACGCTCAGCGGCTGGGTCTATAACACGCGGGTATCTGGCAAAATCGCCTTCGTCATCCTGCGCGACGGCACCGGCATGTGCCAGTGCGTGTTCGAGAAAAGCGACGAATTGACCGAGGTCTTTGACGAGGTCAAAAAACTCTCCCAGGAATCATCCGTCGAGATCACAGGCATCGTCAATAAAGAGGAACGCTCCGTCGGTGGCTATGAAATGAAGGCTACCGGCATCAACGTGGTGCATGGATCGAGCGATTATCCGATCACGCCCAAACCTCACGGCATTGAATTTTTGATGAAGCATCGCCATCTGTGGTTCCGCTCCAAACGGCAATGGCACATCATGCGCATCCGCTCCACCGTGATCGATCAGATACGACGTTTCTTCAACGACGATAGTTTCATCCTGGTAGACTCACCTATATTCGCCCCGGCGGCTGGCGAAGGCGCGCAGACGCTATTCAAAGTTGATTATTTCGGAGAAGAAGTCTATCTCGCGCAGACAGGCCAACTTTACCTCGAAGCAGCATGCATGGCCCACGGAAAAGTCTACTGCTTTGGTCCGACTTTTCGCGCCGAGAAAAGTAAGACCCGTAGGCATCTAACCGAATTTTGGATGGTCGAGCCGGAGATTGCGTACGCTAGTTTGAGTGATGTCATGGACGTCGCGGAGAATTTCATCTGCTCGATCGCTGAGCGCGTGTTGAGAGATCACCGCGAGGAGCTGATCGAACTTGGTCGAGACATTGCTGATCTTGAAGCCATCAAACGCCCATTTGTCCGCCTAACTTATGACCAGGCGGTGGACATACTTCATAGTGACAAATCCAAGACACTCCTAGAAAATGACCTGAAAGAGAAAACCGCCCGTATCGAGGAATTAGCTAAAAACATCGTAGAGTTTGAGGAGATAGCTAAGGGCGGTGGCAAGCAGTGGAAAAAAGACAAAGCCGCAGCCGACGCCATCGCCGCTCGTGAAGAACGTAGCGAGTTGGAGGAGCAGATCAAAAACATCCCGCACCATATGGAACTAGCCGCGAACTTCGAATGGGGCAGCGACTTGGGCGGCTCGGACGAGACCATCATCTCCCGCCTGCACGATCGCCCGGTTTGCGTGACGCACTACCCACGAGGTGTGAAAGCATTTTACATGCGACAGGATCGTAAAAACGAAAAGGTGGTCGAGTGTTTCGACATGCTAGCTCCGCAAGGCTTCGGAGAAATCATCGGCGGCTCTGCGCGAGAGGAAGATTACGACCGGCTCGTAGCGCGCATGAAGCAGGAGCACCTGCCACAAGAAGATTACGAATGGTATTTAGACCTACGTCGCTACGGATCTGTCCCCCACGGCGGCTTTGGTTTAGGCGTAGAGCGAACCCTAGCCTGGCTATGCGGCCTAAAACACATCAGAGAAGCGATTCCGTATCCAAGGATGATGGGGAAGTTTTATCCGTAGGAAGAATAACCATATATGCAATGCATCTATTGTGGACAAAAAGTTCGATACGAAGGCGCAGACAAAGGGGAGCATATTATCCCCAAATCTTTATATGGCACTAAAAAAATCCAACAAGTGTGCCAGCCGTGCAACAACGGTTTTTTATCTATATTGGATAACGAACTTGTATGCAGCTCGCCGCTTGTCAACTCCCGTCAAGCGTACTTTCAAAAAAACCTGAAGCAATGCTGGGATGTCGATTACGATTTCGACAACTTACTGCTTGAAGCACAACCTAGCAACAACTTTTCCGTATTTACGCTTTGGCCACAAATAGTTTTTATTAACTCTCAACCACAACTTCGAGGCGATGCTGAACAATTCATAAAAGTAGGGGGAAAACAAGTCGAGAAAATTTTCTCGAACCACCTAACAAAAGCAATTGATGCGTACAATAGCGGTAGTGCAAATAGAATGAAGGGATTATTTTTTGAAAAACCGTCTGCGATACCTCAAGGGTTTTCTTACCCGCCACGTATTTTCGCCAGAAAACATGTTCAAGATTTTAACGACGGGATGACTTTTGTCTGTGGATATGCCTCAAACAATGACAAGAACACCTTGCTTAAACATCTCCACAATCAAAAATTTCCGATAGAATTTGGCGAACCAGACGTCATACTTGGATCAAAATCGCCCGTTCAGAATCAAAGCTACATCGCCTCTGCGGTGATTCGCGCATTGACAAAGATTGGCATCAACTTGCTAATTCACGTTTGCAAAAAAACGGTTATTGACCGGCATTCATTTTCCGAATCTATGAATCGTATTCGGTACGGAATCCGTCTCCATAATAAAGAGGTGTGCCTGCTGAAAAATGGTTTTGTACCCTTCGAGGACATGCAATCACTCAACTGCCCGACGGGATGCCACAAATTTCGGTTGATATATTACCCCGCATCTTATTTATGGGTGTTGTACTGTTCATTCTTCGGTGGAGACATCAATGCCAAAGTTGAATTCATTGGACAATCCCAGGAAGAGTGGACAAGTATAGATAGAACAGTCCCCCTGCAATCAGCAAATTGGAAATATGAAAAATCGACAGACTCGCGTCGCATTCAAGTTGGCGTAGGCTGGCCTATACTTCCTAACGATTTGATTAGATCACTACCTCCAGTAACTAACTTCCAGTCAAAACAACGTACGGTAATCAAAGCAATATAGTGTTTAAGGCAAGCCCACGGCGTCGAGATAGCCCCTCTGCCATCCCCAATGCACCGGGAACAGGGCCGTGAAGATGGCACCTGTGCGATTGCGCCAGGTAATCCACCCGGTACCCTCGTTGCGTTCGCCGCCCGCGACTTGAAAGCCTCGCTCATTCAATAGCTGAACGAAGTCACGGTTTACCTTGGCCATGTCCCAAGCCGCGTTGGGGTTACGCAGGTCGTACTTGCCCCACTCCATAAAGATTTCTATAGGCTGCTGCGCCGCAGTCTTGACCAATGAATCAACGCGTTCGATGAAGAAAGTTGATAGCGACTCTGTGGCTACTTTTCCGATCAATTCTGGGTTGGAGAACGCGATGACAAGGGCCTTCTCCACCTGATAACCCGTGCCTATGCTGGCCCGAGCCTCTCGCGAAGGAATTGTGCGAAAGCGCTTGTCGATGTGCGGTACAAGCTCGGTGGCGAACATTCCCCCCGTAATTAGCGGGTAGAATGACAGCATCCATTCTGACAAATGCGACAATCACTGGCCGCACGACTTTCCCGATTAGGTTGCCAAAGCCAATGGCATCTCGCCCTGCGCGATGGCTGGCCATGAATGGGGGGAGATCTATCGCGTGTCAATAAGTCGATTTACTGGCATCACTATGTCACTCCCCTGAGCCAGCAATTTAACGCCGTTCGTACTCTACTTGACAGGCGACGCATCGTGCCGCCTCTGGTTTAACCATCAACCGCGCCGCCGGAATCCTTTTGCGACAGTCGGCACAGATGCCATACGTACCATCCCGTATCCGTCCTAACGCATGTACGGCCTCGGTCGCTCGAGAGTATCCCGTACCGGTAGTGACACAGACCACCTCGTCAGACGCTAAGTCGTGTAGCATGTCCTGTCGCTTCTTTGCTCGTGATGTTGTGATTCGTCGTTGCATTATAAATATCTCCTTTTTTTTAGCATTCTGGCTGGTTGCGATATACATACGAGGAGACATCTCATGGTGTCTCAATCGCAAACTCTTGCCACAAAATCCAATTTCACTAAAGCGACAGCCCCCCCCGTCCGGATGTACGAACCCAACGTCGGTCCCGCTTTCACCTTTAGGGAAGGCACGAGGTGTGCCAAGGAAATGCGATCAAGTTATCTTGCTGTAACTCTATTTGTAATAATAGTTTAGGAAATTGTGAGTGGTGCGGTTTTTATATAAGTCCCTGCTCACATTATAGCCTTAATGGTCACCATTTGTCCATCGTGGCCACTTGCTAGCCAGCCACTCATTTATGTACCAATGCCTACCGAGGTAGTCGTGCGGATATTATAATGGGCGACTTTTTTACGAATTGTGGTCCGGCTTATACCCAGCATTTTGGCGGCTGGGGCGAGTTGCCCGCGCGTACGTTCTAGGCAAACTCGTATTATTTCACGTTCGACTGATGCGATCGCCGTTTCGTGTAGCTTTCCATTTAATGCTGATTGTGAAGCGAGCTTCTCCGCAATCGATCTCGCTTCGACTGGAAGCGAGTCTGTGGTCAGACGGTTCTTGTCCACCGAGCCTGCGGAGCCTGGTTGGACTGTCTTGCGGACATGCTCGGGAAGGAATTCGACCCGCATCACGGAGCCGCGCGCCACTACCAAAGCGGCTTTGATGGCATTTTCAAGCTCACGCACATTTCCTGGCCATGGGTACTTCAGTAGAACGGGAAGTATCTCCGGCGCAAAGGATCGAATATCCGCGCCTAGGCTTCGGTTGTATCGGCGGACGAATTGATACGCGAGCAAAACAGCATCAACCTCGCGATCCCGAAGTGATGGCACGTCGATGCTAGCGACTTTTAGTCTGAAGTATAAATCCTGTCTGAACTTTTTCTCTTCGATGAGCGTTTCTAACGGCTGATGGGTGGCACCGATAATTCGCACGTTACTCGTAATTAGCTCAGTCCCGCCGAGGCGCTGAAACGAATTGTCTTGTAGTACGCGTAGCAGCTTGGCTTGTGTGGCGATGGGGATATCCCCGACTTCATCAAGAAAAAGTGTGCCGCCATCGCACTGCTCGAACTTACCAATCCGCCGGAGAACTGCCCCGGTAAACGCTCCTTTCTCGTGTCCAAACAGTTCGCTCTCAATCAATGTTTCCGGAATTGCCGCACAATTAACAGCTAGAAATGGCTGATCTTTTCGCGGGCTGTGATGCAGAATGGCTCGTGCAATCAACTCTTTGCCTGTACCGCTTTCGCCAGTAATGAGCACATTGACATCTCGCGGAGCGATGCGTCCTATCAACTTGTACACGTCTCTCATGGCGGGCGATTGCCCGATGATCCGTTCGACGGCTACATCTTCTTCAGGCTTTTCGTAGACTGCTGGGATATGTATGTCCCGGCTGATACGAAGCGCCTTACCAATATGCTCCGTCAGCGCTTTTGTGTCGATTGGTGTAACTAAGTAGTCTAATGCGCCTCGCTTGATCGCCTCTATAGCTTGTTCGCTGCCGGCTGGCTCGGTATACAACATAACGCACACGCGCGGGAGCTGCTCTCGCACGGCCTCAAAAGTAGAATAGTCGCAAAGAATCAGGTCGGGAGGCTTGGCAACAAGTGTCTCCGCAGCATCTTTCAGCGTTCTAAAATGTGCGAGGCTCGCTTCGAGTTCACCGCACGCATCTCGCATCTTCTGCGCAATTCTATGGTCTTGAGTAATCAATAATACAGTGTCGGACATTACATATTATCCTCTTGTAATTTTCGCACGTTAAGCGACGTTTTCATTGACTCCAAGAGACTGTTTATCTGTCGCAGCGCTATGAGGGAGTATCATCCGAAGCGCGAGGAACTCTGCCATGGCGGATGTGATCGACGCAACAAGCAGATCCAAGCCGCTGGCGGATTGGGGCGACAAAAACTTTTGAACGGCGTTAGTTGGTTTATTGGTTTTCAATACTATTGTCCGTATCTATTTGCAGTTCAGGTTTCAATTCTGTTCTCATCGGTCATTCTTTGATGTTCATATCAAGACAGGCCATGACTGCCTGCAGCATTGGGGCTGCGGCTGCGGTTTCGTCAACCGTAACCGAATTGGCACCCATCTCCATGAGGCCCGCTCGTTCGCTGACCACTCTGGTTCTTGCCACGAGGTGAGTCTCTGGTGCTCGCCGTCGAGCCACCGCGCAGGCGCGCAATACGGCCTGTTCGTCCGGGATGATCATTAAACTAGTGCGGTCGAGGCGAGTCACAGTGCCTATAAAACAACTATCGCCGCTGGAGACGGGAATCGCAGCCAGCCGCATGGGCTGCATGACAACCGCAACGACGGCCGCACTCACCAGAATCACGACCAGATCCGTGATGATGGCCCAGTCAGTATGTGAGGCGGTAGCCAATATGCTTGGAATCATGAGCTGAACAAGCCTCCAGTTAGCTAAACAACTTCTGTCGGGCCCCGTCCGCAATAGCGAGCACGGCCGGATGCTTGACCTTCTTCTCGACTGAAATGGCATAAAATCGTTCGCGCACAGAATCCAATCGACCTACCACGCGGACGTCATATTGTCGCTTTACTTCCTTCTCGATTACCGTTGGCGCGGCAAACACCCCGACCCCAGCTTGCCCAAATACTTTGAGAAGGGCGCTATCCTCGAACTCGCCGAAAACGATTGGGCGGATGTCTTCGGAATCGAACCAATGCTCAAGCGTGCGACGAAGAACGCTGTTGCTAGTTGGTATGATGAACGGGGCACCGTCGAGTGATTTAGGAAATCTTCGCCGGTATTTGGTGACCAGCGCCTTCGTGCCGAATATCGATATGCCACACTCACCAAGCAGGTGGTTGAATGCACGCACTTTCACATCAGGGGCAATTGGACAGTCAGACAGCACGAGGTCCAAATCGTAAATCGCCAATTTCGTAAGCAGCTCCGTAGTACTACCTTCGTGGCAGACCAACTGGATTTGTTCGGGCAGATGCAAGGCTGGTTCGAGGAGTTGGTATGCTACCAGTTTGGGCAACACATCGGCCACCCCGACGTTGAAACGCAGCGGTCTGCCGGTTGGTCGGCCTTTGACTGTGTCCATCAGATCACGCCCGAGCGAGAAAATTTCGTCAGCATAGCGGTACACGATTCGTCCTGTTTCAGTAAGGGCAAGATTTCGCCCGACGCGCGTGAACAGTTTCTCGCCCAGTGAGTTTTCGAGCACCCGAAGCTGGGCGGAGATCGTCGGCTGGGCCAAGTAAAGTTTCTTGCACGCGGCCGCGATCGTTCCTTCTTTTGCGACAACCCAAAAATAGTATAAGTGGTGATAGTTTAGCCATTCCATATCGCAGATAATACATCTAATATTTCTATGATTCAAGTCTATATTTTCTATATTTCTATATGACTGCGAACGTCGTAAATATCTATAGGGCAAGACGTGTTTCCTTGGCACAGAAATAGGGAGTCATAACATGTATGTGGACATTCAAGCACGAAAAGTCAATTTGGATCGAACGTTTGAGGAGTGGATTGGGCGGAGATTGTGGTTCGCACTCAGCCGATTCGGTGATCGAATCAGCCGTGTGTCGGCTATGGTAGAGGATATTAATGGGCCACGCGGCGGCGTAGACCAGCGTTGTCGAATCGAAGTGCTTCTCTCACCATCCGTCAGGATCGCAGCAGAAGCAACGGACGTCGATGCCGTTCTTGCGGTGTCTCGTGCGGCGGACCGAATTTCTCGGCGCGTGCGAGATGCTATCGGACGTCGACGGTCTTTGAGAGTACGCGCAAATAAGACGCGCGCGGCGGAGATACCATCCAATTTATACGACGACCAGGAATAACAGGCCCACTGTTCTTGACTGAATAGTAAGCCAAGCAGATGAGATGAAATTCTGTTGCGCCTGGGTTAGCTTATTGTCTGCTGTCTGCTAACCAAGCAGAGAGGGATGCCAGATTACGCATCCGCATCCGACCAGACGGCGTATTCGTTGCCGTTGGGGTCGGTAAAGTGGAAGCGTCTGCCGCCGGGGAAGGCGAATATGGGCTTGATGATTGATCCGCCTGCGCCTTTGATATTGGCTTGGGTTTGCTCTAGCTTATTACTATAAAAAACGATGAGTGCACCACCCTTCTCGCTAGAAGCAGCGACGTCGGATTTGACGAATCCACCGTCGATACCCGCGTCGGAGAAAGATATGTAGTCCGGGCCGTAGTCTACGAATGACCAGCCAAACACGGCGGTGAAAAAATCCTTAGCCGCCTGCATGTCCTTAGCCGGAAACTCGATGTAGTTTATTTTTTCGTGATTGGTCATCGCTTGGTCCCTTATAGATGTTTAGTCAAACTCGCGCCTGTAAGCATGCTTTACTAAAGTATAGCAGGTTCCACCCGCCTTAATTGTCGTCGCCGTAATTCTCTCTACCCTCTTTATTCGACCATAACCTCCACGCCTCTCGCGTCGCGCTGGAATCAAACTGAAGGCCACATTCCGGGCAGTACCCAGACTCGTTCCCTGCAAGGTTATATCCGCAATCCAAACACGCAAGCAGATTTTTTTTCGTCACGTCACGAGCCAGTATCCCCTTGAGCACGCGTGGCTGAATAAATAAGAATATCATCGCCCCAAGGAAAAATAGTGAACCCCAGTTGCTTCGCTGCCCTGTCACTCCCCAGTGAACTAAGAAACCTACCCCAATGAACGCCGTTAGACGGGACCACCATCGGTGTCTTGCATATAGACGATCGTAGACGGGCGGTACGTCGCCCGCCTTTGAATGCTCCATAATCACCTCAACAGACTAATCCGCTAGATACAACGATAGTTGAATTCCAATTCCCAGTTTCCCGGCTAACTTGAGAAGTGACGGTGGTAAAAAATCTGATTGGCCTACGACGGTTTTACCGTCTATTCGCAAGTCGAGTGGAAAATCTAGTAGAACCCGTTCCACATTAGGAAATATGACTAGCTGTTGCAGCTCAGTCGAATTCAACTTCAGAAACGATTCTGCATCGCCTATCTGCCCAGCTAAATCACCCCACTCTTTTTCGCTGACAGTTATTTTAAGACCAGAATGCTCGTGGCAATCAGTATTTCGAGTACTTTTCGGAAATCGTCGCTCACCTCGGCGGTAGACTTCATAAGTCTCAAGCGGCGAGCTTTCCATGTATTGGGCGACATCAAAATCTTGGCCGTAGGCTCTGAGCACACACATGTTAAACTTAGGCCCCATCCTTTACTGAATTATTGCGACTATCAGTTTGGACAGCGCCAGCTTCAATTGCGATTCAATACGTATGATACGCGTGATAATGGTCGCGGATAGCGATGTCTACATTGAAAATAGACGCAATGAGCGCGGCCCGCATCCACATACCGTTTCGCACCTGATCCCAATATTTCGCGTAAGGGGTCGCGTCTAATTTTTGGTCTAGCTCTTCTCGCCGGGGTAGGGGATGGAGAATCGCTAAGCTTTTCTTGAATGAGCCGGTCATGTCAGCCGTTAATGAGAATTTTCCGTAGTCAATAGTAGACTTTTCAGTATCGGTATCCCACTCATCCTGCAGGCGTGTCATGTACACGGCATCCAAGTTGCTAATATGCTCACGAAGATCGTTTGACAATTCGTACTGCGTATCGTTTCGTTTCAAGTAGTCGAGTATGTCGTCTGAAATCTGCAAACTTGGTGGGGAGATGAACTTAAGTTTCACACCTGGGTATTTACAGAGCAGATAGCTCAACGAACGCACCGTTCGGCCACGCTTGAGGTCACCCACGAACGCGATGGACTTTCCGTCGAACACATTATCTTTGAAGCGCCGTTCAACCTTAGTCGTCTGCTGAGCGAAACATCTGGAAAGCGTATAAATATCGAGCAATGCCTGCGTAGGATGTTGGTCTTTACCAGAGCCGCCGTTGATGACGGGAATGGTGCGGGGCATATCGTTTAACATATGAGCTACATGCTCCGCAAAACCTTCGCCGGGATGTCGCATAATGATAAGATCGAAATATTGACTGAGCACACGAATGGTGTCGTCTTCAGACTCCCCCTTCACTTCGGAAGAGGTCGAACGATCACGCACATCATTAAACGGCATGCCAAGCACCTGGCAGGCAGCTGTGAACGACAGAAACGTTCTCGTGGAAGGCTGAATAAAATAGAGCATCGCCCGTCGATGGCTCAGTAGCGTGATAAGAAACTGCGTGCCCTGCCGGGTGGTGGCTATTTCACGAATCATGTCAGACAGCGTGCATAGCTGCTCGATAGCATCTCGCTCGAACTGTTGAGCCAAAACAACATGAAAGGCTTTATCATTGCGATTGAGTACGGATACCCGACGGGATGTACCGCTTGGCGCAGGCTTTTCCACTTCTGCTTCCACTGTGGGCATGCTGACCTCTAAAAGATTCGACGTTCGTAGCCCGAGGGTCACGATGCCCCCTGCCAGCTCGACGTTTTTCTGCAGACCGACTTTGTATCACAAATGGGCTGTCTTTGTCAATCGCCGACCACAAATATATAGCTTTCATACGATGGCGAAAGTCGGTAAATCGGTAGTAACGTCCTGCCAGGCGGCGTGGCTGGCAGTAGGTATTGCGGGCCTAGGCTGGTGGGGTTACGTTGGACAGCCGATGTAGATAGTTGTGGGGTATGTTGCATCGTACACAATTAGTAGATGTATTATTGGCGAAGAAGGGATTTATTCCGATGAAGCGAAGCATGTTTGGTTTAATTGGGGTCGCGCTAATGCTGACGATGGGGTGTCAGATGCCAGATCAAAAGCTTAAGCAGCAGATGATTGGCAAGCCCGCACCGGATTTCGAACTCAGCGCCCTCGACGGCAAAAAAGTGCGTCTAAGCTCGTATCGTGGCAAGCCGGTTTTCCTAACCTTTTGGGGGCATGGCTGAGGACCTTGTCGTGAGGAGGCTCCTCACTTAAGCAAGTTGGTAGATAATTTCTCAAAAGACGGCCTTGTCGTTCTAGCTGTGAATTTCTGGGATGAGCCAGCGTCCGTGCTGAAACGATACGCCAAGAAGGAAAAGCTCAAACAGCAGGTTTTGACATTTGGTAGTGGTGTCGCGGAGAAGTATAACGTCACCATGGCGCCGAGCGGGTTTTGGATCGATTCAAAGGGTGTCATCGTTGATGCTGAAGTAGGCTGGGGTGGGCCGACTGGCTTGAATAAGAAAACCCGCGAACTGGTCAAGAGGGACAGATAGCCATTATCCTGCGCCCCGGTGTCTAGCTGGGTGGCATCGGTAAGTCTCCCCCCGAACTCAATCATTGTAACTGAAAAAAAGCCGCGCGGGCAAGTTCCAGATAGCGTATCCCCGATAAGGTTTATGTCGGAAGCGCCGTCGCGTGACGGAATTATTTTTTAAGCTATCAGGCGTTGTTGGATGTACGTGAGAGATTTCTGTGACCGTCGTTGATACCACCGCCGACCGTGAGGCTTTGCTGCAATTTCTGCAACAAGGTCATTACTATCAATTCCTCTCCCTAGCATCCAGACATCTCATCGCCTGCCCGGACGATTCACAAATCGCTTTACTAGCTGTTCGTGAATATCTCAATCTGGGTTTAATCGGGCCTGCGCGTGAACTCATGCAGTCTATCTCCTCGCCCCAGACAGATGCGCAGGCTGAACTGGCTGAGGTAGCTAGCGCGCTAACGAATCTTCCTGACGGGCAGATTCCTTGGTCGCAGCGGCACAGCATGTTTGAACGCAACGTAGCTGCGCTGCGTGATCGCAATTATGACGTATGTGAGATCGTCGATCGATGGCATGATCGCCGGGAAGATTTCCAATTGTATCAAGATCGTAGTCAGGTAGACCAGGTTCGCATGCGCTTTGGGGAGTCGACTTGGGCGTGGATTCCTTTTTTCGGTCATCACAAACTCGTCAGCGACGCCCAGGATTTGCCAGAAGATATTGGTACGCTGTGTCCCGGCCCGTATCTTTTTGATGGATTGGACTTAGGTCATTTCTTTGCCCGGGTGTACGACAAAACGGTGGACACTTTTCTAGGTTATAGCTGCCCGCTCTATGTGGTCGAGCCTGACGCCGCGCTGTTGGCGTTAGTGCTTCATTTACAAGACTGGTCAACGTTGCTTGCTGATGAGCGGGTGTATATTTTTACAGGGGAACATTGTACAAAGCAATTACGCGATCTGTGGGACAACCACCCCGACCTCCCGTTGCCGACTCAGGTGCGATCGCTGAGTCAATTTAGCCCCAGATCAAACCCTGGTGCTGTGCAGGTGACTGAGGAAGTTTTAGCCTGTCGAGAAAAAGCAGTGAGCGAATCCTTAGCTGGGCTTAACAGTCGCTACGATAAGTGTGATTTAGACTATTGGTCGAATCGATTCGATCAGGCGCTTAATTCAATGGGTGAGCCGTTGCGGGTGTTAGCTGGCGTGAGTATACACACCACGTTCTTGCAGTATTCCATGCGCGATACGAAGCGAGCTATTGAAAGTTTAGGGCATCGTTGTCTCGTTCTACAGGAATCAACTAATCACGAGACGATTGGCCCGTTGACCTATCACCAGGCAATTCGCGATTTTCGTCCGGACGTTTTTTTGAGTTTAGACCACATGAGGGCAGAGTTTGGAAATATCCTTCCGCGCAGTCTTCCCGTGCTAACCTGGGATCAAGACCAACTACCTCATGTGTTCACCGACAATAATATGCGGGCTGTCTCTAAGCACGATTTTTTAGTAGGCTATTCTAAAGACCGATGGGTAAACGCCGGTTGTGATGCGCGACAATTTCTCAACGCCCGCGTGCCAACATGCCCGGAGCAGTTTGCAGGCCAGCCGTTAACTGCGGAAGAATCAAAAAAGTATGCGTGTGACCTATCCTACGTGAGCCACGCTTCACAAACACCGAAACAATTTCACGACGAGGAACGACGTCACTACGAAGACCCCGCGGTTCGCTCAATACTGGATTGCATGTACGAAATTACGCCGGAAATTCTTGCTAAATTCACGACGATGCACAGCGAAGCGCCATATGTAATTTTGGACGAGGCGCAGCGACGAAGTGGGATAACCATTCGTGATGATGCGTTACATCAACGATTACTGGGTTGGTATTTGTGGCGTTTACGAGATCGAATCTATCGACACGAAGCCCTCGCCTGGGCCGCGACGTGGGCGCAGCAGTATAACCGAGAATTTCGCATATACGGTCGAGGCTGGGACGCGCATCCGACACTCTCACCATTCGCGGCGGGGCCCGCGGAAAACGGTCGAGAATTGCTGTGCATCTATCGAGCGTCTAAAATTAATTTGCAACTCATG
Organism: Phycisphaerae bacterium; assembly: GCA_029260115.1. Taxonomy (GTDB): domain Bacteria; phylum Planctomycetota; class Phycisphaerae; order UBA1845; family UBA1845; genus JAJRPG01. The sequence goes on along the minus strand of JAJDDW010000109.1, from coordinate 45,010 downwards.
CCCGCAGGTTTTATCCATCAGCGCGCATTGGACGGCCTATCGGCCGGCGGTTTCTTTATAACAAGATTAGCACCAGATGACCTGAAAGGGATTACACTGCGAAAGATGTGTCAACGACTGCACACACTAGGCCTAGACTCTACAGAAAAGTTGTACGCCGAGCAGGATACCGAGCTACGTGAACTAATGGCTACATATTTCGATATGCCAATAGGCACGTTGCCAAGAGTAACCGTTCCCTTGTCCACGCTGCAACATCGGCTTGAAGTGTCCTATCCCGATGAAATGTTCCCGCAGTTTCGCGAAATAGTTTTTGACTCGCCTGATTCATTTGCGCAAATGGCTAATCGATTCATCGACGAAGTCGCGACGCGCGATCAAATCACGCATACATTCCGCGAGGTTGTAGTAAACCATTTTAGTTATCGCGCGAGCGTTTCGACATTCCTAAACGCCATGGCTACATACTTGCGAACAGTGGCTACTTAATTTGCACCAATTATAACTGATCGAGTGTCCGGTATGATGCGAACTTGTGGGCAGGATTGTGGCTCTGAGAATGGGTAGCCGACCAGTTGAAAAGCATTGACCACGGATAAAATATCTGAAGCGTTAATGAATCCATCGGGTACTTGCCCATTAAGGTCAGTGCGAAATAGTTCGGGCGCGAATGAATCCAGACGAAATCCTGATACGACCGCTTGGATGTCGTTGGCGTTGACGATATCATCTGGTCCGGCCCAGGTTGCCCCGTCAAAAGTCGATACGCAATCACCCCATACATTAGCAGTTGTCACTGTAGTGGGGCTTGAGAAACTCGATTGTGAAGCTGGACTGCAACCAATACCCATCGCCCTAACCATATATGTCGTGCCTGGTGCAACAGCCTTATCGCTAACGATGATGACATCGCCAATCGATGACCAATTACGTATCTCCGGATCGCATTGTAATCGCGAAACGCCAGTTACTGGATTCGGTGGCCCGACCCACTTCACTTGCCCGGCTGCGCCTGGTATGTTTGTGCTTTGATCGATTGTAACTTGAAAAGCTACGTCTAGGCCTATATTTCCAGAATGAAATGAGATGTAGCGATTCATGGCGACCAGGCCTGTGTTGGCATCAGGGGCTGATGTAGGCAGGCAACAGGCGTCGGGGAAATTGTCGCCATTGTTATCGAACAACACCCCCGTCAACAAATCGCATGTGTCTGGAATGCCGTTCGTATTGCAGTCGTCGTTATTACCCGAAAGGATATCGCAGGCGTCAAGTTGTCCGTTGTTATTACAATCTTGACAGATAGTGTCACTTGGAAGGCATGCCAATAGATCACAGTCGTCAGGGATAGTGTTCCCGTTGCAATCAGGTTCGCACTCATCCGGAATCATATTCGCATTACAATCAAGGCTGCTGCCATTAACTACATCAATTTGGTCGTTAATGCCGTTGCCATTGCAATCATCAGTAATATTTCCATTGATCGCCAGCGCAAAACCCTGAGTACCCTGATTGATAACAGTACCGTGAATCAGGATGGTGTAAACGCCTATATCGGGCGTGTTAAAAATGATGCGTTCCACGTTATTGAGCGTATCAAAACTACCCCCGGCCAGCGACTCACCGTTCACCATCACGTTACCATGATATGAAAGTCCGTCGGGGGCGATGACTTCTAGGTCCAGATTGTTAATAACCGGGTTAGCCGCACCGATTGACGCAGGCGGTTCAGTCCATACGAGCGTTATTTTCAGCGGGTCATTGCTGGCTACGGTGGTCGCGACATGAATGAATTGTTCGCCGGTTGACAAGCCATCCACGTTGCGCACATCAACAACATCAAGGGCAGCTGTATCGCCCGGGAAAAACAGGGCGTTGTCGAGCAGCAATCGTCCCCAGCCCTCTTGTGCGCTGGGATATCCCTGTTCTCCTGTCATATCGACGGCACTATTGATGAGGGTCGCTTTGATTAACGCACCAGTTGGAATCAGTGGGTTATTTTCAGGAAGGCCAGTCGGGTAATAACCTTCAACGAAATATTGTCGTGCCAACACACCAGCCCCAGAGATGACAGGACAGGCCATCGATGTGCCAGATAGGCTAGTGATGCCGCAACTGGAATTAGCGTTGGCTGATAGCGTGCCACATCCAGGTGCAAAGATTTCGGGTTTTCGCCGACCGTCCGCCGTTGGACCTATGCCACCGGTACAATGTTGTTCCTGCGCTGGCGTGTCAAACGTGCCGCCGACGGCTAGCACATTTTTGGCATTTTCCGGTGTTTTAAGAATGGATAGATTGGTAGACGCAAAGACCACTAAACTTTCTTCAAAATCGTATGAAAATTGGTCGATTTGCCGTGACCAGGTGGTGTATGCCGTTGTGCTGTCATCCCCCCAACTATTGCTATGTACGCGTGCGCCATCCGCATGCGCTTCGGATAGCCTCGCGTATAAGGTGCCGGGATTACCAAATACGTGGTCCACATTGGCGAAACTAATTTTCGACCCAAAGGCTACACCGTCGTATTGGTTAGCCACACCAATAGGCGGACTATCACCAGCCAGCGTGCCCGCAACATGCGTTCCATGCACGTCAGTTGATCCTGGGTTTCTTAATGCAATAATTTTTCGATGTGAAGGGCCAACAGCGACTGAATCCTCGAATGCGCAATGGGCTAATTGAATGGTACCATCAATAAGCCCCACAACTTGCCCGGTCCCATTCAAACCAGCATCCCACACGGGCGTGACGTTATTGATGTTACTTTGCACAATCCATTCGTTGCTGTCATTTCGTAAGACACCTTCCGGTGCTTCTTCGATATACTGCACACTCGCTATCGTTGACAACTGCTCAACGATAGAAGGGTCAATGGTCGCATCAACGACCCACTGCGTGCCCACTGTCGATGTAGACAACACGCTTATTCCCACACCTTGAATAGCCGGTAAAGCATTGGCTAAGGGTTCGCCATCAAAGAGCGTGATAACGACCTGCATCAAACCCGCCTTGTCCAATGCGAGGCGATGCGGCGTCGAAAGCACGCGCTTGCCTAGCTGGGCATCAATCTTCCATGCCGGCTGAAAAGGTGCCATCCATCGGACCTCACCAATCGATGCCAAGCTAGCCTGGTCTGCGCGATCAAGCTTTACCACATATGCGTTATTGGGAAGATAGGCCCCCATATCAACGCCCGCTTGCTGAAGCGCCTGACGTGTAGATTTTGTGATGGGGGCATCCAGTTGGATGACATACCGAACACCTCGTTTCGCCAGCGACAAATCAACGTCACCCGCGCTCTGACGTAGCATCGTATCGATACGCCCCGAGGCTAAGTCAAGCGAGTATACCTTGGTAGACGGGGAGAGATTCGCCGGCTTTTGGGCGTAAGCACCGCGTGCCATACACAGCGTAGTGACTACCATCGCCAAGGTGCTCAGACCTATTAGTTTGCCGTTGCGAAGTTTGTTCAAGGCATCCCCTCTGCGCTTGCTCATGGCTCGCTGCAATCTTCTTCTAAATATCGTCACGAAACTAGCGCATGACGCCCCGCCGCAGGCTGAACCGACGTTACACGTACCCCCCTATCATAGAGAAGTACACGTGCTGATTATATACGTGAATAAGGGCGATGGCGATGTAATTTTGACATAAACGATTCTATCGGTGCTTGGATTATCGGTCTTCACCCCGAGATGGCTTCTCAACGCACTGTTTCAAGTAATTAGTAGAACATGTCCGGTAAACGCGCTAGGCAATCGCTCACAGTTGGGATTTGGCTAAATAGCAGAATCAAACCAAGCTAATCGCCCATCCACTGTCCTATGATCTTACGGAGAAGGAAAGGAGCAATAGGATGCACAACCTAAAATTCGACCCAGGTAATCCGCGTTTGGATCAAATAAGAACGCCTACAAAAAGTAGTAATTTTGAGCCGAACATACCGGTGGAAGATATTTTTGAGCAGATGTTCGCCCTGGAACTGCGCGACGGAAAGCTAACACCCAAACGGCGCAAGCGATTGGTTCAATACGCAGCACAAATGGGCTTATCCGCCAGACAGGCCGGCATGCTGTTGGAACGATCTTGTCAGCGAGCCATCGAGGACGGCGTTGAGCCTGCGTATAGTCATGCACTACGTATCGCTGATCCGCCTCCGCCTCGCATTTCGGAACCTGTGCGCATCGCTGCCATCATCGCCATATCACTGGTCGTTGATACGCTGCTTATATATTGGCTATGGTAGATTCGATAAGTACAGCACGTACAACCGAGTAAAACGATCACGCGGTGTTGTTGGTGCTGAGCACGCGGTGGACTAAGCGTCGATGAGCGCCGACTAAGTCCCGACAGATAAGTTCCACGCGCTGGGTCATGCTACGACGCTCTTTGAGCACACGGCGTACCAAACCTCGCATACTATGATACCTAGCTAGATGCTTCCGATGCACCGAATAATCGATCAACGCCCGGTCGGCTGATTCTAATAATTCTATCAAAGGGAATGGTTTAACCAATACATCTTTGACCCCGATACGCAGGGCTTCGATGATCTGAGAACAACGGGGCTTCGACCCGGTCAAGATTACCGGGCGCGAACTAAGCGCACATAGCTCGCCAGCTAGGTCCACGCCATCTGAATCTTCAAGGTTTAAGTCTGCGATGACCAGGTCATGAGGATTAATGATTTCTGTATCCAAACACGCCGCCGCAGTACTCACGCAGGTGAGGTGGGCATCAAAACGCTGGGCGAAGGCAGCCACGAATATTTCAACCAGTTCGGGTGTTGGCTCTACCAGCATAATTTTGTAGGGCCTGGTTTTCATGTTAATAGTGACGCCGATCCCCCAAGGGTGTCATGATTGCCGGGTGATTTTCGGCTAGGAGAACGCAAGCTCCCGCTAGCATGGCACCATTGATTCGCCAGGTCTTCTTCATCTTCCATGGCGTCCACTAACGCGTGGTGACGAATGGAAGATGCTGGTAATTCTGGGGCGTTTATGAGCAATGAGTCGGACGTGCCGGTAGCTCGATGGTTACCGTCGTGCCAGTCTGGGGTGATGATGCGATCCATAACTCTCCGCCATTATGTCCGACGAGGCGATGGGCTAGCGACAATCCTAAGCCGCGCCCGCGACCAGCCTCTCGAAAAGAGAAAAACGGGTCGACGGCATGTTCGAGCACTGCAGCTGACATGCCGACACCGTTATCCTCTATAACGATACGTACAGTTTCATCGGAAGCCGATGAGGGTGAGTTAATCTTCAATTGACGAGATTTTGCGTTTGTGGCAAACATGGCATTCTCGACCAAGGCCGTCAACACCTGTTGCAGATGATTGGCGTCGGCAAAAACGGTGGCGTCGGGGTTATCCAACGACACGACTAGTTGGGAAGATTTCAAGTCTAATTGCGTTTCCCAGTGTTGCGAGAGCGTGTTGAGTAGCGACCTTAGCAATAGCGATGAAGCTTGCGGAGGGCCTGGTTTGGCGAAGGCCATGAGGTCGGTTACGATCTCAGCCGCGTTGTTAGTTTGTTCGATCAAGGTCTGCCAAACCTGCGCCTGTACTGGATCGCTGCACTGCTGCAACGACATCTGCGACCGGGCGGAGATAACTGAGAGTGGATTATTTAACTCGTGGGCAGCACCGGCGGCCATTTCCGATACCATCGCAATGGAGCGGGAGCGGACCAGATCACGCTGCGTCACGTGTAAGCGGCGGTTCAAATCGAGCAATTCGTCGTTATTGCATTCCACCGCAATGCGAGAACGCACCATCGCCACCGCTAGGCCCGCCGCCTTGGCAAGCGTTTGCCATTCCGCCGTACCTGATGACCAAGAAATCGAGCGATCTCCATCCGCCTGCAAAAGCACAGCTCCGATAGGCGTCTTGTGGTCATAGATAGGCAAAATGCATACCGCGTCAGAGTTGCCGGTGAATCCTGCAGAACGCCACAACGAAACGAACGGCTCTTTCGCGCTGACAGGCGGGCCTTGATGGGCCAATTGCTCAAACTCTTTGCACAGGACAGAAAACTCTTGTCCGACCGCTGGGATGATTTGAGCTGCTAAATCTTCACCGGACGAAGACACGCTAGCCGTATAAATAGTGCACGAGCCTTCGTTCATGATGAACACGAATACGTCGCCCGTAGCATGCATTTCTAATGTCGCGCGGGCGGTCGCATAACACGCATCGGTTAGCGTGGAATCATGCACGACGTCATGCGTCAGTACGCCCACCGCACGCATACACGCCTGCGCTCGATCCAATTGCTGCTTGGAAGTAAAAAGCTGCGCGTTGATGTTACCTAGTTCCACGTTCGCCTTAGCCACGGATTGTGCGTACAGCGAGCGACCCTGTTCGTCGTCAATCCCAATTAGTTGACTGTAGTCAGCCATGCGATCTGGCAATTGTTCGACAATCTGATCAACGACAGTTTCGCCAATCGACCAATGATGTAAGAGTGCGGCTACGTGGTCGGTGTCACGATAACCAGAAAATCCTACGTGTTGCCTTCTGACGATTCGATCAGCCGTTTGGATTAGCCTTACCATTTCTGGATTGGTCAAAGACGAAGGCAACGTCGCGTGATCCTGATGGTGCATGCGAATGCACTCAATAACCACCTGAGGCAGATTCCACCGAACAGCTAGCCGCTTGCCTGCGACCATGTGATCGATGCCGAAAACGTCTCGCTCTGCGTCGCAGATACAAATCCGTTGTTTTTGCACCCGCGAGATGATGCGCATATAGCTTTTGGGCATTGCTGCGTCGAGCGCAGTCTTTCCGATATCGTGCAACAAGCCGCAAATAAACGCATCACCCAATAAGTCAGCCCCGCGCACATGCTTGGTCAGCATATCCGCGACACAAGCCACAGCTAAACTATGTTTCCAGATGTCTTGGCGAATTTGGGCAGCGCGCTGCTCATCGTGAGAATCGTTTAAAATGCTATGAATTTGAACCGAAAGTACGGCGTTACGCACTCTTTGAAAACCAAGCAGCGCGACAATGCGCGATACCGTCAACTGTTCGACCCTCAGGCCATGATCGGTGCGGCGGGCCATGCCCAACAGCATAGCCGTAAGTGAGGGGTCGGTCTCTAATACAGCTACGACATCCTGCGCACAAGACGTATCACTGGTCGTCAATCTAAGTAATTTAGCCGCGACGGCGGGGAGTGTTGGAAGTCGATCGAGGTGCGATAAGACAACCTCGATCTGATCCGACTCAACGGATCTTCCGGCTGAGGCACTGCGCGTGGGTACAACAGCTGCGGGCAAAGTTCTATCCTTAGTGATCGAAAAAAAATGTCGGTCAAAAGTTTCAAGCCGCGTTGACTAGCTCAGCCACACGCGAGATCACGTCGTTAATGTCGAATGGCTTACGAATGAACTCGTCCGCGCCAGCAGCCATGAGTTCTTGCACTTCATCCGGGTCTGCGACGCCGCTAATGATAATAATTTTAACGTGCCCGAATTTTGGATTAGACCGAATCGTGCGACACACATTGGTTCCGTTAATATCGGGTAGTTTGAAATCCAATAGCAAAATGTCTGGACGAAACTGCTCGGTGATTATGCCAGCCTGATAACCTGACGATGCCGTCCTGATGTCAAAGCGACCATCACGCTGCAGCAACTCCGAGAACATCTCGACTATCGCTTCGTCGTCGTCGACGACAAGCACACGCCGCTTACCACTCTCTAGCTGATCAAGCGGAATTTCGTTAGCCTTCATAAAGGTGATTAACGCATCGCGCGGTATACGGCGAAACCTTGAGCCGGGCACCCGAAAGCCTTTCAGCCGACCGCTGTCAAAACAGCGAATCACCGTCTGCTGACTGACCTTGCAAACCTGCGCAACTTCCCCTGTAGTAAACACGGACTTGTTTCGGGGATCCATCCTTTTATCCGCCATGATGTTCTCTCTCTCTCTGCGGAATCCATTCCGCGTAGCGACCGCTTAATCGCCCCAGTTCATCTATATAACCTATACGATACATTCGGCCTTAACTACCGTCAATAATTATTAATCGTAAGATACAGGTGTGAATTTTCGTTCTTGACTGCAAAACCGCGTCAACCGGTAAGTCCGAGTATCTTTATACGCAGCGATCTCGTTTATCACAATGTGAATTTCGTATTATCGACCAGATCACCTAAATCGCCTTCCGGCTTGCGTGGGTCGTAAGATGGACCCATAACGCCGTAACGTCCGCAGGATTAATGCCGGTGATGCGCGAGGCTTGTCCTAGCGTACTCGGCGCGATGGCTGTGAGTTGTTGCCGTGCTTCCAAACGCAGGCCTGGCATCGCAGCATAATTGGCATCAGCGGGTAGGCCAAAGCCTTCGAGTTTTTTGAATCGCTGGATCTGCTGGGCTTGCCGCTGCACATATCCGGCGTACTTCGCATCGATGAGCACCTGATCCAGCACGTCCGTGCAAAGTGGTTGTTGATTTCGTGCGTAGAGCGCCGAGGCCAATTCCGCCGCGCTCGCCTCCGGGCGCCGCATCCAGGTGGCCAGCGGAATACCCGCCACCCCGCCACTTCCACAGAGCGACTCGATGTGGCTTAATGTATCTCGCCGACACTTAAACTTTTCCCACCGCTTATCATCAATCAGCCCTAGACGTTGACCAATAGGTGTCAGTCTGATGTCAGCATTGTCTGATCGCAACAATAACCGATACTCCGCCCGTGATGTAAACATGCGGTAAGGTTCGCTAGGGGGCTTGGTAATTAAATCATCGACCATGACACCAATGTAAGCCTCATCCCGACCAAGTACGAAAGGCTCACCCTGGTTGAGCCATTGCACGGCATTCACACCAGCGACAAGCCCTTGCCCCGCAGCTTCTTCGTACCCACTGGTCCCGTTGATCTGCCCGGCTAGAAATAGCCCGCTTACCGCTTTGGTCTCCAGCGTAACCTTGGTTTGATGCGTGGGCACGAAATCATATTCGACGGCATACCCGAGTTGCAAAATCTTGGCCTGCGCTAAACCCGGCACTTGACGCACGAACGCCTGCTGGACATCGCCAGGAAGCGAGGTGCTTATCCCATTGCAATACACGCGTTCATCATCATAGCCTTCTGGCTCCAAGAAAATTTGATGCTTAGACTTATCCGCGAAACGCACGACTTTGTCTTCTATACTAGGGCAATATCGTGGTCCGGACGACTCAATTTGGCCAGAATACATGGGGGCTAAGTGGAGATTGTCTCGAATGCGATTATGCACATCTTCGTTGGTCCATGTAATCCAACAATTCATCTGTGGCTGCAGGATGGCATCGGTCATATGGGAAAATGGTGTCGGCACGTCGTCACCTGGTTGGACGCTGCAAACGTCATAGTTGATCGTGTCACGATGAATCCGCGGTGGCGTGCCCGTCTTTAATCGCCCTAGCGATAAACCCATGGCTTTGAGTGAAACACTTAAACCGCTAGCGGCCTCTTCGCCCACCCGGCCACCCTTAGTTTGACTCGTGCCGCAATGCATCAGGCCACGTAAAAAAGTCCCGGTTGTGACGATGACAACGGGAGCGATAAGACGCCGGCCATCTACCAACTCGACGCCTTGCACGGATTTCTTCGGCTGTTGCGCTGAGGTATCGCTTGACACTGATGAGCACGAAGGCATATCCTCAGTTAAAATAGATTCAGCCGACCCTTCGATGATGTCGAGCGAGGGCGCGTGTTGGAGTAGCTCTTGCACAGCCTTAGGGTAGAGCGTCTTGTCCGCCTGCGCCCTCGGTGCCCACACGGCTGGGCCTTTGCTACGATTGAGCATGCGAAATTGAATGCCCGCCTGGTCTATCGCTAGGCCCATCAATCCGCCTAGCGCGTCTACTTCTCGAACGATTTGCCCTTTGCCCAGCCCACCGATGGCGGGATTGCACGACATGCGGCCGATGGCTTCACGCTGCATGGTTATCAGCGCAACGTCAGCCCCCATGCGCGAAGCCGCCCAAGCCGCTTCCACACCTGCGTGCCCACCGCCGATGATAATGATGTCGTATCGCGTCCGTGTCATACCGTAATTTATAGCCCCAATGAGCTTTGGCCCAATTCGATCGCCCCGACGCGTATTGTGACTGTTACGATACGAGTAGGCAAGCTGGGGCAAGAACCTGACGCCCATATGTTGAGCTATGTGTCTATAAGCGGCGAAATATCGTGCCAGTGCCGCTTCTCGCCATTGAACACTGTTTGGCTTAGGATAAATTCAGAATCTCATGTACTGTACGAATTACGTGCCCGTTTCCAGTTTGATTTGGACGGATGACAAGCGTTTCAATAAGCAGGTTAGTCACTTATGAAATCCCAAACGCAGCGCGGATTGTTGACCGGCTTTATTGGTTCAATCGCTACGTGTGGATTAGTAGGCATATACTGTTTGCTAATTGGTGGATTCGGTCGCCTGCAGGGGCAAGTGCTCGGGACGACGGCCATCGTAGCGGCGGCTTCAATCTTAGGACTTGTGAGCGCGATCCCTTGGGAGCGTCGTCGCTGGCACCCTATTGGACCATTAGGTTTAATCTCCGTGGCGATCGCGCTAGCTCTTGTCATCTTTACCATTTGGGCTGATCCTTATATCTGGCGTCAACCATGGGGAGATAATTTCTTAAAAGTGATGGGAGTCGCCTGCGTGGCAGGGGTCGCATTTCCTCACATGGGACTGATCTCGTTAGCTAAACTTCGACGAGAATACGGATGGGTTCGCCGTGCGACAGTCATTGCTATCTTGACACTAGCCTTGCAAGCTATCGTGTCGATATTATTCGAAGGCTATCGATTAGGCGATGCTTGGTGGAAATTAGTCGGCGTCGTAGCCATTTTTGACGCCTGCGGGACCATCGCGATTCCCATTCTCCATCGCGTATCGGCCATCCACAAAATCGAAACCGTAAAAACCGTCGAGCTATCGCTAGACCTCACGTGCCCACGATGTAAATCGAACCAACATTTAGCCGCCGGCCATTCCGCCTGCGGTGCGTGCGGCCTGCGCTTTAATATTGAAATAGAAGAAGAAACGTGCAACTCATGCGGTTATCCATTGTACAAACTCACGTCGCCCACCTGCCCGGAGTGCGGAACGGCGATCGATAGCTAGCCAGCAAGAACCGTAGACCTAGAACATCTTCCAGCATTGCACCAAAACGAATTGGCACATTGTCTCGCTTGGCTAACTTTATTACGATGTCCGTATGCCTGAGTGGATGAAACAATGGTTAGCTAGACATCAACACCCTGCCTCGCAGGTATTACATGCGATTGGGATCCCCATGTTGCCTGTCGCGATATACCTGGGTGTCGCTCAACTAATCGACGGCGCGTGGTCGCTATGGTGGCGGCCAGTCGCGCTTGTGGTGGTTAGCTATATTCTGCAAGGCGTTGGCCATTGGATTGAGGGCAACGATATGGGCGAGCTAATTGTCATCAAAAAAATGCGTGGAAAACCTTATGTGGCCATTTCACCAAAATATATCTCTAAGCAGCACGCGAAAACGACTAACCTTTCAGGAGGCAATCAGCCGTGAGCAACCAAGAGGTTTTGATTCGTATCGCTGAATCGAGTGATCTCCAGACCATCGTCGGATATAACCGCGCGATGGCCCTCGAGACTGAAGACAAACACTTGGACGATGCCACGTCGCTTGCGGGCGTTCAGGCTGCGCTGGGTGATTCAAACCGGTGCAGCTATTTCCTAGCGGAGTTGGGCGGCGCGGTGGTTGGCCAAACGATGATCACGTTCGAATGGAGCGACTGGCGCAATGGCTGGTTCTGGTGGATTCAGAGCGTCTATGTAGAACCAAACGCACGGCGACATGGCGTATTCAGCGCGTTGTATAAACACATTCGCACGTTAGCAAAAAAACAAGCCGACGTGTGCGGCATCCGTTTATATGTTTTTCATACCAACGATCATGCACAACAAACTTATCGAAAGCTAGGCATGTCTCACGGCGCGTACGTGCTATGCGAAGAAGATTTTTCGATTGATACCATTTAACTAAGGCCTATTGTTTGAAGGGTTGATTCACTGATGAATGCACTAAAGAATCATAATAAATACGCAACTTCCGCTGCTCGGCTCATGGTCCTATGCGTGCCGATCATGCTACTAACCGGATGCCAGGGCCTGTTTGGTGAACGTAGTGCGAATCCTGGCATTAACGCACATTACAAAAAAAATCCTGAAGCCGAAACTTGGATTCCGCGCTTCGAGCGGGAGAGTCGAGAAATTTTCAACGTCCGCCACGAGATTGTCTCAGCCATGAACATCACGCCGGGGATGAGCGTCGCAGATGTTGGTGCAGGGACGGGTTTATTTACCGGCATGTTTGCTGAAAAAGTTGGACCTACTGGCAAGGTATACGCGGTGGACGTTGTGCCGAAGTTTTTGAGCTACATCGAGCAGCGCACCGCCAAGGATGGCTACAAAAATGTAACCACGGTTTTGTGTGATGAGGATTCCGTTAGTTTGCCAGAATCTTCAGTTGATATCATGTTCATCTGCGACACCTACCATCACTTTGAATATCCTACCCGCAGCTTGCAGTCTATCTGGAAAGCGGTGCGCCCGGGAGGTATTGTATTCGTGGTCGATTTTCACAGAATCCCTGGCGTGAGTCTCGATTGGATTTGCAAGCATGTTCGCGGAAGCCTAGAGGATTTTCGAGCAGAGTTCGAAACTGCAGGGTTTGAATTCGCAGGACAAATTGAAATCGCAGGCCTGAATGAAAATTACGCGGTGCGATATCGTCGCCCATAAATGAATCAGTAGGCAATAAAAAAACCGATGCGACATGTGACTGCCGCATCGGTTTATGATTTAAGCCCTGATTTCAGTTTCGCATTAGGGTGCAAAATCATCGACCTGTGTATAGCCTTCAGGTATCTTGAACTTGAAAGTGCTTTCGTCGATTTTTGGATGAACATCGAGATTGGTCAGCGTCTTGATTTGTCCGCCGGTTTGACCATCAGGTCCGGCGCGTTGGTCTATTCGCTCGCGTGGCAGAAAATCGTTCTTACCAAAACTCCAAATAGCCTTTTGCCCTTGTGGGTATGTCACATCTACCACATAGCACTCAACGCCGTCAATAGTTTTTGTGCTGAGAACCTTTTTCTCTTTGGCGTCGATCTCATCTTGAAACGGGGTGGGATGTAGGAATTCGATCACGGTCGTACTCTGAAAAATACTACCTCCCATGCGACCTAAGACCGCGGGGTCAATATCCGCGTAGGCTTTTTTCTCTGCATGATCGAGTAAATAATATTCTTCGCCATCGCTCCCCACAGTAACGTGCTTGACTTCTGTTGACCCTGGTAGCTTAATGTGCGCCTCACAACGATATTTTTGCGGCTGCATGCCAACTATCTCAGTGAACAACACGGTCGCTTCAACTTCTCCAGCGCGTGCGGCAGCGCTTCCTGTCCCCTTAGCCTTGACATTATACTTCACGGCTTTGACAGCGCGAGCAGCCGCGTCTACTTTCTTGAGGATTGTCGTGGCCTCAGAATCCACCATCTTCTTTTCCGTCGCACCCGCGGGCTTTTCGTCCGCGCGGGCATAAGCACCGACCAGCGACAGGCCAATCATCAGACCAATTACTCTCTTCATTGCGTATCTCCTTGATGCAATCAAACTACAATACTGTTTCATTCATTGACGCCAGCATACTACTTTACCCCTTCAATATAAACTAGGAATTCGCCGATCGTATGCGTATTATTCTGTCATTAGTTGTAGGAAGCAAGCTGATTGAGCCTTTTTTCGCGATTGCATCACGTATTCGCTACCAAATAGATTATACGATGGTTTCATGGAATCCGCTCGTCGACGATCTAGTAAACAAGCTAATCACCACATTCACCACCATCGCAGCTACGAATGCCAGCGGCAAATTGTATACTTCTATCCCAGTCGCGGCCGGGTCGTATAATAATTTCCAGGCGATGGCGACGACGAATCCCGTGAGCATCCCGAGAAGACAGCCAAGGTATGACGCACGCTTCCAAAGCAAAAGCAAAATCATCTGCGGCCCAAACGCCGCACCTAAAATGGCCCACCCATACGAAAGCACGTAGTCATACACGGTAACGTTCTCGTCGATGACCAGCAAAATCGCTCCGATACCAATCAAAATGACTACGGCTCGGTTCACACCTAAGTGCGAGGCGTTCTTATTTTTGCTGATCAATCGCGCATACAAATCATTCGCAGCAGCACTAGCCGCCACGACGAGCTGACTATCAGCCGTCGAACAAATCGCCGCCAACACCGCCGCGAGCACCACCCCGGCCATCATTGGCGGCAACATGTACATCGCTGATAGCACCAAACCTAGCTCTTTATATACCCCCGACGTTTCCTCATTGAGCATCAACTGCCCCCACGCCGCGCCATCCGCTGTCATCGCCCGTGCCATCAGCCCGACAGTTACCGCCCCCCAATACACACAAATAGCCCATATCGCAGATACTACGCCGCCGACAATGGCATCTTTCCGACTGCGCAGGGCCATAAAACGCACCAACACGTGAGGCTGACCTGAATATCCGAAGTTAATCCCCAACGCTCCAGACCCCAGCAGGAATCCCAACATAGCCGGACCGCTTTTGTCCGGGGTAAATGTCAACAGGTTGGCATCAACCGTCGAAAGTTGCGCTTGGATATAACCATAGCCACCCTGCGTCACTAACATGTAAATGGGAAACACGACCAGCGTGCCAACCATGAGCAACGCTTGTAAAAAGTCTGTCCAACAGACCGCACGAAACCCGCCGATGACCGTATACAAAAGCACGATGCCCGCGCCGATGAGAACGCCCACGCGATAGTCCACGCCGTCAAATGTCGCCGTGAATGCCTTCCCCGCCGCCGCTAACTGTGCCGCGACATATAACATCATGGCTACGAGAATAACGATCACGGAAAGTATTCTCAGAAGTGGATAACGCTCTTTAAATGAAAATGAAAAAAAGTCTGGAATGGTCAATGCGCCCAATTCGATTGAGCGATCCCGCAGACGACCGGCTAGGACAAACCAATTGAACAAAAATCCCAATAGACAGCCAGGGATAATCCAATAGGCCTGTACGCCGGAAGTGAATGCCCAGCCGACTAGCCCGAGTGTCACCCAGCCGGATTCGCTAGATGCCGAAGCCGACAACGCTGCGACCCAGCCATTGAGCGAGCGACCAGCCAGGAAGTAATCCTCGTCACTTCGTTTGGCGTACCTAGCCGAGTATAATCCGAATGCGACGATCGCCACCGTGTACAAAACGAATGACGCGCCGACGACGGTCGTATTCACTACAGTCACTTCAGGCATAGATCATCACCTCTCGAATCATCCGGCGGCCAAAATCAATCAGACAAACGGAGATTATGAGCGTAGGTCTAGCGAAGATCAAATGACGTCTAGCTGCGTGTGGCATGCCCAAGCTGAAAGCGCTGGCATGATACCCTAGAATCAAAGTGTCGTCTGAATTACATCTACACAAGATAGACGACTATGGTTAATGCGTTACACTGTTAATCATGCATGATTTTGTTATTATTGCGATTCTAATCTCAAGGTAGAACCGAATGACGAATGGCTTAAATCAAAAGAATGTGCAAGAAGCTAGACAATTTCCTGACTTCTATCCAAACTATGATTCGGCTCTAGCCAATTGTAGACAGGGCTATCAAGCCCCAGATTTTACTGACATGATAGCGCAGAAAACAAAAAAGTTTCGCCAGAAGCTAATTAACTCCCCCCCCCCCGGGTGATTGATCTTACAGCAACCAGACCGTTAGTAGCACTGGCTTTAGCCAACAATCACGGCCAGTGCATAAACATTCTTGATTTCGGTGGCGCGTGCGGGCATCACTACTTCACCACGAGGGCGTTACTCGGAGACAGTATCCCCCTGAAATGGAATGTGGTTGAAACGAAGGCCATGGTCGCCAGCGCCCGGCAGTTTGGAAACGAACATCTCCGATTCTTCGATTCCCTTCCTGCAGCGGTTGATGCGATGAGTGGGATTGACCTTCTGTTCTCCAGTGGAGCGTTGCAATACGTGCCAGACCCCATCGTCATGCTACGAGAGTTATTACAATGTGGCGCACAACAATTGTTCTTCACGAGGGTGGGGCTCTCAATCAGTAATCAAGCTACGGTATCCGTTCAAGTTTCTAATCTCAGTGATATTGGGCCAGGCCCACCTCCTACAGGTTTTGAAAACCGAACCGTACAGTACCCTGTCACTTTCGAACCGAAAAAGATCTTCGAAGAAACGATTGCCACACGATACAATATTGACGCCGTATCCACAGAAGATCAGGATGCCTACCCCGGCAATCAGGAAAAAATCCATTTATACGGTTATTACGCTCGCGCTTGATGACTGATTTGTTCAATATACCGGACGAGTGATTGGTTCTTGAGGACGGCGGGCAATAGCCCGCCCTACTTGGCTACATTCGATCATCGTCTCCCGAGTTTCAAAAAATGAGTAGACTACCCAACCAGGAGGTCCGCGCCTCAACTGTAATACCGTAAACTACGCACAAAAAAGGAGCCGTTCACGATTGATAACTTCGTGAACGACTCCAAAATTAAGACTGTCTAGTCATATTAGCCGAGCATGGCCGGTCTACTTCTTGACCTCTGCGACCGAATTCAACTCTCCATATTCGTTCGTTTCGATATTGGAATTATGAATGTCGTGCGTCCATCGGCCATCCACCACCAAGCGGTAGCGATAACGACCCTGAGGAAGTCGCAAACGGGCAACAAAGTCACCCTCACCCCGACACTCCATCGGCGTGGTATGCGGCATCCAATCATTAAAGTCACCAGCTAGCTGCACTTCAGTAGCATCAGGCTGATTGCTTTGGAAGATCGTAACTTCACCTTCTTGCCTAACGCCATAAATAGCTTCAATCTTACGATCGATCTGTTCCGGCGTACTCTCATAAGCAGGAGTCCCTATACGCGCGATCGGCTCAACTCCCGGCGCTTGCGGCATGGAAGTTGGCGTGATAGCTGGCTCAGTCGCCTCAGGTTGCGAATCAATGAAGGCTGGTCTTACCTCTGTAGGAACCAACTTTTCTGGACTAGCAAATTGAGGTAACGCCGGCGACGACAAGGCAATCGGCGTTTCTGTTGTTGCTACTGCCGCCGGGGTCATAGGCCTAACGACGTTAGAGTCTGGCGCGATAGGTTCAAGGGCAATTGTTTCCTGAGAAACAGGTTTTGGTGCTATAGGTTCCCATGATACGGGTTCCGCTGCTACATGTTCTCTTGCGACGGGCGTAACTAATGGTGCGTGTGGCGCAATCGGAGTTAATTGTGGCCTAGCTTGCGGTGCAGCACTTGCCGGAGGTGTTGCGACCAACGTAGCAACCGTTGGCGAGCTAGCTATGACAGTCGAGGGTTGTGGCTTAGTTTCAAACCGCGCAGGTGCATGCGGGGCTACAGACTCTCGAATTTCTGCTCGAGTAGGCATAGCCGTTGTATCACGAGGCCCGACGAGCGTTGTCGTTGTCGCAAGCAGCCGTTCAGCGTCCGCAGCTAATCGTTCTACATGCTCAAGGATGTCAGTCGTAGCTACGTCCATCACTTCGCTTGCAAGAATCTCCCGCGCAAGCTTCTGGAAATCCTTCGCACCCATGCTAGTCGGCGCGAATTCCGTAATAGGCTGACCATAACTAACGCTTTCTTTTAGCTTGGTATTGAAGTTGATGATTGTGTCATACACCACGCCCTTATACCGATTACGCAATTCAGCCAACACTTCACGAGCCAGCTTGGTGCGCACATCGTATTGATTAGGTAGTACGCGTGCGGTTGGGTTTTTGCCACGTTTCTGGCACAAATTCTCAACCGTAGCTAATTGTTGCGTCAGACCATGCAACGAGAAATAACCCGTATCAACGGGAATGATAATAGCGTCAGCCGCGCACAAGCCGTTTCGCATCAATGCGCCATAGTGTGGCGGGCAGTCGATAATACAATAGTCGTAACGGTTGTCGGTAGCCGCGAGCAGTTCACGAAGGAGCGTGTCGGCATCCTCACGTTCGCCGACCTTTGGCTCAAACCCAGCAAGATTTCCGCGCGACGGAGCCAGATCGAGATTGGGCGTAATCTGCCAAGTCACCCGCGCAAGCTCCATCGGATCGCCCTCGACCTGCGCGACTAAGCAGTCGCGAATCGATAAATCGATCTGTTCGTCGGGGACTGCCATGCCCAAAGCACAATGGCCTTGCGGATCAAGGTCCACAAGTAGAACGCGCCGACTCTCTCGAGCGAGCGATGCAGATAAGTTAATTGCGACAGTGGTCTTGCCACAGCCGCCTTTTTGGTTCGCAATTGTAATTGTACGCACTGGAAAACCCTCACGTTTGCATGAGGGAGGCGAATAGGGAATCCCGCATCGATATGCCGCCTCCTGCTGCATATCGAACGGCCATACGGTAGAGGCGTCCGGGTATTGGCATCCTGCCGACCAGGTTGACCGCGCCATTTCACAGCCCCCAAATCGTGGGGCCATGACCTACATCCCGGAAGTATCGGTTTTCAGTACTGAAATCCTTGAACGGTTTTTCGTTAAGACCGAAAATATCATCCGCCGCGATACTGATATAGCCCGATGTCTACCTTTTTACCCTGATATGAATGTCTGTAAACTATACAAGCGAAATTTCACAGATAATTTAATATCAAAACTGACACGGTAATAAATTCACACATTACGGCTAGGCGGGCCTCCTCGCTAAGTTTCCCAGCAGGCGACCCAATGGTTTTCACTTACATCATAAAGCGTGGGAGCATCACAAGATGCGTTCGAACGGGGCATTGCGCAGTCAGCTAGAATTAGACCGATTTCGCGATTTTCGCTTTCTTTTGTTTTGCGGGTTCCTTCAGATGCCTTTTTGGATGACAGCTCGCAGCGCGGATGAAACGGACACCCAGAGGGCTTTTGCATTCTCGTGGGTGGTGATCCAGCGATGACCGGCAAGCGATTAGCCTTAGTGCGGAACTGAGGCGCACAGGCTAGTAAGGCTTTTGTATACGGATGCCCAGGCTTGGTTAGCACCGCCTGCGATTGGCCATGCTCTACGATGCGGCCTGCGTACATGACGTAAGTGTACGCCGCTCGCTCAGCTACTAATCCTAGATCGTGGGTAATGAAGAGTACGCTCATCCCCGATTCCGCTTGCAAATTTCCGATCAGATCAAGTATTTCCTTTTGCGTGGTGACGTCGAGCGCCGTCGTCGGCTCATCCGCAATCAACAGCGCAGGCTCACAGGCCAGCGCCATGGCTATCATCACCCGCTGCCGCATACCACCAGACAACTGATGAGGATATTGATCCACTGTTCGTGAGGCATCTACCATGCCAACCCGCGTCAGTAGCGTCACGGCCTCATGCCTGGCTTCATGGGGTTTCATATCTCGATGCAGCATAATCGCTTCGATGATTTGCGCTCCGACCGAAAATACAGGATTCAACGAAGTCATAGGCTCTTGGAAAATCATCGCGATACGCGAGCCTCGTACCTCGCGCATCTGCTTGTCTGAAAGCGTGAGCAGGTCAATGGCCCCATCCTCAGAACCGACGTCCAAATGTATATGTTTTCCATATACACGAGCCGGGGGCTGAGGCAACAGCCTCATGAGTGCCAGAGCGGTCGCACTTTTACCGCTGCCACTTTCCCCGACTAAGGCGATGGTCTGTCCGTAGGGAATATCTAGAGAGACCCCATCGACCGCGAGGTGCTGCCCGCCATCAACGGCAAATGCCACAGATAAGTCGTCAATAGTCAATAAGTTTAGCTGAGTCATCGTTCGTGGTTCTTATCCGCTTTGGAGGGCAGGTCGTGGACCTGCCTTTACTATTCCGCTACGACTATTGCATGTTTTACATAATGCAGACATGTCAACCTTTCGCAAGAAGGTGAATCAGTTTTGTAGGCCGGGTCGTCACCCCGGCGCGCAAAGACACGCCGGGTCGATGACCTGGCTTACTTCACCAATCTGCGTTTGACGGCATATAGCAGGCCACGTCCGCGCGGGCTGAAGCCCGCGGCTCGATTCGAATCGGAGTTTCAATTTGGAACTCATAATAGTGTCTCCTGCGCAGATTTTGGATCAATGGCATCACGCAAACCATCGCCGATAAAATTCAATGCGATAAGTGTCACTACTAGGGCACCACACGGGTAGGCGATTAACCACCAAAACCCGACAAAAGCATTCACCGCTTCGACGCCATCCGCAGCTAATCTCCCTAACGAGGGGATGGGTTGTTGCACGCCAATGCCTAAAAAGCTGAGAAACGATTCTTGTAGAATCGCCTGAGGAATAACCAGTGTGGCATAGATCACGATAGGCCCGGCTACATTTGGCAATATGTGTCTTCGGAGCAGATAAAACACGCCCGCGCCATTGGCCCGTGCCGCTTCAACAAATGGCTGCGTGCGGAGGGACAGCACTTGACCGCGCACCACGCGGGCTAGCGTTAGCCAACTGACGCCGCCGATGGCTACGATGAGGATGATTAACTGCGCTAACATCGCATGACCATCGAGCAAACTTGTAAGCGGTCGGGTAATGGCTACCTTCATCAAAATCACCATAAGGATGTACGGGAGCGAATAGAGCACGTCCACCATACGCATCATGACCGCATCTGCTCGCCCACCTAACAGAGCCGCCGCTGCCCCCCAGGTTGAACCAACGACTACCGCGATGAAGGCCGCGCAACCTCCAATGATTAAACTCAGCAGCGTTGCGGGAAGGATGCGATGGAAAAGACTTCGGCCTAAATCGTCGTGCCCCATCCATGATGTCGTCTGCCACATGAGCCGAGAGAGTTTCGGCCAACCGCTAACTTCGCTGGGGTTTAGCGCTACCCCGTAAGCCTCAAACGTGACCACTGGCGATATCATGGGGGCTGCGCGAACCGCGCTATCGAGCGATTGAATGTTGTACCATCGCGTGGTCCAAGGCAGTGTAGTCAACACAATTAACAAGACCGAAGCGAAAACGAAAAGGCTAACCATGGCCAGGCGATTAGCACGAAATCGTGACCAGCGACTTTGTCGCGTGTGAACCAAATTATCTGCTGCACCACTTTGCATTAGTAAGCCATTATGATTCGTGGGTCTAACCAAGCGTAAAGTACATCAATCACGAAATTCAAGGAAATGAGCGAGACAGAAAATACCAACACCGTACTCATGATTAATCCCGCGTCGGCATTCAACGCAGCGTTGACAAAATGTTGCCCCATACCCGGCACGCCGAATACTTTTTCAACCACAAATGATCCGGTGACAGCCTGTGCGGTGGCTGGTCCCACGTAACTGAGGACGGGTAAAAAAGCGACCTTGAGCGCGTGCGTCCACAGAACATCGTGTGGCGAAACCCCTTTAGCGATTGCAGTGCGTATGTAGTCGCTACTAAGCGCGTCGAGCATAGCCATGCGCGTTAGTCGGCAGATATAAGCGATAAAGGGGAGCGATAGCGTAATCACCGGAAGCGGCAGATGCTGCAATGTGCCCCAGCCGCCAATGGGGAGGATCGGCCAAGCGACCGTAAAAACTGCCAACAAGGCGGCACCAGTTACAAAAGTCGGTAGCGAAATACCGATAAGCACACCGGAAACGATAGACACGTCCAGCCACGTATTGCGCCGCGATGCACTGATGACACCTAGTGGCACGCCCACGAGCACCGCGAATAAGATGGCTAGGATGCCAATCGTAGCTGAGATGGGTAAGGCGTGGGCGACGATCTGCGTACACGTCCAGTCGTTATAAGTAAACGATGGGCCAAAATCCAGCTTGACTGCGCCGCCAAGAAATTCCCAGAAATAAAGCCAATTGTTATCCATGCTATATTGTGCGCGGAGCGCACGCTCAACTTCGATGGGCATGTTGCGATCAGATTGTTGGAACGGTTGGCCGGGCACCATGACCACCATGAAAAACGTGATGACATAGACGGCTATCAACGTAACCATCGCCCAAGTGAGTCGTCGTGTTAGGTGTCGTATCATCGGTCAACGCTCACGTATCGAAAAGGAAACCGCAACCTGGGATTTGGATATAGACCCGACACGTATGGCTTGATCGCGATCGGCGATGAATAATGCAGCAGCGGAATAATCGGAAAATCCTTCTCGACAATGATACGTTCAGCTTGTGCAAGCAGTGAGAGTCGTTGGGTCGTGTTAGCCGTATTTCGCGCACGATTAAGTAACTTATCGTAAGCCTCGTTGCTATATCCGCTATCGTTGTTGCCATTTCCCGTATTGAAACAATCAAGAAAAGTTGTCGGATCGTAATAGTCTCCGTACCAATTGCCTCGCGCGATCATAAAGCGGTGGTTGGCCTTGTCCTCTGCGAATGATTTTGTTTCCTGGCAGCGAAGTTCTACCGTCGCGCCGAGATTCGTTTCCCACATACGAGCCAATGCCTGACAAACCCGTTCGTCTGAAGGCACATACAATAGCGTCACCGCCGGTAAATTATTTCCGTCGGGATAACCGGCTTCATCGAGCAACTGCTTAGCTTTGGCAACGTCCATTTGAATGCCAGAAGACGAGTGATAACCTTGCAACGCGTCAGGGGGGATGAACGTATGCGCGACGAGGTCACCGCGTTGCAGCACGGCATTGACGATCGCATTTTTGTCGACGGCTAACGCGAATGCTCGGCGCACGCGGGCGTCAATAAACGGATTGGGTCGATCCTCAATTCGCTTATCGATACAGTTAAAACTCATGAAGTATGTCGCGAAAGTCTTACAAATATGAAAGTCAGGCCGCTGCCCAGTTTGTGCCAGCTTAGCGATTTCATGATCATAGGGAACGTCCATACCCGGTAGAAAATCAACTTCACCCGCTTCGTAGGCCATGAGTGCAACGCTGGTGTTTTCGTAGACCAACATATCAATCGTTCGGCTACTTATCGTATCGAACGCGCGATGAAAAGGATTGGCTGACATGCGCAGTCGCCGCTTGAACTTCCAATCGCTCACGTAATATGGCCCATTAGTGATTAGCCCGGGATAGCCATTTTTTCGACATCCCGGCTTAGTCCATTGTGGGTCGTACACGACGAGTCCTTCAGGCGTCAACCCGGCGACACTTTCTCGTAGTAGCTCCACGCTTGCATGGCAGGGAAGAAACGACGGGAAAGACGTCAGGTCTAAAAAATAAGGGCAAGGACGCAACAATCGCACAACTAGTGTTTTATCATCAGCCGCTTCAAGGCCTACGGTAGAGAATCGTTGGTCCATCTTCGCAACGTGCTGGTCGAACGTCCGCTGGTATAGATCTCCCCAATCTAACGTTGAAGCCGATAGCTGCTTGGCTAAAGCGACCCCCTGGTCGCGATCAAAATCAGTAAAAAAACTTGGCGGGAGATGTGGCTGGATATCGTGAAAGATCGGGTGTCGAGATAGTGACAGTGCCGCCTGTTCGTCAATGTCCCATCCATGCCGTAGTCGGTCCATAGCAGTCAGCGCCCCCGTTGCACGCTGACGCCAATGAACATATTCGCTCGCTCCTGCTACGTTGTCAGTGAAAAGAAACGTATAATCCGTTCCTGTGCCAGGCTCCATCCCGCGCCGCCAACCGCGAATATAATCGCTAGCAAGAACCGGGTCGCCATTGGACCAGCGGGCATCTTCGCGAATGGTGAAGGTGTAGGTCAGTTGATCCGACGAAAGCTGTGGCGGGAACATCGCAGCTCCTGCTTGGGCCTGAGTGGTGCGTGGATCGCTAGTGGTGAGTCCTTCCCATATGTTGAGTGCGACGCGAAAATCCTGCGACCAACTCATCCGGGCAGGGTCTAGTGTGTGAACGCCTGATGAATTGACGTATCTAAAGTCAGCCGGTGTTTCCTGCGTCGAGGTAAAAAAAGCGAAAACTAAGGCGATCGCCAGCGTTGAACCTACCCAGGTGAAAGGGCGAAACGCTGTCATGTATGAATCACCCTATAGTATTACGTCTCTTGAATTCAGATGAGCCCGTCGAGCAGGCTCATTGATAGCAACAATCCTGATTATTTATGGCGCACCAATAGGAACATTCCACGGGGCAGCATTCAGTGCGCCAACCGTCTGATTGGTGGGATCACCCACCCACATATATGCCTGTTGCAGCACTTCGTTTCGGCGAAGATGCCCACCCTCGTCAATCTCTTTCGTGATATTACCCACGCCTGTATTATTGCCAACGAACGCGGCAAGAACTTTTTCTTCTTGAATCAATCGTCTAATTAAGTAGTCCAAGTCGTCAGGCGTAACGTTCGCCTTGTTGAATTGATCCGCGTCCATGCGCAGCAATGTCGCCGTTAGAAAAACGAGTTTGCTGCGTTGAGGTTGAGATAGTGCCGCAGCGACGCCGTTGGACTGGAAATATTGCAGTGCCTCCACCTCGGCACGATCAATCCCCACCTGGCCTGCTCGCCGAGCAGTCAATCGACTTTCCATAATTGCAAGTATAGCATCAGCCGCAGCAGGGACTTGGGCGGCATTCGTGAAAGATAGAGCCAAGTAAATTCGACTGAGGACCACTGGGTTAGTTTCTTTTTGACCAGCTGCCTGCAAGCTCGCCACTGTCGCGTCGAACTTAGTCTTATCTCCGCCAATAGCTGTGGTTAGTCGTGAGAGCGCACCAGCGCAGAGGAAGCGGGTTGATTGGTCAGTTGAGGATAGCCCTGCCGTAAGCCCTGGCAGCGTTTCGATGTTGCCAAAGTCGAGCAACAACCGAGCCAAAGTTTGCGAGACCATCGCGTCCGTTTCAGCTTGAAACTCGCTCGCAGCGACGATAGCCAATTGACCAGCCAGTGCCAGTCGAAATGCGTTATCGTTACCGGTGTTATTATACTGCTCGTTGAAATAGGCCCGATAGTCGCGCAGCGCTTTGGAGCCGTCCGTCCTGGCCGCTTGTTTAAGGCTGGCGACTTTTTCCTGCGCCCAATCTTGGATACGGCGTTGATCACTTTGGCTGGGACTCGTACCTCGAACGGTGTCGAGCATATCATCCTCAGGCCCGGCCTGACCAAACGCCTGTGTGGTAACCAACGCGCCAAGCACACATACCGCCCATATAGCTATATTCCGATTTCGCATCATCATGCCCAAGCGCGCCTCCGGTTCGCGGCCTTCGTAATTCGTTGCAAGCCCCATTCGACCCCCAAAATCCGCCCATCGCAATCCCGCCCGTCCAGGCTGGTTGCCCTACACACGGCCAAAAGCGTGGGCGCATAACAGAAACGTATCGACGAAAGTGGGTTTGTGTCAAGCTATCGCGGATGTAGGCGGGTACATTAGCCCTAGTGGGTCGGTTACGCCCCTCATTGCCGCTGGCGTAGTCCCTTCAGAATTGTAGCCGTTGATGTATACTAACGCTGCCGCTTGACGTCTGATTTTCCCCCAGGCTATAGTCGGCTTGGCTAAGTAGTTCGCAGCGCCATCAGGTACGGAACAAGGACGAAGACAGTATGGTTAGGTCAGAAAACACGGTCCCGGCACCTGCAGTACGCCGTTTGAGCTTATACCTACGCCAACTAGAGGCTTTCCAGTCGAACAACCTCCAAACTGTCTCCAGCAAACAACTCGGGCAAGCGCTGTCACTTTCAGACGCCCAGGTACGCAAAGACCTGGCCTACTTCGGTCAATTTGGCCATCCAGGCGTCGGCTATCGCGTGGCGGAATTAATCGAACGGCTACGGCAAATTCTTGGCACCGACCGCAAGACGACAGCTATGCTTGTTGGATTAGGGAATTTGGGTCATGCCCTTATGCAATATCACGGATTCAATAAGAAGAATTTTGAAATCGTGGCCGCCTTCGACAAAGACCCGGCAAAATTTGGTCAAGCCGTCCCCGACCGACCAGCGATGATCATACAACCCATGACGGAAATGCTTGAAACCGTTAGCAGACTGGGTATCAAGCTAGGCCTCATTTGCGTACCTGCAAGCGTCGCGCAAGATGTTGCTGACATGATGATCGCCGCTGGCGTGCGCGGCATCCTAAACTTCGCCCCGATTTCGCTAAAAGTAGGCCCAGACGTAGCCATGTCATCCGTCGACCTCGCCGTACAGTTGGAACAATTGGCCTTCCAACTAAGCGCTATGCAAAACCGACCGACGGAAGAAACGGACTAGGCGTGGACTTGATCCAGATCATTGTCTGACTAATGATAGTAAGCTATTGGAAATGTGTCGTAAAGATGGCACGAAAACTAGCGGTTACAGACTGCATCGATATCCTTTATTTGAGGGGATTGTTAGAATATTAAGGGGTTGCTATGTATTCAACAACCCTACTCACAACTTAGCCGCTGCGATACGGTGCAATCGAGCGACGCTTTGCAACGTAGTCCACATGAGTGCAAAGATAAACGCGGGCGTAATTCAGTGGTAGAATGCCAGCTTCCTAAGAGGTCGTCCAACTACATTACACCATGCAAAAAACAGGGACACGAACTCCAATCGGCAATTCTATGCAGACGCTAGGGTGACAAATCTCCCTATGTAGTCCCTATCACCCGACCATGTAGTAGACTATAAACTCAACCGAAATTGTGGAATCGGGCCGTTACGTAATCATGCGGTTCCGCTAACGATCCTGCTTATGCTCCTGTGTCGCTTGGCTTGCTCTGAATTGTCGAAGTATCTAGGGTAAGCGTGGTCGCAGCCATCAGCCTCGGTAGAATGGGATTCTGATCGATCCGAGTATTCGGAGAAAATCGCTCATGAGTACAGCGGCTTACGCTCGTTGGCAGGACCAGTGTTACTAGTAGGTTGTTACGATCTTGTAAGCCGTGGCAACGTGCCTTCTACGGATCGGGGGCTGTAGAGCCAGCGGCCCTTGTCGACTTGCATTGCGTACGCGCTGACACCAACGCCACTCAAGAGACCGGATAGAGACACTGTGTCATGTTGGGATTGGATCCAGGTTGGCGACGCAGATCATGCTGGGGCAAATATAATGAGTTCCGACGGTGACCCAATGAATGATAATCTCAATGTACCTCTCGATTTCATCGCGATTTCGCGCAGCATCCTGCACTGGGCCAATTTGGGTACGCCGCGTCTACAGTTCTTAACTGAAGTATCACGGCTGCTGATCGAGTTTTCAGGTAGTGACCTGTTGCAGATTCGATGCTTAGGCACCAATCTATCTTACCGTTGGACCTATCGCGCAAGACCGGAAGAGAAGTCCTGCTTTGAGTCGATCGAGGGACAGGGCGCGAAGGAAAGCGCCGATTGCATTGCCGAAGCGCTTGCCCTGTCGGAGATTGAACCCAGCGCGCCATGTATGACCCGCCAAGGCAGTTTTTGGACTGGGGACGCGGCCGATGCGCTTGGCAGATTTGGTGCGGAACATCTTGTAAGTGCTGGTCAGTGTCTCGAATCGACTCGTTCATTGCTTTTGATACCCTTCAAGATTGAGGGCGGGGAGCGAGCCTATTTGCTGCTTGGCAGCCAGCATCGCGATTTCTTCGGCTATAAAGCCATAGAACTTCTCGAAACCTTGGCCCAAACGCTTTCTCAGGCGATTGCAGACCGACGGTCTCATGCAGCGCTACGTGAACGCGTAAAGGAACTTTCCTGTTTGTATAGCATCTCGCAAATTAATGCCGATCCTGATCAGTCGATTAATGAGAGGTTGCACCAGATCGCGAAACAATTGCCGGTGGCGTGGCAGTATCCAGAAAACGCAGTTGCGCAAATCATACTAGATAATCAGTGTTTCTCGACCGGTGCTTTTGATGCAACGCGTTTCCGTCAGTCTGCTCACATCACAGTGGCAGGTCGAATCCGTGGCTGCGTCGAAATCGGCTACGTGGACGACCAGCCTGAGTTTATCGAAGGACCATTCTTACGCGAAGAGCAGAACCTCATCGATGCTGTCGCGCGGCAACTGTCGCTCTTCGTTGAGCGCAACGAGCTGCAATCTCGCCGTGAGGAACTGGAGGAACAATTGCGACACGCGGATCGGTTGGCGATGATTGGTAAGCTCGCGGCCGGGGTCGCCCACGAGATTAATGAACCGCTTGTTAGCATTCTCGGATTTGCGCAACTCCTTCAGAAGGAAGAAATGCCGGAAGGACAACGTAAAGACCTCGCAAAGATCATTACTGGCGGGCTTCACGCCCGTGAAATTGTCCGGAAACTCGTGCTGTTCGCTCGGCAAGAGCCGATGAAGAAGGGTCCGGTCAACTTGAACGACGTCATTCACGAGAGTTTGGCGATGTTAGAGGCAAAATGCGCCGGCTCACAGGTACAGGTAGACCTTAAGTTGGCGGACGATCTGCCCAGAATCGTAGGCGACAATGTCCAGCTGCGCCAGGTCGTTTTGAACCTGATGATAAACGCGATTCAGGCCATGCCAGATGGCGGCAGACTGAAGCTCGATTCATCCTATCGGGATGGCGATGTGGTCCTGCTGGCTCAGGATACAGGAGTGGGGATGGCCGATGACGTGAAGCAGAAACTTTTCACGCCATTCTTCACGACGAAAGACGTGGGCGAAGGTACGGGTCTGGGCCTATCCGTTGTACATGGTATCGTGGCCGCACACGGAGGAACGATAGATGTCACAAGTGAACTCGGCAGTGGAACGTGCTTTGAGGTTCGGTTACCTGCAGAATCTTCAGAAGATCCAACCCTGAGAGGAGTAAGCCAAGGTGGCTAAGGCTTCGGAACGAATTCTGGTCGTTGATGATTCAGCGGAGACACGTGAAATCCTGCAACGCACCTTGGCCGGTTGCGGGTACGTTGTGCTAACGGCCTCCGGCGTCGATAAGGCCGTGCATATTCTAAGCGAATCGCAGATTGATCTTGTGATCACCGATCTGAGAATGCCTAAAGTCAGCGGATTGGATCTGATCCGTCATGTTCACGAGAATTTCGTCGATACGGCCGTCATCATGATCACAGGCTATGCCTCGATTGACAGTGCGGTCTCGGCCGTCAAAGAGGGTGCGGAAAATTATCTCTCGAAGCCGTTTACAGACGATGAATTGTTTGCGGCGGTGAGCGCGGGATTATCTAAGGTGCAATCCAGCAAGGCTGTGCATACTGGAACGGACGATGTTGCGGGCGAGCAGTTTGGATTGATCGGTCGATCACCATGTATGCAGAGAGTGTTCGCCTCGATCTCAAAGGCGGCGCTCGCCAACGCAACAGTGTTGATCACCGGCGAAAGTGGCACGGGTAAAGAACTCGTGGCGAGGGCCATCCATTACAACAGCCTTGTCGCCTCCGCGCCGTTCGTCCCTGTCAATTGTGGAGGCATTCCCGAAGGGCTCGTGGAGAGTGAGCTATTCGGACACGTCAAAGGCGCCTTCACCGGTGCAATCACAACGCGTGCAGGTTTTTTCATCACGGCCGACCGTGGTACCATTTTTCTTGATGAGATCGCGGAACTAATACCCGCGGCACAGGCAAAGCTGCTGCGTGTCCTTGAGGACCATCACGTCCAAATGGTTGGGGCGAGCCGCACGCGCGAAATCGAGGTGCGTGTTATTGCTGCTACAAACAAAGACTTGCCAACGCTTTTCAAAAAAGGACTCTTCCGTGAAGACCTGTTCTTTCGGCTGAATGTTATTACGATTGAATTGCCACCGTTGCGCGACCGGGAGGACGACGTCCTGTTAATGGCGCACCATTTTGCAGCGAAGTTTGCAAAGCAAAACGACACGCCCGTTCCCACATTCAGTGACCGCGTCCTTCGCGCTTTTCGTACTTACAACTGGCCTGGCAATATTCGGGAGCTAGAAAACCTTATTCGGCGATTGGTCGTCATGACCGACCACAGCAACATCGACACCTCGGATCTGCCCGCGCCCATGCGGCACGCCCTGCCGGGGGCAGGTCGCGAGCTCCGAGCCTTGGCGGAAGTGGAAGCTGAGCACATCCGCTTCGTGCTCGAATCCGTCGAGAACAACAAGACCCGCGCCGCCGAAATCCTCGGAATTGACCGAAAAACCCTCCGCGAAAAACTTAAAAACTACCGCATGGATGAAGCCGAGTAACAACCGTTGCAATCCGGGGCGTTTCTCCCCGGCGGTTCATTTCTCCCCATCGCTTCCACTATTCGCCTACATTTCGTGCGCTTCGCATCCACATCGCGAACTCTCATAACTCCATTCTCGGTAAGGTCTTACGCGCCGCTCGCGTCATTCAGTCGCGAGACTGGATATCGGTTCCATCCTGGCCTGCATCATGCCTTTATGACCTATGCAGTCGCGCGGAATTGTTTGCTCGCGACTTAAATGAGTCTCCAAACATAAGGAGGTGTACCGTGAAAACCAAGAGCCTGACAGTAAGAACACGTGAGGAAACAGATTGGGGCGGACAGAAAATTTCGGGGGCATCGCAGTCCACGAACCCAATGTCGGATTGCTATCGTATGGCCAATCGAGAATGGTATCCTGGGCTATGCACGACCTGCGTCAACGAAGCCGATTGTACATTTCCAAGGTCTGTAGATCGTCCTGTGACGACCTGCGACGAGTTCGAAGGCGTGGTTGCAGCTCCGGCTCCCGTCAGCGTTGTCCGACAGGATGGTCGGGAACGGTGGGAAATGGCGAACCATGAGTGGTATCCGGGATTGTGCTCGATCTGCGAGAAGCGCGAGACCTGCACGTATCCAAAACCTAAAGAAGGCGTGTTTCATTGCGAAGAATATGAGTAGCTCGGCGGACAAAGGAGTCCTCAACTTTATAAGCGCTAACCTTTCGCAGAATCGAAACATGGAAGGAGTTCAACGATGACGATCAAAGTAGAAACGGTCGACCGATTAGACGCGGTCGACAATAAACGACCCCGAAAACCAACGCCGCAAGTTTGTGAAACAGCGCGGGATGAAACAGACCATGACGCAATGCTGGTTCCGGCACAGGCGGCAACAACGAGGAACAGCCTCTATGAAAACGTGCTTGCACAATTCGACAAGGCCGCCGACATCATGCAGCTTGATCCCAATATCCGGAAGATTCTGGCATCGACTGAAAACGAGATCGTCGCCCACTTCCCGGTGAAGATGAACAATAACGAGGTCGAGATGTTCACGGGTTACCGTGTCCAGCACAACGATGCGCTTGGCCCATTTAAGGGCGGTCTACGCTATCATCCGCAGCTTGACATCGATGAGGCGCGAGCGTTGGCAGCGTGGATGACATTCAAGTGCGCGCTGGCGGGTATTCCGTTTGGCGGTGCAAAGGGCGGCGTGCAGATCGATCCTTCCAAGTACTCTGTGACAGAACTCGAACGAATCACCCGCCGATTCGTGTTTGCGCTCGGTGACAACATAGGCCCGGAATACGACATTCCGGCGCCGGACATGAACACGAACGCGCAGATCATGGCATGGATTCTCGATACGTATCTGTCCACGATGCCACCACACGAGCGACAGCGGAATATCCATGTTGTCACTGGCAAACCTGTCGCCGCTGGCGGAAGTGTGGGTCGCGACAAAGCGACGGGTCAGGGCGTTGTCTATTGCATCGAAAAATGGGCACAGGATCGCAAGTTGTCCCTCAACGACGCAACCTTCATCCTCCAGGGATTTGGGAACGTAGGATCGTGGGTCGCACGGCTGTTGACAAAGCTTGGCGCCAAACTTATCGCGGTGTCCGACGTGACAGGCGGAACGCGTAACCGTGACGGAATCGACCCCGATGATTTACTCCGCTATGTGAAGGTGCATGGTGGTGTCCTCAAGTACCCTGGTGGGGAATTCGTAGACAACATCATGTTCATGCAGACGGCTGCGAACATTTTTGTTCCTGCGGCAATGGAAAACCAGATTACCGGTGAGTCGGCGCGTTGGCTCAACGTAGACCTTGTAGCCGAAGCCGCGAATGGACCCACCGATCCGGATGGCGATGCCATCTTGCAGCAGCGCAAGATTGACGTGATCCCCGACATCCTCTGCAACGCCGGCGGCGTGATCGTCAGTTACTTCGAGTGGCTACAAAACAAGCGTAGCGAATTCTGGGACCTCGAAGAAGTGGACTTCAAACTGCAGAAAAAGATTATGAGCGCGTACGGCAACGTGCGCGACAAGGCTCGTGAATTGGGCATCGATAGGCGAACAGCGGCCTTTGTTCTGGCGCTAGAGCGGTTGGAACGTACCTACAAGGATCGCGGGATATTCCCATAAGTCGTGTCTTACCGCGTCGAGCGCGACGGAGGGCATCCGGAACCGTAACTGGAGATTCAGAGATGAACGACAAAGTGCAACCATCAACTCTACTTCTGACCGGACGACCGTTTATTCGCTTGACGGCGGACATTAGAGGTTCTGTGGTCATCGGTCGCGGCTGCTGGATCGGACCGAATGTGCGTCTTTTCGCAGACTAGGGGCGAATCGTGATCGGCGACAACACACGACTTGAGGAGGACTGCTTTGTCTGCACCCGCACAAACAGTACAACGAACATTGGCGCATCGGTCACGATCAGAGCTTGGGGCCGTATCGAAGACGCCACTATCAAAGACTGGACGGTGATTGGCTCGGCATGCCGGTCGTGGCAAAACAGTTCGGTCGTGGTCCGGCCAGCCAACTCGACCACAGCGCAGGGTAACATATGAATGCAACGCAACCGTCGATTCTGGGGTGCCAGGGCGGATTCGGGCGACCTCGGGCCAACTAGGTCGGTGGCTGCCGTCCAGCCATTTGGAACTGGATGTCGATGGGCTGAGCCAAATACATAGGTGGTGCTGCCACGAAGTCTACATACCTTCAGGAATCGTCGGAGCGGAAATAGCTGTGCGGCGGTTACGGGTAGTGAAGAGGTTTCACAGGCGAACGCAGGCCACGCCCGGGTGCATGCAGGAGAAAACCGCGGCGCGCCGAAAACCGTCCAACATTAGGAATGGAACGAATCGAATAGTCTCCGAGCGGGATGGCGGCATCGAAGGGAGCTTAATACGCACGCAGGTGTCGGCCGGCCGAGGAGATCAAGCCGAGGCGACTCCGGCTCAGCTCAAGTCCGCCCCGCGTGTTGATTTGGCTGTTGCGAATACCCGAATACAGCTTCCAGTTGAACGCACCGGTCTCCTGAAAGTGGGCGATCCAAGCGGCGTTGAACTCGGTAGCCACTGCTCGTGGTTCTCGATGATATACATCATGATGCGGCCTCCCTATTCTCTTCAACTCAATCTGCTTCCTGCAGGAGTTTCACGAGCTCTGGCAGATCGCCCACTATATAATCAGGCTTTGCGGCGTTCGGATAGAGTGATGTGCCAGGCCGAGCGATGAAGGCAGTTTGTAGCCCAACGTTCTTGGCTCCAATTAGATCCCAGGCATGTGCGGCAACCATCAGTACTTCGTCCGGCCTTACGCCGAGATCATGGATGACCAAGCGGTAAGTGTCCGGATGCGGCTTGTACTTCTTGACACTCTCCACGCTGTAGCGTTTTTCAAACAGGCCTGCCAGACCTGCGTTTCTCAATTGAGCTTCAGACCCCTCGGCGGAGGAGTTGGTCAAACTGACGAGCCGAAACCCCCCTTCGGAGAGCAATCTTAGCCCGGCCGCAACGTCTTCATGTGGCGGCAGTGTTCGAAGCGGTGTGACAACCGCTACCTTGGCGTCTTCGTACTCAAGTTTAATGCCTTGCCGGTCGGCCACCATCATGAGAGCGGCGGTGCCGATTTCTCCGAAGCTGTGATAGTTTCTGGTTAAGGTTTCCACGAGCGAGTAGTGCAGCATCGTCGAAAACCATAGCGGCAAGAGATCTTCCCGGTCGCCAAGCGCTTTGCCGACAGATGTCTTCAGCGGAGCAAGATCGAGCAGAGTTTCGTTTACATCAAAGATGATGACTTTGGGTTTAGGCATGGCTCTTCCTTGTTTAGTTGGGATGTTGAAACCTTGGTAAG
Source organism: Phycisphaerae bacterium (assembly GCA_029260115.1). Lineage (GTDB taxonomy): Bacteria > Planctomycetota > Phycisphaerae > UBA1845 > UBA1845 > JAJRPG01. The sequence continues at coordinate 11,088 of JAJDDW010000109.1, read as the reverse complement.
GATTGGCATTTTGCGCTAACGTATTGTTGCCGCCGAGTCCCAGAACGCAAATGGTGATTGCGAATTTAGCGATTCTTGTATTCATGGCCTGACATCCTTTGCTGACCTTTTATTTCATGTGAATCGATCATGCAAGGATCTGAAGCCTTGTCTAAAATTCCTGCGGCAGCATTCGGACCGCACGAGGCGACGATCATGCTTCCCATGTCACTGATCGCCGGCATCTACGGAAAAAACGTGCCTGTATGGCCCGCGGTCGACAATCCAACTACGCACTGGCTAGTGTTCCTCATCATGACCCTCGTCGGCGGTCTGTTAGCTGCGTACCTGTCACCGAAGGAATAGTTGAGTATCAAGGCGTTGGGACGCTGCTGGAATCCTCAGCGCCCGATAGCTCATGTGGCTCGCGCCGCGTCTCACTGACGACGACGGCGGGGCAAACGAAGGAAATACCCTGCTGGCCGCTGGCACCGATCATGACGGCTTCAACCACCGGCTGCGTAAGTGGGTTTTCCGATGCCCACTCCACGACGAAGTTCGCTCCCGACCCACCGGTTTTGTCCTTCTCTTCGACAAGGAATTCCGTCGTAGCATGTGGCGCAATTTCCAACGGCTGCTCAATGTATTGCCGTACGAACTTCCCTGCGCTGTCGTAGTACCGTACGCTCTGAACGAATAGCGGGTTTGCAGAGTCGGTGTTTCGAATGCTCAACGTCGCGGTCAGGTGAAACGGCGCACCATCATGAATGTAAACATGTGAGTATACGGGAACATACAGCGACTGGCTCTTAGCCAAATATTTAGTTGAGTGAAACGCTGAGCGTTCCGCTCCCAATGGTGGCTGGTAATGCAGTTGGTCCTCAAAGCGATCAACGGATCCCTTTACCGTGATGAGCAGGACGAGCAATGCTACCATGAGCAATATCGAGCCAGCAGCGGTTGGCCAAAGCAGCCTTGAGGATGCACGTGCCAGGAACGCTTCAGCTGTGTTTTTCTCAGTCATTTTGCCTTACCTCTAGTCATACTAATACAATGCTCATCATCGGTCACACAAGTCGATCACTGGCTCCTGAAGCGACGAGAACCACCTCTCTAAATGTTTGCCTAAACTGTGGCCAGTCTGTTCCTCGTCTCCAACCACAGTGTGTGCGCCAGCCGTTACAAAGTCAGATGTGTGTAGTTCGTGACGCGATCGAGCAACGACGTGAGCGTGTGGCGCTAATCGACGAACCTGCTCAAGTATGCGTATGGCGGAGTCGTGATGAGGCACGGTGATAACCACCAGTTTTGCCAACGAAACTCGAGCATGCTCCAGTACTTCAGTCTGTGTGGCGTCACCCACTTGACCGATGAAACCAAGTGCCTGCGCTCTTCTCACGCCTTTACGATTGAGGTCAATCACCAAGACGCGTTCGGCGTGGCGGAGCAGCGAGTTAGCCGCAATTTGACCGGCAGGTCCAAAACCAATGATTACAATGTCTGGCGTGCTCGCTTGACTGTCGCTACTTGGACTCGGTACGGGTTTCGAACGCGAAAGCAGCGAGGCGATTCGCCTTCCGAGCGATGGCGCTGCGGGGAGAAGGATCGGACTTGCGATTAAGGTTACGATGGCGATCGAAACGACCAGAAGATAGGTTTCGTCACTCACAACACCGCTCGCCTTTCCAATACTCCCAAGCACGAACGCAAATTCGCCAATCTGCGATAGTGCAATGCCGGTACTGGCCGCTATGTGAGCTGGCTGCCCTAACAACTGAACTATCACCCAAACAACGGCAGTTTTGCTGAGCATCAGCAGGAAGCTGATCCCCAAGACTAGGGGCAGGTGATGCACGATCCAAAGAGGGTCGGCGACCATTCCCGCGGAACCAAAGAACATCGTGAGCAGCAAGACCCGAAGGGGCGAAATGTCAGCGCGGATTTGGGTGGCAAATGGTGAGCCACCAAGGAATATACCTGCGACAAAAGCGCCCAATGCGGGAGAAACACCGGCTGCGTGGGCGGCCCAGGTGGAACCGAGTCCGGTTGCAGCGGCGAGTATGATGGTTAGCTCACGGTTTCGTTCAAGGGTGAGCGCCCCGAGCGCGTAAACCGCGATCTTGCCCACGACAATCCAAAGTCCGATGATGAGTCCCGCGGCCAGCAAGAGAATCCTACTCGCGTCAGCCGCGACTTCTGTGACGCCTCCACCGCCGTCGAGCATCGCGATGAGTATCGCCAAAGGCACTACAGCCGCATCCTGCACTAGCAAGATGCCAATGCTATTACGTCCATGCGGGCTATCGCCCTCGGCCCGTTCCATAAGAATTCTTAGAACGACTGCAGTGCTACTCAACGAAACCATAGCACCTACGGCAATGGACTCTCTCCCTGGCAGCCCTGCGACGATGCCAGCGATGGCACCCAATGCCATTGTCAAAATGATCTGCAGAATGCCGACGAGCAGAATTGTCACGCCCAGCTTCTTGACTCGGCTCCATGCGAATTCGAGGCCGATGCTGAACAGAAGCAACGAGACTCCGAGTTCGGCTATAAATTCGATGGTTTGCTGGGAGCGCACGAGACCGATGCTGCCAGGGCCTCCAAGCACCATGCCGGCAAGAATATACCCGACGAGGGGACTCTGCCGGAAGCGGGCAAATACGCCTCCCACCAGCAACGATGCTACCAACAGAATCACGATTTCAGAGAGCAGTGTCCAGGGGGCCATGGCACGTATCCGCGTTTCCTTTTTTGCATAGTTGGCTGAATGTAAGAAACCAAAGCGTCAGTGACTTCGAACGATGACTGGAAGCACAGACCAATGCCAAACAGGGTTAGAGTCGTCATTGCGACCCCGCTGGCGCATACGGCCGCAGTACGCGAATGAGGATGACAAGGCCAAGTACCCCACTGATCGCGGATCCGGTCAGAATTCCGGACTTGGCAGCCAGTAGTGCGTCCCCTTCGAGACCGAGCGAAGCCACGAACAGCGACATGGTGAACCCAATGCCAGCGAGGCAACCGGCGCCCACGAGCGCTGACCAGGATACGCCTGCGGGCAAAGCGCCCCAATTCAATCGAATGGTGAGCCAAGCAAGGGCAACGATGCCGACCGGTTTGCCGATCACGAGCCCGGCTGCCACGGCGATCGCGACCGGGTCAACGACGGCATCGACCGCAATCGGAACGCCAGCGTTGGCCAACGCGAATATGGGGATGATTGCGAATCCAACCCACGGATGCAGCGCGACCTCCAGGCGCTCCAGCGGAGAGACGGTCTCACGGCTTGCCAGCCTTATCTGACGGAGTAGCGCAGACTGCTCAGGCTTCGCTCCATGCTGCAACGTGATTGCCGCGCCATCTATAGCCTCGAGCAGACAGTTGGACCCGAGCCATGCGCTCGCCGGCGTCAGAAGGCCCAGCAAGACGCCAGCGATCGTCGGGTGAACGCCGGACTTGAGCGTGCAAAACCAGATGCCGGCACCAACGAGCACATACACGGCAACCGTACGAACACCGAGCCGATTAAGCATCGCCGTCAACCCGAAACCCGCTGCGGCGGCCAGCACCCACCCCAGCGTAATCGACTCGCTGTAAAAGACCGCGATGACCGAAACGGCAAGAATGTCATCAACAATCGCTAGCGTCAGGACAAAGATCTTCAACCCGGCGGGCACGCGTTTCCCCAACAGCGCGAGACAGCCGACGACAAATGCGATGTCCGTGGCCATCGGGATAGCCCATCCACGCTGGCCGGTCGCACCCCATTGAAGTGCCGCGTAGATCGCCGCGGGTACGAGGGCGCCGCCGATCGCGGCGATGACCGGAAGCGCGAGCTTACGGCGATCGCGCAGCTCGCCACTCGTAACTTCACGCTTGATCTCCAACCCGATGACGAAGAAGAAGATCGTCATCAGTCCATCGTTTACCCAGTACCATAGGGGGTAGTCGAGAGCGTAGCTTCCTATGCCGATGCGGGCCGACTGGTCCCAGAACGCGCGAAACGGATCGGCCCAGCGTGAGTTCGCGAGGATGATCGCAATTGCCGTGCAGGCGACGAGTACTACGCCGCTCGCCGACTCAACATGCAAGAACCGTACGAACGGACGGGTGAGCCTCTGGATCGGAACAATCGGGATCGGATCCCGAAGGACCCGGCTTACTCGCTTGGTATCCTGAGGTAGTTCTTTCATGGAGACACCTGCGAGTCTAGTTTCGGCGCCATCCAAGGCCGAAAGCGCCTCCTAAGCCACCATGCCCTATTGTGGAGTTGGTCAATGGCGAAGAACACGAGCGCGAAGGCACTCAGATTGAACCAAGTGCCGGGACCGACCGGCTCGGCGCCCAGAATAGCATACCCGATGGGGAGATTCATCATGGCGCGATGGACGACAAGCGCGCCGATCGCGCCAGAGAGGAGAATCAGAATGCGAAATGGAGATGGCTTCAAGGCCGACTTGGTCTCGGAGCGACAGCTCCCGACGTGTATGCTCTTGAACAGAACCATGAGCAAAAGAAGGACGCTGTGGGCCGAGTGTTCGGTCCAGCCTGCGTTCAACATCCACTTGAAAACGATGTCCATTGTTGCGAGTTTCTATCTGGCGTCCTTCAGGACACCGTAAGGATCGATGACTAACTTCTTAGCGACGCTATCGTCGAAGTCGGCGTAGCCGCGCGGGGCTTCGTCGAGCGTGCTGACCGTGACGTTCACCGCATCGGCGATCTGTGTCCGGTCGTTGGCCTAGACTGTACACAGTGTAGACGAGGATCCCGGCGTGTACACCCGATGACTTAGCGGTTGCCGCCGAGGAGTCGGGGAGCCTTAATTAACGCGTCGGGAGTTAGAGTCCATGCCCACCGCCGCAGCCTGAGGTTGCGTCAAGCCGACCGCTTGCAACAACAGATAGGCTGCCGCGCCTGCGATCGCGGTATTGGGAAGCACTGCTACCGGGGCAGCTGGGCAACCGGGCAAACGCAGCCGGACTGCCGTATCGCTGGGTGAGTTCAAAGCCCAGCACGTCGCGGTAAAATCGCAACGCCCGTTCCAAATCGGCGACCTTCAAATGCACGTGGCCGAGGCGAACATTTGGATCAATGGCACGTCTAGTTTCATGAGAAGTCATTGGTTGCGCTCAACGCCACTGCTTTCGCCGTTGCTGGACTTAGTCCGCCACAAATGGTCCAGCGAAAAACAGCCTGGACCGGTCAGCAGCAGCGTGACAAACACGAGAAGATACACGGCGGCGAGTTCTTTCACTTTCCACGGATCTTCACTGTGAACAATGAACAACGCGACGAGCATCGTGATTGCCAATGGAATTGCCGCCAGACGGGACGCGACTCCAACGATTAAAAGGAGCGAGCAACCAACTTCCGCACCAATGGCCATGATCAGGCTAAGCTTGCTCCCCAATCCAATCGGATCAGGAAATGCTGCGGACATTTCGCTGAACCCTTGAACCTTCGCGATGCCGTGAACCAGCAGCAGGCATCCAATGCCAACTCGGAGCAGCAGCAAGCCTGCTGAGGTAACGTATTCTCGTTTTGAATTCATGGTTTTCTCCTTGTGGTTGATGAAAAAAGTAGGCGACTTGGCCCGCTAAGGTAAGGCTAAGTCAAACAACATGACTTCGGCGGGCACGGCGGCCAGGATGTTGTAATGCTTTTCGCCGATGGCTGCCGTCCATCGGCACAGAAAACCAGAGCGAAACGACATCCAGTCGCGTACGACATCAGTAGCTACACAGGTCAGTGTACACGCGGGCTCCTGCCAAAGCCAGCCTTGTACGCACCAAGTCCCCCTGCGCCAAACTCATAAGACGGGGAGCGACACGTCCCGGATCTTGGTACATTCATGTTGGGGGACGGACTGTTTTACGTGGATGTCATCCACGCATGCATCGATGCCCGCCACATCGTTGAGTTCCGTGACCAGGCGCTGAGCCTCAACGCCATAGTCACGTGCGAAGTACTCGTTTCACCGATTCGAGCAGAGGCCGTTCGCAATGTTGGCACGCACTACACCGCGTTATTTGGTGAGGATCCTCAGCTCGACAAACTGCGTGAGGCATACGCGATCCCCACTAACAGCATCAAGTCGGCGGAGCGGCAGCATACGATGAACGCCTTCTTCTTCTGAACGTCTTGGGCCTGCGCTACCAACCGGCCGGGTACGGACATCAGTTACACGAACAACTGGCCTGCAGAGAGCCTGATCAGAAACCGTCCCACCGGGGCGATCATCGTCTGGTCGGTAATTAATTTCGTTTACTTCTTGCCGGCATCGGCTGCTAATTGACCTATGGCCCTAGTCCAGTCAATATGCTCAAATGATAGGCCGACCAGGAATGGAAATGCAGTCGGTGACACGCATCGGCTATAAACGGTCGACAAGCTTCAGCGCGCGTCTTCGATTGCCACAATTCATACTCTTCCCCACGATTGGGTTGATCACGCTATTGGGTTGCCGTGAAGAGACTGTATCGCCCGCAGCGATTCCGCCGACGGTGACAGTTGCCGTGCCCGTGCGACGTGATGTGCAATCCTTTAACGACTTCAGCGGTCACACGGAAGCCATTGAGTCAGTCGAGATCCGCGCGCGGGTGCGTGGGTTTCTCGAAGAAGTGCGTTTTGTTGCCAGCTCGATGGTTAAGGCCGGCGACGTCCTCTTTGTCATCGAGCAGAAGCCGTACCGCATTGCAATCGAAAAGGCTCAGGCAGAACTCAACCGCCGCGAAGCCGAATATACGCGTGCCAAGTGGGAGAAGCATAAGATCGATCAACTAACTGCCCAGGGCTCGGCGAATGAGGAGGAACAGATCGATGTCGATACGGCCATCGCGATCACCGAGGCTGCGGTTCGCGCGGCGGAAGCAGCCGTCGATGACGCACGTCTGAATCTGGCTTACACCGAGGTCAAGTCGCCGATCAGCGGTCGCGTCAGTCGTCCCTTCGTTGATGTCGGCAACCTGGTCGGGGCGGGCGAAAACACTTTGCTCACTACCGTTGCTAAGCTGGATCCCATCTACGTTTATTTCGACGCCAGCGAAAAGGTATTCCTCGATTACACGGATCGGCGCCGTGAAGCGATCAACCGAGGAGAACCTCCGGACGCTATCGCGCTCTTGGGATTGACGAATCAAACTGACTTCCCGTTCGAAGGCCGCATCAACTATGTGGATAACAGCGTGAATCCACGCACCGGCACCATCCGCGTGCGGGCGGTATTTCGCAATGAGGACTACATTCTATTCCCCGGACTATTTGCCCGTGTTCGCGTCCCGTTCAAGGTGAAGGAACAGGCCATGCTGGTCCCGTTGGAGGCCATCGGCATCGACCTGAACAGCCACTATGTCATCGTCGTGAACGACAAGGACACAGCCGAGCGGCGAACAGTATCACTAGGTACCGTGTACGATGGCCTGCGCGTCGTTAAGTCTGGACTCATTGAAAACGATCGGGTGATCATTCGCGGGTTACAACGTGCCAGGCCGGGCATGCCCGTCAAACCTGAACTGGTGAGGGCTGCCGCGACGCCGCAGCCCACGACGGCCGTTAAGCCATAGGGGGCACATGTTCAGTCGTTTTTTCATCTTTCGCCCCATCTTCGCGAGCGTGCTCTCGATGCTCATCGTGTTCGTGGGGGGCGTGAGCATTCCGTTTCTCCCGGTAGAAAACCTGCCGGACGTCGTGCCGCCGACGATCATTATCTCTGCCATTTATCCCGGGGCCAACGCCCAAATCGTCGCCGACACGGTTGCATTCCCGATTGAGGAGCAGGTCAACGGCGTGGAGGACATGTTGTACATGTCTTCACAGTCGTCGGACGATGGTTCCATGCGGTTGACGGTGACCTTTGACGTCGGAACAGACCTAGACGTGGCCCAAATGCTGGTACAAAACCGCGCTGCACTGGCCGAGCCGTCGTTGCCGGAGGAAGTCGTTCGCGAAGGAATCTCTGTCACGAAGCAATCCACCGACATGATGCTCGTGCTGAGCCTAGTCTCCACCGACGGGCAAAACGACCCAGTATACCTCAGCAACTACGCTTCGATTCACATCAAGGACGTGCTCAGCCGCGTGGACGGCGTGGGATCAGTCAGTATCCTCGGCGGGCGTGATTTTGGGATGCGCATTTGGCTTGATCCTAATCAGCTCGCCTCGCGTGATCTGACGCCAGGCGACGTGATCACGGCAATCCGCGAGCAGAATGCGCAGATCCCCGCTGGCCGCATCGGCATGGCACCAAGTCCTGCGGGACAAAAAATCCAATACACGGTGAGTGCACTCGGTCGCCTGCAAGAAGCCGAGCAATTCGAGCAAATCGTCATCAAGGGAAGCGAGGCTGGCGAGTTGGTTCGTGTCATGGACGTGGCACGCGTGGAATTGGGCGCGGAGAATTATGAGTCATACGCCCAACTCAACGGTGATTCCTCCGTCGCGTTAGGCATCTTCCAGCTTCCCGGCTCAAATGCGCTGCAGGTCGCCGACGGCGTCAAGGCTGAAATGGAGAAGCTGTCGCAGAGCTTTCCGACCGGACTCGAGTATCGTGTAATGTACGACGCGACGCTTTTCATCTCGGCCTCGATCGGCGAGGTCATCAAGACGCTGCTCATCGCGGGCATGTTGGTTTTCCTAGTCGTGTACATCTTCCTGCAGGACTTTCGGGCGTCGCTTGTGCCAGCAGTAACGATTCCGGTCTCGCTCATTGGCACATTCGCAGTCATGTTTGCGCTCGGGTACTCTATCAACACGCTAACACTTTTTGGGCTGGTGCTTGTGATCGGCATTGTGGTGGACGACGCCATCGTGGTCGTCGAGAATACGATGCGCATCATCGACGACGAAGCGCTTTCATCGAAGGACGCCGCGGTTAAGTCGATGCTGCAAGTCACCGGGCCTGTGATCGCAACGACGCTTGTGCTGCTGGCCGTATTCGTGCCGACTGCCATGCTCGGCGGAATCACCGGGAGACTCTATCGACAGTTTGCTCTAACCATTTCCGCGGCGACGATCTTTTCGTCGATTAATGCGTTGACACTCAGTCCGGCGCTATGCGGCGTGTTGTTGCGCCAATCACCCGGCAGGCGAGCACTGCCGTTTCGCATGTTCAACACCACATTCGATTGGATTCGCGGCTGGTATAGCGTGACTGTTGGCGGCGCGGTCCGCAGGGCGCCAATCATGATTGCCCTCTTCATTGCGTTGACGGGATCAGCCGCTTATCTATTGCGTTCTGAGCCTACGGCGTTCATCCCGAACGAGGACCAAGGTTTCATGCTGGTAAACATCCAGCTTCCCGAGGGCGCGTCACTCGAACGCACGACGGCGGTAGCTGAACGTGTGAACGAGATGCTTGGCGGCATCCCCGAAATCAGAAACTACGTCATGGTCGGCGGCTATTCGTTTATCGATTCGGCGAACGCATCCAACAAAGCAACGGCCTTCGCGTCGCTCGAACCATGGGATCGGCGGACAACACCAGCACAATCACTCCGCGCCGTGATCGGACGATTCGCAAGGCAAGCCAGCGAGATTCAGGAAGCAGAGATTCTAGCATTTGGACTTCCGGCCATCCGCGGACTGGGCGTAACGGGCGGCTTCGAACTGCTGTTGCAGGACCGTCGCGATATCGGCATTAACGCGCTGGAGGCATTCGCTGGAGACCTGCTTCAACAGGCCAACGCAACTTCCGAAGTCGTCCAGGCTTTCACTACCTTCCGCGCGGACACGCCGCGGTTATTCGTAGATATTAATCGCACGGAGGCCAAGAAACTTGGCGTACCGATCACTGAGATCTCGCAGACATTGCAGACACAACTTGGCTCGGTTTATGTCAACGATTTTAGTCGCTTTGGGCGCGTATACTCCGTCCGCGTCCAGGCTGATCACGAGTTTCGAGATCAACCGGATGACATCAGTTTGCTGAAAGTTCGTAGCGCTGCTGGTAACATGATCCCGTTGGCCACGCTCGTTGATGTCGCCGAGACTTCCGGGCCACAGCGGATCGTACGATACAACCTGTACCCTGCCATTATGGTCATGGGACAAAATGCGACCGGACACAGTACCGGTAAGGCGATGGGGCGCTTGGAGGCGATTGTGGATGCGTTTCCAAATTCCGTGGGCTACGAATGGACCGGAATGTCGTTTCAGGAAAAGCGCGTGGGCGGGCAAGCGATTTACATTTTCGCTGCGGCGCTGGTATTCGTCTATCTTGTCCTGGCCGCACAGTATGAGAGCTGGTCCATGCCGCTGGTCGTCATTTTGTCAGTGCCACTAGCGATTGTTGGTGCCAGCGTGTCATTGTGGCTGACACCGATCGATAACAATACTTATGCACAGATCGGTTTGGTATTGCTGATTGCGTTATCGAGCAAAAACGCCATCCTGATTGTCGAATTTGCCCAGCAGCGCCACAGCGAGGGCGCGACCATTCGTGCGGCGGCTGTGGAAGCTGCGCGGTTGCGGTACCGTCCAATCCTGATGACTTCGCTTTCGTTCATACTTGGCGTCCTGCCACTAGTCATAGCGACGGGCGCGGGAGCCACCAGCCGTCGCTCGCTTGGCACGGTGGTTTTCGGAGGGATGGTCAGCGCCCTCGTACTCGGCGTCATCCTTGTGCCCGTGCTATATGTAGTAGTGCAGTCCGTCTCGGAACGATTGCGTCGGACGAACGACGTTTGAAATTTGTTCGTTGTGTCTCTTTCGAAAAAGTTTGCATCCCGGAACGTAGAGGCCTGCGGTTCGGGGCCCTGTCGACCGTCGCTCGCGCCGCCCAAGCGTAGCGATGGTCGATAGAGTGGGACGCTGGCCGCCTGCACAAAGTACATCCCCTTCATGACTTCCTGGGCCAGGGCCGGACGGGCCACGACGCTGCACTTTCTACGAAAGATTTTTGAACAATAGCCGCACGACTGAACGCGATAATCGACATACCACTAGTGCGATTTCCTGGCGCAATACGGGTTGTGTGCTATTTTTAGTTGAAATTTTAGACGAACGGCCCCATATTTGACGGTGGATTTTCGACAATTCCATCAAACAAGGAGCCGTGTCATGAGTAGTGTCGTACGAATAGGATCGAAGAGCAAGGGTAAGCGGAAG
>JAJDDW010000108.1 GCA_029260115.1 Phycisphaerae bacterium | reverse complement strand
TCTTAAAATGGCTATATTATTAACAGATTTGACCGTAACACTGGAATCCATGCCAGGCAGAAACTACACACAAAAACCAGCCGCGGGCTTCAGCCCGCGCGGAGCTACGGTCGTGCTATCAACATGAAGCTTCAATCTTCGCTAATTCTTGGTCGCCTTTGCGGCTGGACTCCTGTTGATCGCGCCGAACGACAAAAAGTAATTGTAGACATATCAAATTCCAAGTCCGCGCGGGCTGAAGCCCGCGGCTCTAATAAAAGATGCTCACTGGCTTTGAAATGTTTGGCCATATGCGCATCGATGATTTTCGCATCAACTACGACAGCTCTGGCAACGCCACCAGACAAAACCAAAACCACGGAGTCCCACGTGACGACCCAACATAAGCATACGAATTCTCTCATCAACTCTACCAGCCCATACCTTTTGCAGCACGCCCACAACCCCGTGGACTGGCACGAGTGGGGCGAGGTGGCTATCCAGAAAGCCAAGGATGAGGACAAGTTAATTTTCTTGAGCATAGGCTACGCCGCTTGCCACTGGTGTCACGTTATGGAGCACGAATGCTTTGAGCAGGAAGACGTAGCCGCGTTACTAAACGAGCATTTTGTCAGCATCAAAGTCGACCGCGAAGAGCGTCCAGACATCGACGAGATTTATATGGCTTACACCCAGGCATCCACCCAGCACGGCGGCTGGCCAATGAGCGTGTGGCTCTTGCCCGACGGCCAACCGTTCCTCGCGGGAACCTATTTCCCGAAAGATCGATTTATGTCCACGCTGAACCAGTTGGGCGATGGCTGGCTCAATGATCGCGAGAAGATTTTCAATAGCGCCACCGCAGCCCAGCAATTCTTCGCCGATTGGTCAGTTTCATCCGCACCTGCTACGGACGTGATCTCACGAAAAGTTGTTGATAATGGTGCCAATAATTTCGCCCGCTATTTCGACAAGGCCAAAGGCGGTATGTCCGGCGGCGGCTCCAACAAATTCCCGCCAAGCATGGCTATGGACCTTATGCTGCGTGCGTATAAAAGAAGTAACAACAGCGATCTCATGGCTGCAGTCAAGGTGACACTCGATCAGATGGCCCGAGGCGGAATCTACGACCATGTAGGCGGCGGCATCTGCCGGTATAGCACCGACGTAGATTGGCTTGTCCCACACTTCGAGAAAATGCTTTACGATCAGGGCATGGTCAGCGGCATTTATCTTGATGCCTATCAAGTGACCAAAGACCCGCTCTACGCCTACACTGCTGCTGACATATTCGATTACGTCATAGCGGATATGCAAGACCCGGACGGAGGGTTTTCTTCCAGTCGAGACGCCGACAGCGAAGGATTGGAAGGCAAGTTCTACATCTGGACGGTCGAGCAGATTAATCACATTTTGGGGCCAGACGACGGTAAGCTATTCTGTGATTACTACGATGTGACATCAAGGGGCAACTGGTTCGAGCATCGAGGTCACGCACCAGCTGGGGCGAAGAACATCCTGCACATCACTACACCGCCAGATGCGTTCGCCAAAGCGCATGGCCTTGAGGTTGGTCAGTTCACGCAAAAACTGAAGACGTGGCGGTCCAAGTTGATGCAGGTCCGATCCAAACGCGTGCCGCCACCGTTGGACGATAAAGTCTTAACCGGCTGGAACGGTCTAATGATAGCCAGCATGGCCAAGGGCGCTCGCGTGCTAGATGAGCCTAAGTATGCTGACGCCGCAGCAAAGGCCGCAGATTTTATACTCGATCACATGCGTAAAGACGGTCGATTGCTTCGGACTTCTAGGAAAGGTCAAGCAAGGCTCACTTCTTACCTCAGCGACTACGCATTTTTCATCGATGGCCTAATCAATCTTTACGAGGCGACCGGGCAAAGAAAATGGCTCGATGCGGCTGTCGAACTAACAGAAACGTCGATCAAGTATTACTTCGATGAGGGCAGCGGCGGATTCTTTTTCACGGCGAATGACGCCGAGCAATTGATCGCACGCTCCAAGAACTCCCGCGACGGAGCCATCCCCGCTGGGAATTCCATACATGCGATGAACCTACTACGGCTAGCTGTTCTTCTGGATCGCAAGGATTTCCGTGTGAGCGCCGAATCTATTTTCAAAGACCTAGGCGCTTCGACTAATCGCTCTTCGATGTCGCATGAGCGATTGTTATGCGCCGTGGATTTTTATCACGATCGCGTAAAAGAAATTGTCATCATTGGCGATCCTGAAGATGAGGCGACCAAGGCCTTGATGCGTACGGTGTATGAAACATATATTCCCAACAAGGTCGTCGTTACCTCGGCCAAGCCCGATCCCGATTCAGACTTGCCCCTGCTCAAGGGCAAGCAGATGAGAAACGGAAAGCCCACGGCGTATGTGTGCGAGAATTATTCCTGTAAATTGCCGGTGACGGATACGACAAAATTAGCCAGCCAGCTCACCGCGAAATAGTCGGCGCTCGAATTAGGAACGGTAAAATCTTGGCTGCGTGTTGACAAATAGGCTGCGGATTTTAACCATGTACGTGGTTTGTTTCTGTTTCTGGAATGTTTGGTTGTAAGATCAGTAGTTTTCTTCGAGGCTTCGCCCATGACAATCACTCATCCAATAGCCCGCTCGATGAGGTCTACACGATCCATGTTGCTCGTCGTGTTAGCCATGCTGATCTACCACCCTGCGCAGGCCATGTCCCAGCAGCCGCAGGGGCAACCAGCTAAGTCTCCCCAGACGCAGCCCGAAGTGAAAAGGGATTGGTTCGACAAACCATCTGGGAATCACACCGATACCACCTCAGCAGCGTTGCTTCAAAAACTTCAAGAAACAAGACCTTTCAATGCCATCATTTCCTCGAAACGCTCACGTGAATTACAGGCTAAAGGAATCCCGAAACCGCTGCTTCCCGAAGGGACAAGCCTGATTGAGCGGGTAGGGTCCATTAGGCAGCAGGGGGCATGGTGGCTATTTCAACCGACCGACGATGAAAGTGCCGAACTCCTACGGATTTTACCCAGCGAATGGCTGGAGGTCATGATCCGATCTGGCGTCGGCTCAGCAGAGCCATTACTTTTCAGTTTATCCGGTGAAGTCACTGAATTCTCGGGAAGTAATTATGTTTTAGTACGCTCTGTGTCGCGTGTCGAATCGCAGAAAATTGCACCAAGCCCTACCCCAGCTGATGTTGAAGTTGCCACTGATGCACCTATTGACGATGTCGTCAAGAGATTAAGAAACATCAATCCGGAGCAACGGCTACTCGCGCCGCCTGTGGCGACTGTCCCGTCCATGCCTAAGTTTGTTGCGCCGGCACTGCCGTCAGTTCGTCCCGAGGGCACACCGATAGTGCGTCGGCCGGGGCGCTTGATCGAAGAATCGCCTTGGTGGACTTTCGTAATAGAGACCAGCAGCCACGACCAAGGACAACTCCCTCTGAAACTACTGCCTAATCGCAACGTCGAACTGATGATCGAAAACATTTCTCGCGGCGCGGAGGGAGTTGTGTTTTTAGTATCGGGCCAGTTAACGCTTTATAACGGAGAGAATTATCTTCATGTGCAAGCCGTCACCCGACAAGTCGACATTGGCAACCTTCGTAAGTAGCTTGATTTGAATTGCCGTCAAAGGATACTCTAAGCATTACGCCGCTCGTCGTTTCCGTTTGCGAATCGCTTGCACACAAAGGAATATGGTGAAGAACGAGCCGAGTCCGATCAGCGATATATTGCGATCGCTGGCTGGCTCCGTGATGGGGATCGGGGCTGAGGCGATGGTTTGCGTGCCGTCAGCAAATCGAACTACGACATCACCAACGCCTCGGGCTGCGCCGCTCCATATCAAATTTAGTTTGAACGTAGCTGACTGCTTCGCGGCTATCGCACGTAACTGATTGACACACGTAAAATTCGCAAAGCCGCTTTGATGTTGATTGTCTTTCTCGCGGACAAGATCACCCTCCCAGCCAGCCGGTGCGGTAAGTCCATTAGCTTTATCTTGAGGGAACTGGAGATACACGATGGGTGAATCATGATCGTGCGTCACAACCCATGTATATACGCGGCCTGCTAAGTCAACGTCACCTTCAATAGTCACTTTGGGAGCAGCCAGCGCGGACTGTGAGATAGCCAGCACGATCAAGCTCACGCATGGATATATACCACGCGATAGTATGGGCAGGGCCTTTGGAGTAGTTTGGATCGCGTTTTCTCTACAATACTTAGCCAGATCATTACCTCACAATCTTACATCGCCAGAGTAAGAATGTACGCACAGCCAATAGTGTCGTCCACTCGGGCACGAAATCTTCATTCGGCAACCAAATTGTAATTGCGTTGTTTAGCCGTGAACGGCAGGGGGGCGTTTTGGTTAGCGACGATTTGTTAGCGACTAGACTTCAATCGGCGGCGGACCAATGCACAACTACCAGCAGCTAACAGTAGCAGTGACGCAGGCTCGGGAACGACGGATAAGTTATCAATGATAGTTTCCTGGCCGCCGATGAGTATCTGCTCAATAGCGCCGCTCAAGATGATTTGATCATTGGCCACGGTGGCTGTGACCCCGCTGCTAGGGATTGCCGGGATATTGGCCAGATCCGCTAATTCGAAGGCTGGTCCACCGTTCACTGAAAAATTGTTCGTGCCGCCGCCGTCAAGAAAATCGAAAGATACCAAATTCGGCGTGAAGCCTAATTGCGTGAAATCAAATGCGACATTGATATTATTGAGCGATAGCGAATTAGTCGGAAACGCGACTGCATCGGGGCCGATTATAGTCGCTTCAAAAAAATCACTAAAACTTCCAAAATTGAACCGCTCTACAGACATGACGATGCCGTTCTCAAGCAGTACAGGATCACCCTCGGAATCAAACGCATTTTCTCCGTAAATTGTTCCCACCGATAAATTGTCAAAATCAATGGTGGCCGCCTGCGCATAGCTACACGTTAGCGCAGCGCACGCCGCTACGAGCAGCCAGTTAGTATGTAAGGCCATTTGTCGCATCTTTCCAGAACCTCTTATCTAGGAAGGCATCACCAAAAATTTGGCATCCAGCCTAGATACTGATTATTACCACCTGGCGAAGGCCGTTCAATGACAACGAGTACAAAACCCGTACATTTCCACCCATACCTGTTTTATGGTCTCAATATCGCATCGACCCCCCGCGAACGACCGTCCGAATAGTGGCGGTACGGAAAGTGAGCATACCCAGCACAATCATGCACACCGACCGTGACCTTCGCCTAGGTTAACAAAATCGGTATCCTCGTGTCAACCAAAATCCTGCTCATTTTGGATATTGCAGCGTGGGAAAAGTTGTTGTTAGGTTATGGGACGCTTGATTCTATGTGCACCTCAGACACGTTGGTCCGAAAATTATCCGTTCAGTTTTTACTTATATTCGTCAACCTCCAGCGTTATCGGATGCAATATGCGATTGTTGTTGTTTTTAAGCAACGGGGTTGGTACAATGAAGGTGCCTGCTGGCGTCGTGGAAGTAGATTCGGGTTACACTTGCAAATTATGCCTCTTGCTGGCTAATTTTTGTAGGTGGAAGCGGTTTATACTTTCGGTGCGACGGTGCCCGTAATATGTAGTCTCTGAGGGAGAGGCTGCGGCGTGGTTTCGCAGTGTACGGCACAGTTTGAGGGAGAAGCAAACATGTTTACGTCCAGGGTTCGTTTATTCACAATTGGCTGCGCGCTGTTGGTCATGGCACCGAGCACGTTTGCCACCATTACTTTAGAGCTACGACCGTCATCGCAAACAGTGACCGCTGGCACCGCCGCTGACGTTCAGTTGTACGTGGTTTCGGATGTGCCCGGCGGCGAACCCGTCGGCAAGATTAATGCCATCATACAATTTGATCCGAACCGAATGACCTTGCTAGGTCATGACACCACGGGGGCACCTAATTGGACGTCCGCTACATTCCCCGCTAGCTCTTCGCTAAATCCTGATTGGACCGATGGCAATGCCTTATTTTCAGTAACGAGTAACATATCACCGTTTCCTTGCGGTACGCTTGAGATCGCAACGTCTGCAGGATTGCTGGTGACAACATTCCAATTTGATGTAGGTTCAGTCATTGGTGCCGCCACTGTATTGCTGCCGGCTACTTTGGGGGCTGACGATACGGAGGTTTATGATGCCTTAACGATTCTCAACTGTGGCGGTGTACCTTATGCCATTACACTAGGCCCCACCGTCATCTTGAACGTAGTCACATGCAGCGGCGTCAATGATTGCGATGATGGCACGGCTTGTACGGATGACTTCTGCACGGCTGGTGTTTGCTCGAATCCCGATAATTATGATCCCGCGACGCAGTGTTGTGACCCAGCTAATGGCATGACATTGACCATCGACGATAGTAACGACTGCACGAACGATTCCTGTAATAGCGCGACAGGCCAAGTGACACACCTGAATAAAAATTTCGGCGTGGCCTGCGGCAGTTCGCTCAACACGAGCTGTACCATGCCGGACACGTGCAACGGTATGGGTGTCTGCCAAAATAACGATGTGGTCAATGGCAACCCCTGCGGAGATGTGAATTTGTGCATTGACGCTGGTACGTGTTCAGCAGGTGTGTGTAGCAACCCGACAATGATTTCTGCAGATGGCACGAGCTGTAATGATGGCGTCAACTGCACAGAGATGGACGTATGTACGGCGGGTGTTTGTGGTGGTACGAACCCATGCTCCGGCGCATTGCCGTCGTGCTTTAGTACCCCCGGTGGTTTTATCTGCGGGAATTGTACCAGCCGGTTCGATTGCCCTGGCGATTTTGGCTGTGTTACATGGGATTGCCTTACTACCACTTCTCACATTTGTGCGTCACTCCAAAATGATGTACTCTGCGACGACAACCTTTTTTGTACGGCGACTGATAAGTGCCAAAATGATGGCACATGCACTCACACTGGATCACCATGCCTAACCGGCGCAGTTTGTGACGATGTCGGCGATGCATGTGTTGAATGTGTCGTTGACGCTGATTGTAAAGCTTGCGACGTATCCGGATCAATATGCCTAGACACAGCCGACTGTCCAGCCGGGGAAACGTGTGTGTCGCAATTCGACTTATGCAATCCAATTGTATGCAATTCTGGTGCATGTGAATTTGGAACTCCTGTCACTTGTACGCAGACCGAAGAATGCCGTATTAACGCTTGCCAACCCGCCAATGGCACTTGCCAGCCTAAGCTTCCCGGTCAGGTTGCATGCACGCAAGGCACGTGCCCTGTAGGCTTCAACTGCGACCTTGTGAACTTTGTTTGTTTTCGTTCTGCTGGCTGCACCGATGGGAATGGATGTACTTCTGGTGATCAGTGCGTGAACGGAACCTGTGTTGGTGCTCAACGCATATTAAACAAAAACATAGAAATGCGGTTGGTTGCAGAAGCTCCACAGAGTGGGGGTTCGTTTTACGCAATTGGGGAAACAATTAGTATCCGCCTAGAACTGTCTATTGATTCTTCTGTTAGTTCGAACAGCCGCAGCATTAGAACTGTTGAGGCCGCGATGTTATGGGATCCATCTGTTTTGGGTGGCGCGATTGCACCAACGATTAACGATCCATGTACGGGATCAATAAATCCAGTACTTGATTGCGCGCCTGATAAATACGACTGGGATTTCAGCAGTTTTAGTAGCGTTAGCGATGGCGCGGGACTTAACATGAATTTGATCGATGGCGATGCGTCGTACTTTGCCGGTATTGGCCTTGGAGATCCTGAGTTTTTACTTACCACATCTCAAGACCTTTGGGTTACGACCTTCAAGTTTATCGCGGTTGGGGGGACAGGAGGTTCGGGCACTATGATCTCATTGACGTCGTGCCTCAGTAACATCGATGGGGTAAATAGTTCTAATTCACGTGTGATAGCTGGTCCAAATGACCAGACTGGTAGTTTATTCTCTGAGACGATAGTCATTGGCTGTCAGAGTGCGGCAGACTGCAACGACAATAACGCTTGTACAACGGATGTGTGTGAGGTCAATCAGGCTTGCACAAACACGCCTACGTATAACCCAGCGACTGAGTGTTGCAATCCAGCCAATGGCACTACTACGATCATTCAAGACGCTGTCGAATGTACCGATGATGTGTGTAATACGCAAACTGGGGCGGTGACACATCCATTCTTCCCCAATGGACAATCTTGTGGCAATCCGGCGTCTTCGCAGTGCGATGCGCAGGACACCTGTGACGGCTTTGGGGTTTGCGTCGATCGCCAGCAGGCCTCGGGGTTCGCTTGTGGAGATTCGAGTAATACCGCCTGTACGGATCCCGATACCTGTGACGGTAACGGCATCTGCCTAACTAACGATGAGGCCAGTGGCACGCCCTGTCCAGACGGTTTGTTCTGCACTGGAGATGAAACCTGCCTGGGAGGCATATGTCAGGACGCAGTTGATGTGGATTGTAGTGATGATGGGGTAGGTTGTACCATCAATGATTTTTGTGATGATACATTGGATAAATGTACTGGAATTCCAAACGATGCTTTGTGCGCGCAGAATGAAATATGCGATCCTGAAGCCGATCCGCCGGGCTGTATTCCATTTGTGAGTTGCGATACACCAATAGTTACCGCTGTTGGATCACGCTATTTTTCCATAGAACCTTTGCCACTTGATGGTGCACCTACTCGATTTTTCATTACATCTCCGACTTGGCCCTGCCTAGCAAAGTTTGTTGGCGTGCCTGTCGGGGTAGATTTGGATGCTAATGGCACGATAGACGGTATGGCTGCGACTTTGGTGGATATTGTTAATGATGCTGGCGTGTTGAGTCCGGTAAAGTGGTCTGGCTCGGCATGTGATAATTTGGCGCCAGCTTGCACCATGAACAGCGAGTGCGCGGTAGGTGGCAGTTGCCTTCCCATTATGCGATGCAGTGAGTCATTGGAACCGTGTGCGACTACGCCGGATTGCCCCATGGGAGAAACGTGCGTACCGGGTAAGTTGTACGTTACAGGCCCGGATATTACACCCAGTGATCGTATGCAACCGCCAACGCAGTATCGCGTGCAGGCGGATTGTGGCGGTCAACCACCTACGCAAACGGTGCAAATGCCTTTATTTGGCGATACTGACCGGAGCGGGATTATCAATGCATCAGACATTACGTTAGCTGTTCAAGGATTCCAGGGGTTTTATCATCGCCCTGTCGGCGAGGTTGGCGGATCATTAAGAGTCTCGGTTGATCATCGAGGTACGGGGACTGTGTGTGCCGTTATCGTGCCGCCCTCAGTCAATGCTGCTGACATCACAGCTACCATAAGGTCGTTTCAGATAATTACATATATGCAGGAAGTCGCAGCCAGTGGTTGTTCGCTGCCCTGCCCGTAAGTGAAGCGGTTCTTGTAACGACACCGCCGTGGCGCACGTAGGATTAGCCTTGAGAGTTCGTCTATGTGTGTGGCGGCAGTGGTCATGCTGCCGCATATTTTTTTCTGAGTTATTTTGGGTTATCTGCGAGTAGATTCGTTACGCTTCCGCTTCCTGGTAGTAGGTCGATGCTGCCCGTGGGTCTATTGGCTAGGTCGATGAGTCGGCGTAAGGCACCCGCTTGCGATGCCTTGCCTATGGAAACTTGCAGCGATTCGACCTTCATTGGCATAATTTGAGCACCGCTCGATTCAAGAATTTGGCATGAGTCATTGCTATCGATCAGCGAGAGATCGAATTTTCCTTGTGCATTACCTGATACCAACATGTTGACAGAGCCCATGTAAAACTTGGTTCCGTCTTGCTTTGATAAGGGACCAGAATTCATGTCGATGAGGGCACTGAGCCAGCGGTAGCCTTCCGAACGCGTGTCTGTCACCGGAATAGTCGTCTTGTTTAGATAAATATATTTGGGGTGCGTCAAGTCGATGAAACATTGCGTCGGGTTGTCCGTGCCAGCTAGTCTAGCTGCGTTATATCCGAAAGGTTCGATGAACCCCTTCTCTCCACTACTAAAGCTCGCGGGATTGATCTGAGCCTGGCACGCTATGAGCTGCTGGCCAGCTGGTGACCAGTCACGAATATACACCTCTAGCGTCAATCTATCGCCTGGCAGGACTTCGATGCTAGCAGACGGGCCTTGAGCGATGGGCACATCGTTTATGGAAGCTGCTTCCAACGAAAAGGTTGGCACAGGGGCAGCGCTGACACTGGCCGACAAAACGTTTGTGGCTATCAAAGCAACTAGAATCGATCCATTGACGGTTTGCATATCGGTACTCCGTTTGTTGTATTGGCTAACAATTCCTACCTACCCAAGACCTGTTTTTTTCATTACTCACAGCCCAGGCTATTAGTTTTATAGCCCATTGGGGCAGCATGGTATACCAGATGCAAGAGATCGCATAGGCCGGACTTTTGCTGTGCTGGTGATGTGAGAAGGGTACGAACGCCCGTAAATTGCCCGCACATCCGCGCCTTGCGAGGGATAAATGATGAGCAAGCCACGCATCACAGCTCGGCTCGAAGACTTGCATAGGCTACGATTCGCCAGCCGTAAAGGCGACATAGCTGAGCAAGCCCTAATACTCGCCCAGCTTGCCCAAGAACCGGCGGGGCAGCGGTCAGCCGTGCTTACGCAGCACGCCATCATGATGGCTATCCGCGCCTTTCCCTGTCACCCGAAAAATGACCGGTTAGCCACTGGTATAATAGATCAATTGGGTCAACAAATATCCCAAATGAATCACCGCGAGCGAGCGCGTTTCCAAGATACTGGTATGCCTGGCACCACCGTCGTACACGCGTATTCATATGAAATAGCCCGTTGGTTGGTGGATAAATTCGCCGATTCCGTCGACATTTCCTGGCCCGACTACGAATCGCCCGAGCAGCTTGACCAGGTGTTGGAACCTCTCCTCCTGCGTTCGGAACTTCCCGCTTTTGAAGAGGGGTCAGTCGATACGAAAACTTGGCTGCGACTAGCCAAGGGGAACTCATCCAAGACCGACTTAGCTTGGCTATTCGATGAAATGGCCTCATGTTCAATACCTGCGAACATCCTCTCAGAAACATACACCACAGTTGAAGTGCCGCTGGCCTGGCGTCTTGACCATCCGCTCGCTAGCAAGTCTGGCAATCGTCTCGCTATGAAAAGCGTCGCCTATCGTGGAGGAGGTCTGCGAAAGTTTCACGGAAAGGCCGCCTATGAAATCAACAAGCCGTTACGTGGTATACAAAAACTTTCTCGAAGTCGCGCTCGCGCAGTTATCGACGTCGCGCGGACCGCTCTTGCTAGCAGGCAGCGCGAAGTGTATGCGATGTGTCAGGCCAATATCGACGACGTCTATCTGGCACCGCTCGGGAAAAATGTACACGTCGCAATCATCGGCGTCATGCCCGCCGCTCGCCTAAGCCTTGAAGCTAACTATGGCTATCTTCTCTTATCAAACGGGATGCCGATTGGTTATGGCGGCGTAAGCCCACTCTTTCGACAGGCGAACACGGGCATCAATATTTTCGACGAGTTTCGCGGGGCAGAATCAGCCACGCTGTGGGGCCAGGCCTTGCGCGCCTTTCGTCAACTATTCAAATGTCATCGCTTCATCGTGAACCCGTATCAATTTGGAAAAGGAAACTCTGAGGCTGTCGGTAGTGGGGCGTTTTGGTTTTATTATAAGTTAGGATTCAGGCCCATCGATGCTGGAGTTGCACAGTTAGCTTCGCGAGAAAAAAAGCGATGTCAAAAACGGCCAAGCCATCGCAGCGACCGCAAAATACTCCGACAATTGGCACAAAGTGATCTTGAACTGCGCTTACCTGTATGTAGCCGAGCCGATAGGTTTGAAGAATGCTGGCTAGAAACGCTGTCTCTCGGCGCGACGCAACTCCTCGCGGCTCAACCAGTCTCGACTCGTCAATTAGCGATGCGCCGTGTCGTTCGAGACTTGTGTCGCACCCTACAAATCAGCAGCCGCCGCACTTGGTCATCTGACGAACGCGAATCTTTTGAACTATTGGCCCCCGTAGTAGGCTTAGTTCTATCAGAGATCGAGAGTTGGTCACGCAGAGAAAAACGCGACCTGGTAACGCTGATGCGGGCTAAGGGAGGGCGCCGCGAGCTAGACTTCGCGCGTCGGCTTGCCAGTCACGACCGACTGCGCCTAGCTTTGGCTAAGTATTGTCGTCAAGCCGATTAGAACGCGATGGCATTTTTTGGATTCGCTTCACCGGAATTAATTGTTGGAAACCAATTAAGTCGCTGAAATCCGCGCGGGCTTAAAGCCCGCGGCTCGTCACTCGAAACCCTCGTTTGTTCTAAGACGAAGCTAATTGCAGTTGTCTTGCGGCTTCGCAAAGGTCGTTGACTCGGTTGGTTTGTTCCCAGGTAAATCCTTCGCCGTCGCGACCAAAGTGCCCATGGCGCGCTGTTTCAAAGAATACGGGGCGGCGCAAATTCAAGTAGGATATAATTTCGGCTGGTTTAAGTGGGAAAACTCTTTGGACCATTGCGCCCAGTTCAAGCTCGTTGATATCGCTGGTGCCAAAGGTGTTCACAAAAACGCTGACCGGCTCTGCGACGCCGATGGCATAAGCCAATTGCACTTCGCATTCTTTCGCTAGTCCTGAAGCCACAATATTTTTGGCAATGTGTCGGGCCATATAGGCTGCGGAGCGGTCTACTTTGGATGGGTCTTTACCAGAAAAAGCGCCACCGCCATGTCGGCCTCGACCGCCGTAGGTATCGACGATGATTTTTCTACCCGTCAAACCGCAGTCGCCATGCGGGCCACCGATCACGAATTTTCCTGTTGGGTTGATATGGTAGATGACTTTGTCGCCAGCAAACTGTGGGCACTCGCGCAGGATGACCGGCTTGATGACCTTCTCAATAATTTCGTCTTGAGTCGCTTGGCTAAGATGATTCGTCGCGTTATCCACCACAGCAGCGGAATGCTGCGTAGAAATAACAATGGTATGCAGGCCAACAGGTACGCCACCTTCATATGTGACGGTGACTTGAGACTTCGCGTCTGGGTATAGCCAGTTGATCTCGCCCGACTCACGCAACTCAGCCAGGTACTCCACTAAACGATGGGACAGGTGAATCGGCAGCGGCATGAGCTGCTTGGTGTCGTCACAGGCATAGCCAAACATCAGTCCCTGATCGCCTGCGCCTTGTTCGTCGTGTAGGCCTGTGCCTTGGGTTACGCCTAGGCTAATGTCTTCGGATTGCGGGTGGATACGCGAAACGAACTCACACGTGTTGCCGTTAAAGCCAATATCATCCGAGGTGTAGCCAATGGCCACTAGGGCCCGGCGGGCGGTTTTTTCAACGTCGTTGAGCGCTTTCATCGCTTCGTCGTTGTGCACAGTAACTTCGCCAGCGACCATGCAATAGTCGGTAGTTACTAGCGTCTCAACCGCGACGCGGGCTTGGGGGTCATGTTCGAGCAGGCTGTCCAAAATAGCATCGGACACCTGATCCGAGACCTTATCCGGATGCCCCATGGAAACCGACTCAGAGGTAAAAAGATAGCGTTGTTGCGGCGACGATTGTGACACGATGCATCTCCCAGTTCAAAACCAATTTACCCAGCCTAACGCGAATAAGAGCAAATTATAGGCGTGGTTAGGGTGTTTTGCAATACGCAAAGACCCCGACGGCTAGCTGTCGGTCCGTAGCGCTTATAGCCGATTGTTGAGCTATCTATGAGAAGTTAGAAAAAGAGAATACTAAAGGGACTTGGGAGTCGGGTGGCAGGGGAAAGTACCAGTTGCCCGTTTTGATAGCCATCCACTAGCCAGATAGCCCGGCTTGGGGTGTGTTATTTTTTAAGGGAAAACGAGACCGACGGGATTCGAACCCGCAACATCCGGATCGACAGTCCGGTACTCTAACCAATTGAGCTACGGTCCCTCATTGTCAGCCAGATTATAGCTTTGGCATGCGAAGTATAACTACCCCACAGCGTTAGGCTCATCCACCCGGCAGAACGGCTTTTTTAGTCTATCAGATGAATAACGTCAAGTGATATACATGTCCGATCATAGCAGGCTTGTTGGCACGCGCTGGCGGATGACTATCGGGCATTGGCCCGGTATGCGCGAAGCGGACTTGACCGTTGGCTAAACTACGTCCGTCTAACGCCTACAGTTCGTACCGGCGAAGGCTATCACTAGCCTGCGAAACCGTTGGCATCCAACTGGTCTCGCTTGTCTTCTTCTTTCGCTGCGTCATCCGCACTAGGCAGAGGCTCTTTTTGAGCATCGATCACTGGCCAATCTGCACCGTATTTGGCATTGATTTCGATGTAATCATTCCACTGGTCCGGCAGATCTTCTTCGGCGAAAATAGCTGTCGTCGGGCATTCTGGTGGGCATAATCCGCAATCGATACACGTTTCCGGATCGATGACTAGAAAATTTACGCCCTCATGAAAGCAGTCCACCGGGCAAACGGCGACGCAGTCGGTGTATTTGCAGTTGATACAAGGCTCAGCAACTATATGTGCCATCGGCGGATTCTCCCTTTGCGTTAGATCAGATCAAAAAAATCGTATTCACAAGCCACGAGCGTAATTTCGTCAATTTTGACTATCAGCCCGCACAATTAACCCGAGTTTGCAGCCATTGAAACGCCTAAGGAGTCATTAACGGAAAACAATAAATTCCGCTCTCAATCTCCCCGGCCCGAAAACCACCTGCCCGAGCAGTAGCCTTGGTAACTTCTTGCCACCATTTGTCAATAACTCTTTCCATGAAATTCGGAAAAGTGCCCCATTTATATTTTCTACGCACCCGTATATCTGACTATAGGGAAGTGGCGGTGGGATTTCTAATTATGTGGGATCGGCGATTCATATATGATCCTGACTTGCGGTGTTGGCATGCGAAGGATATCGTGGCCAGCAATGCCATCAGGACACCAAGAGCTTAGGTCCGCGAGAGTCATAGCCGCGTTGACGATGCTATCCCGCGTAACCGGGCTGCTGCGGGAGTTGGTATTCAGCCGACTGCTGGGAACTTCCGGCGAAATGTCCGCTTTTCGTATCGCGTACATGGTGCCAAACCTGGCCCGTCGGCTGTTCGGTGAGGGGGCACTTTCCGCAGCTACCATTCCCGTCCTGACGGAATCTCTCGAAAAAGAAGGGGAAAAGGAGGCCCGGCGATTCGTCGGCTCGGTCCTTGCAATTCTATTTGCTGGTCTATCTCTCGCTGCGATCGTGATTTGGGTGGTGATGTGGTTCGCTCGACTATTTACCGATGATCCATCCCTGCCCTTCGCCATGATCCTCATCCCCTACATGCCCATCATCTGCACCGTCGCTGTCGCGGGTGGCGTACTCAATGTTCGCGGTCATTTTGCCACGCCAGCTGCGGTTCCGGTCTTGCTAAATCTTTGCGTCATCTCAGTAACCCTGTGGGGCGGGTATGGGAATGGATTAACAGGCATAGCCCTGTTGAATGTGGTTTGCTACGGCGTTCTTTTGGGCGGGCTAGCTCAGCTCGCTGTTACGTTTATTGCGCTGTGGCGGATACGTTTTTTTCCATGCCTGCGCCGACCGTTTGTTTGTCCCCAGGTCCGAAGCGTTTTTTCACTGATGTCACCGATGGTATTAGGTTTGTCAGCGGTACAGATAAACTCCGCCATGGATTACCTTATCGCCTACTTTTTCATTGTGCAGGACGGCGTACAAGTAGGCCCAGCCGTGCTAGGTTATGCCCAATATATATATCAATTGCCGCTCGGGGTGTTCGGGATTGCTATCGCCACAGCTGTGTTTCCCTCGCTTTCGATACTCGCCTCCCAGAAAAAATGGGATCAAGTCGCGCAACTCGTTCAGCGCGGGCTACGTATGGGGTTTATCATCGCAGTCCCCGCAACCGTCGGGCTTTGGCTCGTGGCTATTCCCCTCATCGCGACGTTGTATCAAGGGCAGCAATTTGATGCGCAAGCAACCCTTCGCGTCGCGGGTACGCTACGGTTCTACGCCCTTGGTTTGGTGCCATATTTCGCGCAACATATTTTAGTCAGAGCGTTTTACGCGGCTCACGATAGCAAAACGCCGGCTCGTATCGCCGGGACAATGGTGGCCGTCAACCTCACGCTTAATCTGGTGTTGGTTTTTGCAATGGAAGAAAGAGGTCTCGCTTTATCGACGGCGGTTTGTGCTACTATTCAGGCCATTTGGCTGGGCACGCTCTTATCTTCTCGATACCAAAGCCTGTCTCTTGTTCGGCTGAGTGGTGCATTCGTGCGGGTGTTGATCGCCAGTGCCGCGATGGGGGCAGCCGTACTCGTGGTGGATTATCTTCTCTCCGCAGAGGCTCCCGGGGCGAGGCCTGTGCTTCGTCTTGTCGTCGAAGTCGCGGCTGGTATTGCCGTCTACGGATTTGCGTCGCAGTGGTTAGGGCTTGGCGCCTGGCGGATGATTGTCTCGCGACAATTTGATACCAATTTTAGGGGCGATTGAGCTTCGGCTGTCATACTTGCTGAGTCTCGCTGTCATACCCGCGAAGGCGGGTATCCAGCCGGGTGGCCCATGTCCTTCTTTTTGGGCATGGGGGAGGCGATGACATACGCTAGAATTTATGCCCAATCACCTACGAAGTTACGACGAACCAGGAGACTGCCACTTCTGGACAATTTCCTGTCGGCGGCGTCTAACATTTTTCCACGACGATGGCATGAAGCGAATTGTAGTTGACGGATTGCGTGTATTACAGCAGCGATTCGGTATATGTTTAGTCGGATACGTTATCATGCCGGAGCATGTGCATGTGATCGTCTATTCGCATGCTCGCGAAAGCGATACACCGATTCCTATATCCAAGCTGCTACATGCTTTCAAAAAACATGTAGGCTATCACGGAAAAAAGCGGTTACGCGACGTCTGGCGCGAGCGTGGTGAGCTTTGGTCGCAGCCGCTAAACGAGTGGGCTAATAACGACAAGTCATTATTTTGGAATACTCGTGGGTATGACTTCAATATTCATTCTCAAAAGGCGCTAATTGAGAAGATTGAGTACTGCCATAAGAATCCGATCACCGCGGATTTAGTTGATCGCGCCGAAGATTGGCATTGGGGCAGTTATCGTTATTATGAATTCGGTGATGAGTCTGTATTGAAGATGGATTGGGATGGTAGCTGGCCGATAGTTTGGTGATGGAGATTACGATCTAGCATCGATTTAATTCGCTTCATCGACTCCCCCAGGTCCAAAAAGAAGGACCTGGGCCACCCGGCCAAATGGAAGGGAGTCAAAATGGATATCCATGAGATTCATCCTGTTAAGTTTGGTGGAAGTCCGACGGACCCGGCGAATAAAATACTACTACCTCGAACCACACACTCTCCTTACACTACTTGGTGGGGGAGGGTACAAAATAAACTCGAATCAGGTGCCAATCCATGACTAATCGTATAGATGAAATGCTTAGGGAGTGCGAACGTGAACTAGGGGCTTCGCTTGCGGCTATAGAGAAAACAGAGAAAGCGTTAAAAGTCTCTTTTCCTGAAGACTACATTGCTGTAATGACTGCTTCAAACGGTATTGAAGGATTTGTAGGCAAAGAATACTTAGCTGTTTTTAGTGTAGAGGAAAAGATTGGAGGATATTCTGAAATTTCTTATGATGAGTACGCGGAAGGAGTTGCCATATTTGCAAATAACGGTGGCGGCGAAGGATTCGGCATTGTGACAAGTATAAATCCACCTGAGTATATTTGCGTGCCTTTGGGCGCTTGGCATAAAGAAGATGTAATAGTTCTAGGGCATTCTTTTCTGGAGTTTCTGGAAACAATATCCACTGGTGATTACATTTGAGTCACATCATTCGACGGAACTCAGCACTTTGAATATGACGCCCTCGGTCGTAGGATCACAAAAACAGTTGGTCGATGACTTTCGCAGTGCCATTGTCTAGACATAGTGAAGTTATCATGAAGCACGAAGATGACGAAAGCTGACACCTCGTTTGATGCCACATTTGCATACAATCATCGAGTCGCCCACCTCGGAACTAGATGGGCCACCCGACCGATAGTTCAGGCAGGTCAACCTTCCGCTAGTAAGCGGAAGAACGACCGTGCCCTACGTGGCTGGATTCCCGCCTGCGCGGGAATGACGAAGATGACACGGGAATGGCGATTCTGAACGCGGGAAAGATTGACGGTAAAAGTGAAGCCGACAACGCATCCTACGATAATCCTAGTTTTTCAAGTCGATAGCGAAACGCGTCGCGACTCAAGTTGAGAAGCTTAGCGGCTTTAGTTTGGTTATTTCCCGTTCGCTCTAGGGCTTGGCGAATGAGTTGCCCCTCTAAATCATGCAGATCAATACCCTTTTCTGGCAACGAAAGCCCGGCTTGTCCTAAATTACCCTGGGCTTCGATACGCCCTAACACGATATCATTATCGAGGATGGCATCTCCCTTAGATAGCAGGACTGCCCGTTCGCACACGTTGCGAAGTTCGCGGACGTTGCCTGGCCAAGCGTAGGATGTCAGCTTAGTGAACGCCTCTTCGGAGACGCGCGTAACGGGTTTGCGAAATTCCTTAACGAAACGATCGACAAAGTATTGCGTCAGTAATTTGATGTCGTTACCCCGCGAGCGTAGCGGTGGGAGGTTGATAGAAATGACATTTAGCCTGTATAGAAGGTCGCTGCGGAACTGACCTTCGTCAATCGCTTTTTCAATGTCGCGGTTGGTGGCTGCGACGATGCGCACATCGACCGCAATTTCCTGCGACCCTCCGACACGTCTGAACATGCGATCTTCAAGAAATCGCAGCAGCTTTGCTTGTAAATTGGGCGGCATATCGCCGACCTCATCAAGAAAAATCGTGCCGCCATCAGCCAATTCAAACAGCCCTTTTTTCTGAGTCTTGGCATCGGTAAACGCACCTCGCTCATGACCAAAAAGCTCACTCTCTAAAAGCGTTTCTGATAGCGCGGTGCAGGTGACGTTCATAAAGGGTTTGGGCGCGCGATCAGAGCTGTAATGAATTACGCGCGCGACTAAGTCCTTGCCCGTCCCAGACTCGCCACGCAAAAACACGGTAGACGCGCCGCTTTCAGCTACGCGGTGGATAATGTCGTATAGCTCAATCATGCAAGCGTCTTGGCCAATGATGCAGTCAACGCCGTATTCGTGGGAGACATGCCGGCGTAATTCGCGTACTTCGCGCCGCAGTTTGGTCGTTTCCAGCGCTTTATCGACCGTGCGTAATAGCTGATCCATATCGAAGGGCTTGGTGAGATAGTCATATGCGCCAAGTTTCATGGCGTCGACGGCACTTTCAATACTTGAATACGCGGTCATCATAATGACGACGACGTCGCTATCGTTTTCCCGAATTTTTGAAAGAATGTCTAAGCCGGTCATATCCGGAAGTTTGTAGTCGAGCATGATTAAATCGAATATGCCTTGCTCGAGCGCAGCCATAGCTTCATCGCCGCACTCGACTTCGGTTACGTTGAAATTGCGCCCTTCAAACTTTTGTCGTAAAGACCAGCGAATGAGTTTCTCGTCTTCGATAATGAGTATACGTACGCTCATGCATCATCCTTCATAAAGTTAATTGTTGATTAGCGGAAACGGGTAATACAACCGTCACCACAGTGCCTACCCCTACTTGGCTATCCAGCGTAATCGTGCCGCCGTGCGAATCTACAATACGTTGACAAATTGACAATCCCAGCCCGGTCCCCCGCGCCTTTGTCGTATAGAAAGCTTCAAGCGATTGTTTTAAAACATCATTAGTCATCCCCTCGCCGGCATCGCGAATGCACAAGATAGCCCTACCATTTGACGAAGTAGTTTCGACGTCAACGAATCCATTTTCTTTGGAGGCGTGGGCGGCGTTTAGGATAAGATTGATAAGTAATTGCTCGATCTTAGCTTCGTCAGCTTGAAGCTCGACATGCTCTGACGGCGGCTCATAACGAATATTTACGCGTTTTACGGCTGGCTCTGCCCCGAGGACAGCTAGCACGCGTTCTACGATTTCTCGCATACGGATGGTATGAAGTTGCGGGGGGACGGGTCTGGCGTATTGGAGCAAATCTTTAACCGTCGCATCGAGCCGGTGAATTTGGCCAAGGATCTCAGTAATAATCGGCCTATGTTCATTTTCTTGATCCATGCCTTCCCGGATAATTTGGATCGCGCCGCTGATCCCCGCTAGCGGATTTTTTATTTCATGAGCCAGCGATGCGGCCAATTGCCCGATTTCCGCAAGATGCTCAGCTCGAGTGAGCTTTTCTTCCAACGAAGCTTTAGCATGCTTTTGCACACGGGCGGTGTAATGCTCCTTGTAGCTTTCCAAGATGACTGACAGATCGAGCATCAATAGTTTGTGTAGCGAGGTTAGCTGTGCGCGAG
>JAJDDW010000107.1 GCA_029260115.1 Phycisphaerae bacterium | reverse complement strand
CGGTCAGATTCGTGCTGGCGTCGCTCATTTTGCACACGGTGGAAGTGGTGTTGCCCTGCACGGCCCGCATGGGAAGGGTGCCACGGCACTTTACCACAAGGGTAAGGGATCGCTCACGTTCTACGACAATGACGGCAACGTGACGGCGCGAGTGCCCAAGTTCGTAAAAAAAAGTCAAGAAGGGCGTGGTGAATAGCTCTGGACGAAGTCATAGGTTCAATCCTAGTCTTTATGCTGATCGCAGGAAACCTATTGTTCCCCCACACGACAAAAATAAAACTATACAACTATGTTTCATATCCCCACCGATCGAACGATGGCTTCCATGCCTGAGCGATACGGGCTCGTACGGATTCGTCGATCGCTGGAAAGCGGTTCTTGCTGTAGCCCTTAAGAGAGGCGACATATCGTGCGAGGGGTCGCTCCACAGATGCGAAGTCGGGAAGTGCAAGCTCTTCGTAGATTCGCCGCATCTGAATCAAAGGTTCGGATTCCAAATCATCGAAGGCGACTTCACTGAATTGCTGCTTGGGTATTCTAGGTTGCTGATCAAAAAAGGCATCATGAATCGTTGAGTATCGGCGCAATACCAGACCCTGGAGATCCGTGGGCTTCTCACTCTGCAATTGATAATACGGCAAAATTTGTTCGATCAAGTGTCGATTCGACTGATACACCGCGTAGGGGTCTCGATGAATGTGCACAAACCTCGCCTTTGGGAATAAATCAAGGAGTGTACATATCTTTCCCATGTGAGGGAGATTTGAGAACTAGAGGTCGACGATAAAGGTACGTGAGTTTTTTCAGGAACAAGTCGAAGGCAGAACACCATCGCCCTTTCTCGTTTTCATCCATTCCTCCAAATGTGAGAAAGCGCTCATAGTGCTCGAAACGACGCGGGAACACGTAACCAGCTCCTGGCGAGCACATGGTCATCATGCCAATGGCCATTTCATCTTCACAGGGTGTGGAAGTGCCAACAGCCATGTTGTCCATCGGTCGCACGCTCGGAAGCCCCGCGCCCCATACGCTAGCAAAAATGCGCTCCATTGTCAGAAATGTATTCGGGAAAAAAACCTGGAAAGTGTTGGGGTAGCAAAATCGGGTGTCAATCGCCAAGAGGTTGTGCAGATGAGTCGTGCCGCTACGATAAAATCCTAATACAAACACCGGAGGTTCAACCTCAACCTTCGTTAACTTTGATTCGAATTGTGCACGCTCCAAACGGCAAACCAGAGAGTTCGTCACGCTACAGCATGCAGCAGCCAAAACTCGCGGTATGTACTTTAAGTCCACTCGGAATCTGTTGTCCTGAAGTATCTTCCAGTACGTTTCCCATGTGGTCCCCATGAACATGCCAGGACCTATCGATTTCCCGATAAATTTCTTCATTAGTTCGTTCATGAATTAGCACTTTGCACTTAACAAGTGTTCCAGTCAACTCGACCATCGTCGATCCTGGAATGGAGCTGAGCGTGAACATGACCCTACTATTAATGTCACCCAAACAGATGTTCGCTTAATTCGATGAGTTTCTTCTCGTATATGCGAAAAGAAAACGTATGAAACCTTGATGTCCAGAATTTCAAATGGCTAAAAACATCAGAAATGTGGTTAACGCGCAACCGATCCGTTCGATTGGAAATAAATACGAACGCTGCAAACATGGATTCAGGCTACACGTCGATAAAGATGCTGCCAACCGCCAACTTGTGGAATCGAAATAACTTCAGCAAGAGTCGAGTGAGCCAACAATGAGCAATGGATTGAGGAATACCAAGTCAAGTTGCGTGTATTATGTCCCAATTGATCGGACATGGTCATAAAGGCGATGATCATAGCGGCGGTAATTTCTGCTCATAACTAATTCATACAGCCTTCGTCCTCAGGATAATTCTCTAACTGTCAACAGAGCGAAACTAACAGGGTTGATCTTGAATAGTGGGCAACTAGTGGTAATTATGGCGAATACTAGTACACGAAACTGTTTAAGGTATTGGCGGATTGCACGGCCTTTTCTTTGCGCTGCCATGCGGTATGCTGGTGACTCCCCGATGCCGGGTACGGCCTCGGGTGCAACTGATGTCATACCGTGATGGGCGCTAGCGCGATGGCAATTGAGTGAGGATATGTTGTATGGCTACGAAGCGGTTCAGGACGGTTTTGGTCAAAGATGATGACACCTCGGGCTGTGGAATCGAACTGCCTTTCAACCCGAAGGAAGTATTCGGGCGAGTGCGCGCCCCGGTGAAGGTCACGATCAATGGTTTCACGTTTCGGACCACGACCTGTTCGATGGGTGGTGTTTATTGGATTCCGGTGAACAAGTCGAATCGAGAGGGTGCGGCTATCGACGGCGGCGACAGGATCACGGTGAATCTCGAGCCCGACACTGATCCGCGCGTTGTCATACTACCACCGGATTTCGCCAGGGCGTTACGGTCCGCACCTTCGGCCGAGAAGGCATGGGAAAAGCTCAGTTATACACACCAAAAAGAGCATGTCCAAGCGATCGAGGAAGCCAAAAAGCCTGAGACACGGCAGCGCCGAATCGCAAAGGCTATCGACCGGCTCACACTTATAATCGCTCCGTGACCCGTCTTGGCGCAACAAAGAGGCGTAACGGTCCGTACGACGCGTCGATAGGTGAGTGATTACGACGTCGGTAGTCTGCTGGATTACGGGCTTTTGTTGAAGGGGTTCCAAGCTTAGTTACGGCTAGTTGAACAGGCCGAAAATTAGGGCCAAAATCAACAGGCATGTTGATGAGAACGATACGGTAATCACTTCTGACGATCGCTGTAGTGTGCGCTGCTATCCACGCCGACATTCTGGACTTTCTTGCGCGAATTCTCGCCAATCGAATTGTGCGTGAGCCGTTATGAGGTACACAATTGCAGAGTCGGGAACGGTATTAGCGCCAATTGCTTTTAACAAGGCATGGGCAAGCCTTGCTTGTTGACCCGGTGGCAACGCAAGGTCAGGGTTTCGTCGGAATTGACTTCAATTTGTAACGGCTCCCGTAAAAAGGACGACTAGAGTTAGTCGTCAGCCGGCGATCAATTCAAGGGGCATACAGGTTAGGCACGTCGTTGAGCGGTTCACCTCCATCCGGGATTTGACGTGCTACTTTCTTCGCGGCCTGGAGTTCATCTATCTGGAATGTGGCCCCCAGGACCGAAGTACATCTCATCTGGAGTTTAGCCACGGAACGCAGAGTGTGGAGGACGCGCATTGTGCTCTTCAACATAGAACGCAACCAGCTTCTCAAACCTAGTCACCGTGTCGAGCTTATTCAAGAACAGCCACTGATGTTTGAGCGCTCGCCAGAAGTCCTCGACGCACTACCCATCCTGTGGTGGACAACGACAACGAGAAGACAACCATCACGCGTGAGCGTCATCCGTTCGAAGGGCAAAGCCTCAAGATCGTAGAACGTCGACGCCACAATGGCCAGCCCCACC
>JAJDDW010000106.1 GCA_029260115.1 Phycisphaerae bacterium | reverse complement strand
TATGTCGAGTTGAGGACGGCCGCGGCTTCTCTCATCTTTGTGCCGCGCGATCAAGAGATGGCGTTCACGACTGGCAAATAGACACTTCCCCTACGTTGCTTCCGGACCCCGAACGATACCCGAATGAGCAATGGGGTATTGAGGATCCGCGTGTTACATTCTTACCCGAGTTGGATCAATTCATCGTGCTTTATACCTCGTTTTCGCCAACTGGCCCCGGTGTCAGCGCGGCATTGACAAGAGACTTTCATAGCTTCGATCGTCTCGGAGAAATCTTTCCGCCTGAAAACAAAGACGCCGCAGTATTCCCCCGCCGCATAGGTGGACGCTGGGTGGCTGTGCATCGACCTGTCACCGAAAATAGTGCAGATATGTGGCTCGCCTATTCTGACAATCTCAAGGATTGGGACGATCACTGTCCACTTCTTCAGGCGCGTGAGGGGGCTTGGTGGGACGCCAATAAAATAGGTCTGTCACCACCGCCGATCGAAACATCGCAGGGTTGGTTGGTCATGTATCATGGTGTACGTCAAACCGCTGCCGGAGGCTTGTATCGAGTCGGACTGGCGTTACTAGACCTTGACGAGCCGCACCGTTGTATTCGCCGTGGCGCGCCATGGATCTTTGCGCCGAGTACTGATTATGAGCGTATAGGTGACGTAGGAAACGTCGTATTCCCGTGCGGTGTTACAGTCGGTGCAGATGGTGATGCCTTGAACGTCTACTACGGGGCGGCAGACACCTGTGTGGCGATGGCACGTGGCAGCATTAAGCAGATGCTTGCCTGGTTAGAAGACAATTGCGATGAGACACCATAAATCTGAAAATATCGTTCTATTGTTGTGCGTTATTAACCCCATAATGCCGTGCGATTGAGTCGTGGTCTGATTTGATCGCGTTATGTCCAAAAATTATTGTACATAAACGATTGGGAGTACCTCAGTTGTCCATCCAGTTAATGTCATCCGGACTGTATTGGCGTAATTCGGAGGAGATCTGATAGTTTTTGCGCAGCGCAAGAAGCTGATAATCGCGATGATTAGCTCTTGCAAATAGCCTGTGACGTCAGAAATTGACAGCAAGCGCGGACGTACCCTTCAGTATGGATAAGTTTCTATTGCGGAGGACAGGTTCAGGCTGATCGGTGATTCCTATGAAGCCGGTCGCCGACATATGGAATCGATATCACTTTACCATGGAGGGGCGGTGGTGAGGCGGTTCGGCTTCTCTTGTTATCATTTTATGGTGATGTACACAAGGCTGAATCTGCGTATGGATAGGGTTGCGATTCAAACGCCTCGACTACCGATTGCAAGTCAAGGCTGTCGATGATGCCGTCTGGTATTTCAGGCGCTAGATCGAGGCGATCAGCACCGGCTGAAAAAGGCCTCATGGTTACGCCATGAAGAACCGCAACGATGTCGCAAACATCTACTTCATCATCAGCAGGTTTCCAAAGGGTAATGGCTGGGCTGCTAAAGAATTTGCCAGTGACATCGCCCCAAGTTTGCACGCCCGCAGGATTGCCCGAAGTTGGGAGGGTTAACGGGTCAGAGAAAAAATAGTTATCACTTGTGGCGAATACCTGATAAGTGGTGGCTGGGATAATCTCGCAATCTCCGGCTTCTATATCAAGACTTGGCCAAACTATTGGAGGATTAGGTGGGTCTGGAACAATTTCGGAAATGCCACGGTTATCTGGCATACCTACCCACCCAACAACTTCCGGCGGCCCGTCGTCGATGAATCGACGCACTTGATAGTTGCCGGGAGCGTTGCCGAAATTGTTGACGAAACTGATGTAGCGGCTTTTTTTCGTGCCTTGAGGAAACAACGCGATGGTCGGCGGAGACGCAATGTTTAGAAGAGTGGAGGCATCTAATACGAACAGGCCAAAGTTCATATCAGAAACTAGAACCATGCCATCCCCAAATCCTGCATATACCCCCCACGCGCCGACGAAGTGCGTTCCATCATGAGGCGGGAAAGTGTCAAAAAAACCTGCTTCGAATATCGCTAAGACATTGCTTACGTCTAATATACGGAGGCCGCTAGCATAATTTGCCTGAAAAAGATATCGCCCGACGGCCATCATGTTGTGATCGATAGCATGGTTTAGATTGTGGGCGCTGTAATTACTAGCAAGAAAAGGCTGGCTTAAGTTTTGAATGTCTACGACATAAGTGCGCGTAGAGCTTATGCCTAGGAATGGGTCTAGTTCATCTAATTCATCACCTAAAAAAAGGTAACGGCGGTCGGCACTGATCCACCCTTGATGCGTATATCGCCATGAGAAATTCGTAAGTGAGCCGATCGTGAACATATTGTTCTTATCAGTCACGTCGCCAATGATAAGCCCATCGTCTTCAGCGAAACAAAACGCAATTTCCCGCCCCGCGTAAATGCCTGTGTCATAGTTAACGACCAACGCATCGTGGCAGCTAACACCTGTCCCGGTATTCCAGAATCCAGCAATCACCGGATTGGCAGGATCGCTTGTTGGATCCACGGCTACTAATCCAATGCCACTATTGATATTCGGAATGCACAGATAGAAAAACTCACTGTCAGGATTGTAGGCGATGTTGTGAGCGTCTGTGAAAAAACCACCTAGCGTCGTTTCATTGGCCAAGACAATATTGCCATTGTCTATATCAGACATATCGGCGATTTGTATTCCAAGCCCATTCTCTTGCCTTACGATGTAGGCATATTGTTTGTGAACTTTCATGTCACGCCATGGAGATGCGCCTCCCTGAAATTTGCCCAGTATGACTGGATTATCAGGGTCCGTAACTTCTACAAAAACCGTGCGATTGAATAGCCCGATGATGGCGTAACGCCGACCGCTAGGTGAAACGAATGCCCAAAGGTCATTCGGATTAGTATTGCCGTCGGCGCCGAAATCACAACGGGTAAGTTGCGCACGGAAATCGACATTGTTGAATGTATAGGTCTCTGGCAGGCACGCAACCGAAGAGGTTGACGAGTTGTCAGAATCGCCACTGAATTCGGTGGAGCCTAGCACAGCTAGCACATCTGGCGGAGAAACCGCAAGGCCTGCGGGCAGGCAAGAAGACATCAATACGAGCGTAGTCAAAACCTGGCTCGTGAAGGTCAGTTGGAATTTCTGCATAGTAACCCCTCGTGTTGACAGATTCTAGTCCGATAAGGCCTCCCCTTGGCCGACTCCACCGATGAGCCATTCTACATCGATAATAGCGAAGTCGCACGCATTATTTCGTTTTTTATATGAATTCGACGTGCCAGCACATCATTTTC
>JAJDDW010000105.1 GCA_029260115.1 Phycisphaerae bacterium | reverse complement strand
TTCTATCGTCCGAACAATGAATCATCAATGTACCAGACTAGCGATGGCAAATCAAGATAAATAAAATATGAGACTATGCGACCTTAACCCGAAGACGGCTGGCAATCCCGATGTGCATCGGGATGCCCTACAATGCGGCGTTTTCTTGTAGGGCAGCGTCGTAGACCTGCCTAAACTATGGCTTTCGACACCCATTGACGTTTGGTGGTCTTTGTGCGTTCAATTAGTTCAGGCAGGTCAACCTTCCGTTAGTAAACGAAAGAACGACCGTGCCCTACCGGCTAGCAGAATTAGCCTTGGCGAGTCAAGAAAAATATAATGGGAGTCGCGTAGGACATGGCTGTGTAGCTGGATTCCCGTCTGCGCGGGAATGACGGAGGATTACATTTCAACGTATGAAGGTCGCAACATTCACATTTGCTACCATTCACGTAGTTTGTTGGTGAAGTAGCGGCTCTTGATCGCAAAATATGAGGCCGCTTCCTTACGGGCGTGGTTCTGTTTGCTAGTTATGTTGTCTTACAGGCGGGCTAACACTTGTGGCACGTATTAAATATTCGAACCGCCGCTACGAACTGGTTTGCCACAATGGGGGCAGCACATAGTTTTTAGTTTCGTCCATCTTTGTGCGTAGACATGTTCCCGACGTTGTAGTTCCTGTGCGCGCTGCTCATTAAGTTTTTTCTGCTGATCTTGTTCCGCTGCCGCCGACATCACCTCATCCTGTTGCTGTTGCATGATAGCCAATTGGCTCATCAGTTCCTGCTCGCGCTTTAACAATTGCTCTTGATACTGGCCCAAGTCATGCAGTTGGCCACGAAGCTGGGCATCTTTTGCATCGAGTTCCAACACGCGTGTGGTCAGGTCTGCATCCTGCCGGGTAATTTTTTGGGCGTCGTCTTGCAGCTTGGCTTCCCAGCTATTGAGTCGCTGCCATGACTCGGTGATGTCGCCTTCCAACTTATTCAACTGGCTGCCGATTTCACCCAGAGACTCCTGCTGCGCTTCGCCATGCATCGATGATTGCATCATCTCAGTCGAGGGCATTTCATCTTCCACGCCTGCAGACAAGAAATCGAGTTCACCTACCGCATCATCAACCTCATCGGTCACATCATCCGATGTCATGGGCGGTAATGGAACTTCGAGTGCTTCGTCCATTTCCGCAGACTCGTCCCATACCAATGCGATCGTAAACGGTCCTATCCCCAGTCTGTCACCGCTAAGCAGATTCGATTGCTCCACTTGCACGCCATTTACCGTCACACCACTCGCACTGTCGAGATCGAAAATACCCGCACCGTCGAGAAACTTAAACAACACCGCATGACGTGGTGAAATCTGGTCATGGTGGACCATGATGTCCGCTTGTTCGTGGCGCCCGATCAACGCGATAGCCGACGATTGTTCCCAGACGGTGTCAGCATGACACAGATTTACGCGAACCGTTTTAGCAAACTTCATCGGCTCAACGAATTTCCGCCCGCTGGCAGAGTCGTCTTTTTCACCCTCAGGTACGCGAATAGCTACCTGAATTTTTGTGCCACCAACGACCATTACATCACCATCACTGAGCACAGCTAGGTCCACAGGTTTACCATTGCAAATCGTGCCGCCGGAGGTGTGTAAATCTTTCAGCAAGACTTCCGATCCCGTGTTCACGATAACGCAATGTGATTTACTGATTAACTGGTCGCGTAAAACAATGTGAGATGGTCGGCGGGAACCCAATAGCGTGATGGGGCGTCGTAAATTCCAGGTCTTCTGCCCGGCAGTACCCAGGCCAGCCGTTATGCGCACCTGAGGCGCGGAACTCGGCAGTTCTAAGTCGTTGCGAACAGGTTGTACAAGTGACGCAATCATATTTACACTCCCCCGAATACCTTCCATGCCCCAACCAAGCGTCCTGGATTATCGGTCCATCACGCGCCGACAAACACAGGGATAGAACGACTTCACCGAAACGATGGCCTAGCAGGATGCATCAAGCCTGCTATAGCAAGATTCACATTTTTTCGTAGCCGTATCCATTATGTATCGTCGTCAACAATCCAAGCTTAATACTGCTACAAACAGAGAACTTGCTACACGCATGGCCATCGTCCGATATCAGCCGGTACTTCTTTCGGACAAATTGCCAATCGCCTGTATCGACCAGGCAAACTAGGCTATCTCTCCACTACAAGATACGATTCGGACTGCCCGCAGGGCAAATGACTGTCGTACACGGACGTATTTGATATGATGACATACAGGGCTTTTTTCCGCTCATTAAAGGAGTGTTTATGACAGCAACGCAGCCGACCATCCTTTTGACCAATGACGACGGTTATACTTCGTCCGGTATCGTGGCCGCTTACCAGGCTATCCGACATCTCGGACGTGTGTATGTCGTCGCACCGAGCAGCGAGCAGTCAGCTTGTAGCCACACGATTACACAACGAGGCCCGATCATGGTGAAACGCATGTCGTACGAGCCGTTCGGTCAGATGTTCGCTGTCGATGGAACCCCAGCAGATTGTGTGCGCGTCGCCTTAGCGGAGTTAATACCAACGCCCGTTGATCTAGTCATATCAGGCATCAACCACGGAGCGAATGCTGGCGTCGATACATTCTACTCCGGCACCGTCGCCGCCGCGCGGGAAGCGGCTATCATGGGAGTGAAAGGCATCGCCTTATCTCAGGCCCTACGCAAAGGCTTAGAAACCGATTGGTCCGCGTGCGCCAACGCTACGAAAATCGCAATCGATCACATCATCGACGAAGACCTCCCCAGCCCAGGCTTTTGGTCCATCAATATTCCGGCGCCCATACCTGACAACCCAAGCGATCACCTTCATCGCGTGCCTATTTCCCTCGCGCAAGCGCCTATGAATTTCGAATCTACTCCCCAAGATGATAGCCAATCCCTCGCATTAACCTATCGCGGTAATTATTGGCATCGTGAAAAGCAAGCGAATTCAGACTACGAAGTCGTCAGCAATGGCGGCATTTCGATCACATCGATACTGCTACTAAATTCTTAGCGAGCCGTATGCTTCGCAACGAATCGCATGGTTAAGGTTAATATGTGTGGCATTAAATCCCTCGTCATACCCGCCTGCGTGGGTATGACGATACTGCGCGGGCATGACGATTATGGGAATGGCGATCCATTGGGGAGTGCGTTCAGAGGCCACAGTGTGCGGCGATACCTCTGGTAAACTAACGCAGAACCCTTGCCAAACAGGCTCGAAAACGGTCCAATGCCCACTATGAAATGGACACAATATTTTATACCGACGTTGAAAGAGATTCCCGCAGACGCCGCGGTCCCTTCTCACCAATTAATGCTCCGAGCCGGCATGATTCGCCAAGTGGGCGCAGGGTCATACTCGTACCTACCGCTAGGTTATCGCTCGCTTCGCAAGGTGGAAGCTATCGTGCGCGAGGAAATGAACCGGGCCGGGGCGATAGAGCTTCTCATGCCAGCGCTGCACCCAATCGAGTGGTGGGAGAAAACAGGCCGGGTCGAGGCGATGGGCGATGTACTGCTACGTCTTCACGGAAGCGGTGACGATTGGCGCACGCGGACGGTACTCGGCCCGACGCACGAAGAAGTCATCACTGAAATCGCCAAGGCGTACATCATTAGCTATAAGCAATTGCCGATCTCACTCTACCAAATTCAAACCAAGTTTCGCGGTGAAGCCCGCCCGAAAAGTGGCGTGTTACGCACGCGCGAGTTTTTAATGAAAGATGCGTATTCCTTCCACGCGGCCAAAGAGGGGCCGGGCGGGTTGGATGAGACGTATGACAAAATGTACGCCGCTTACTGCGAAATTTTTTCCCGAGCAGGCGTACCCTACATCCCAGTAGAAGCAGATTCCGGCGCGATCGGTGGTGACGCTTCGCACGAATTTATGATTCCTACTGATGCGGGTGAAGACTATCTCGTGCAAAGTGAAGATGGCCAATACGCCGCGAACCTCGAACGCGCGGAAATTCATCCGATCGAAAATGCGGGGAGCGAAGCGTTGGCCACGGTTAGCGAAGTACACACACCTGGGCTTTCTACCATTGACGATGTCTCGAATTTTCTCAAGTGCCAGCCAGGCGGCATGATTAAGACCATCATCTTTGAAGTAGACGGTGAACCATTGGTGGCCCTAGTGCGTGGGGATCATGAAGTCAACGAAGCCAAACTCGCCCGGGCGGCTGGGGTGACGCGGGTCACAGCGGCGGAACCGGATTTGATTAAGAAACTGACCGGCGCAGAAGTCGGCTTTGCGGGTCCGGTCGGTATTGATGCGAGGATAATCGCAGACCAAGCCGTGACGCTCATGCAAGACGCGGTAACTGGGGCGAATAAGACGGACTACCACATCACCGGGGTCAATCCTGGTCGAGATTTCGAGGTGAAAGAATCCGCTGATATTAGAAACGCCGTCGAAGGTGATCGTGCGCCGAATGGTTCTCCACTAGCATTCAAAAAATGTATCGAGGTTGGGCACGTTTTCAAACTGGGGACAAAGTATTCCGATTCGATGGAGGCGAAATTCCTCGATAATAACGGCAAACCCCAATCATTAATAATGGGTTGCTATGGCATCGGGCTAAACCGCATCATGGCTGCGGCGGTTGAAGCCCATCACGACGAAAACGGCATCACCTGGCCAATGACCATCGCACCGTTCGAAGTGGTGATCTGTGCATTAGATATGCGGGTTGACGAAGTTACTACAATGTCTAACCAATTGCACGACGAGATGGCAACAGCGGGGATCGACGTTCTATTGGATGACCGCGACGCCCGGCCGGGTTTCAAGTTTAAGGACGCCGAACTAATCGGGTTCCCGATACGCATCACCGTCGGCAAACGAGGCCTAGCTGATGGCATCATAGAAGTCCTCATGCGACGCACGGGAGAAGTACACAAAATCGCGCCAGGCGAAGTCGTCGCGTTCGTAACGAAGCATATCGAAGAGGCCAAGGAAAGTGAACGAACATAAACTGCAAGAAAAAATTATCAATGACAACAAAACAGGATCTCCCTAAAAACCCGCTCGCCCGATTCCAGGAAATTTATGATGCGCTCTATGCCGACCGTCGTTGGTGGCGTGATGCGTCCCCGCTACGGTTTGCAGCAATATCTGCGATCACCTGTGTTGGGCCTGCGGATAAAGTCGCGGCATCGATCCGTACAGTCACTGAAAACCTCAGAAAAGAATCGGGGGCATTTGGCCGACTTAGTCGCAGCCTACAGTTCATCATCGCATCCATGCTAATCGGCAACGGCGACACCGCTCGGGTTTTTAACCAAGAAGTGAAACGTGTTCGCTCAGTATTTCGCACGGAGGGCATACGCCGAGCTGCGGTATACGAAACCATGTCCATCCTCATCCTTAGAATTCATGCGCAGCAAAAGCCTATTAGCATTACGCAGATTAAAAGACTCAAAGACATTTACGAAGAAATGAAGCGCCATCACTGGTGGCTCACAGGACCAGAAGATTTGCCCGCCTGCGCAATCTTAGCTGGCCAAGATGGTAGCGTGCAACAAATCGCACAAAAAAGCGAAGACATTTATCAGGCACTGGCCAAGAAAAAACACAGCAAAGGAGACACATTACAAACGACAGCGAACATGCTTAGCATGGCATCTGCTACCCCAGCTACCATTACCAATAAGTTTATTAGTCTTGCTGAGGGTTTTCGCAATAATGGTGTTAGGATATGGCAACGCGACTACGACGAGATAGCAATCCTCTCGTTCTTAAATCATCCGCCCAAACGCATCGTTGATTGCGTATTGAATCATCGGGAAACGATGAAAACACTCAAACCCAAACCCGATCGATCGCTTTCGTTTAGCTTGGCAGCTAGCACAGCGTTTGTGGAGCTTGCTCAAGCTGATAAGTCGTTAAAGTCCGTAGCTAAAATGAAACTACTTATGGACATGCAGGCTATCATCCATGCCCAACAAGCTGCTGCGGCAGCGGCGGCGGCGGCAAGTGCTGCCGCGGCGGGCTAACCGAAGTTTTTTCGGTCATGCCCATTTAATATTGGTGAAAGTTAATCGTCCGCTATCGCACTTCAATCGTCGCAGATGCCTCAGCCATGTCCACAATGGTGTTCATGTCGATGGTCTCTTCACTGACCAATTGAGGCTCACGAATGGCTAACACCCTTAAAAACTCTGGCGGAAAGCTTCTATATCGCAACTTAGCTGTCACCTTGATGTCACCAACTATAGCACGAGACGGCATGGGCACGTCGTACTTCACATCCTTGGGTGTGAGCATGTCCAACGACCGAGAGTTGTCCATCGTATCAGCCAATAGCGGATTGATGACCAACTCCGGCGAACCGTCTGGCCTGAGACGCACAAACGCATTTTGAAAATTCGTAATGCCAAGATTCACGGCTGGTCGCTGATCGGCATCTGGCCCTGGTTCGTAGTGTGAATCTAATGTATCAATATCAATCTCGAAATGACGATCCTCCAAATCCTCGTCGTGCAGCAACCCATCAGGCGTCATCTCGCCCGTCTCAGGATGCGCCTTATCGTGCAAGTATCCCGACTCATAAATAATGCCCACATCATCTCGCACAACCAACTCAACCCATACTTGCCGCTCCTGCGAAAAACCAGCTG
Source organism: Phycisphaerae bacterium (assembly GCA_029260115.1). Lineage (GTDB taxonomy): Bacteria > Planctomycetota > Phycisphaerae > UBA1845 > UBA1845 > JAJRPG01. The sequence continues at coordinate 10,119 of JAJDDW010000105.1, read as the reverse complement.
GCACTTTATGTCCGGCTCCCACATTCGTTACGACAACATGAACAGGAATCACACTGCTATCCGCAGCCAGCGTAACCGGCGTTCCCTCTAACGTTAGCGTACAAGCAGCCCGCAACATCTGCTCGCGTCGCTGCTGTTGGCCTCGTGGGAAGCCAAATTCATCCTTGTCATCAGTATCAACGCGCGGAAATCTTGCATCATCAACCAACGGAATCGACACGGCAGTAAATGCATGGATTGCGTGCTTGCGTGGCAGCAATCCAAACCCAATCCCCAAAATCGTTCTAGGAAACTCACCTGGCTCGGTCATGGGATACAACGACATGTGGCAATCCTGACATCGCACCACCTTGCCAAATGGATTGTCCGCCGAGCTATATGGCCCTTCTTGCCATTCCGTAAACAAATTTTCCAACCGCTGAAATGGTTCGCCCGTAACTTTATCTGGCTTGGGAATGCGCACATCATGACAGCCGCCGCAAAACGCTGAGGATTGTAAATACTCAGAATTAGTCGACGCATGATATGCATTCGGCGCAGCATCATCGAGCGGGCCTTGCTTCACATCGCTGGGTCCAAACTCAATCGACATATTCGCGATACCATCACCGAGCAGACTTGTTTCTAAACTAGGCCCCGTCACGGTATGACAAAAATCGCAACTAAGTCCGTCCAGGCTAACTGGCGAAAGACTATCTCGCGCAGCGGTCGCTTCCTCGCTACTAACAAAATCCGGCAACTCGCCCTTAAAAACACCTGTCGGCGAATGACACTGAATACAAAAGTTAGCGTCTTCGCCATTGGGCGCGACCGATCCAGCCGATATTTTTTGAATGGTCAACTCGAAGGCATTAAACGTCGGGCTTACGGCCGCATAGTGCATGATCGAGCCTTGCCATTCCTGAAAATGCTTGGGGTGACAAGAGCCGCAGGTTTGCGGCACTTCGAAATCTTTGACGACAGGCTGACCAACAGGCTGCTGCGTAGGCGATTCAACGCCACAGCCAAACCATGCAGGTAATGTCATCACGACAAACAGGTACAGAATACCGCGCTTCTTCATCATCACTCCAATCATGGCCCACTTAGCCCTTGTTGCCAAACGACGAAGTCGTCAAGATCGATATGTCGATCGCCATCGACGTCAAACACGCAGTGACAGTTCCCTTGCCGCCCCCTAGGCCAGCTGCTTTCCGACGCACATCGTTGAAAAGCTGCAAAACCCACAAGATCACGATCGGCATCGGGATTCACCTGCGGATCAAAATCGTCGCAATCCTGCGATGTGTCAAACCCATCCCCGTCACGGTCTGCATCCACAACAACCAACTCCGAAATCATTCCCAGCGCTGCGTGTAAGAACAGGTGACAATGAAACACCCAACGCCCAGCGGCACCGCCTGTCGCAAAAAACTGATTCGCGGCTGGGGCATCGAGTTCCTGCCGGTTGTCAGTGATTCTTGGTCTATCATTGACCCGCAAACGGAACACCACACGCTGGCTATTGAATACGTCAATCACATCTACAAACTCGTTGTAATCATATTCATATAACACGCTAGTACCAGCATCATCCAATATACGTACCGGCTGAAATGAAAAACCGTGATGATGAAAAGGATGATGCTGACCAGTCACCTGACGAACAGTTAGTTCCAGCAAATCACCAGTACGCGCATAACGCGTGGCATTTTGGTATGGCACCTGCGTATAATCCGCACCACTATCTTCAAAATGTCCCTGCACGCCATCGATCGCGTGCTGCCCCGTAGTGATTACATCTAACAATATTGTTTCATTCGAAGAACCCAAACCGGAGCCTGACTCGCTGAGCATGGGCACGGGGTCCATGTAATAATCCAACGGCGCGTTTTTTATATTTTCAACACCGCCCGCGCCCAACACATCGTCACCCTCGGCTATACTAAAGACTGTATTCGCAAAACTATTATCGATCTCGATATAAAACAAATCACCGGCGGGATTGTTATTACTAGGCCCGCCACGATTGTACGCGTCGCCAGTAATGGTGATCACATCGCCCGTGTTCCCCGTTGGCACAATGACGACGTCGCTACGCGCGGAACCTGGTAAGACAATCTCACCTTTATTAAATTTCGTTTGCCAAGCGCCAAGTATACCGCCCTCTAACCGTACATATTCAAGCAGGCCGCCTTCGCCGCCGACGCGATAAAGATTATTGTCCTGGCCATTGCCGCTTACCCGCAACCGAAAATAACGATTGGTCGCCGCGTTGATTAGCCTGAGTCTGATCCCCGTCCCGGACTTCGCGACAATCAACGGCACCGACGGATTCGGCACTTGTCCATTGACCAAAACCGTCTGGGCATCACTGATGGTCTGGCAATTTCCAATGCGAGAGGCGCAGCTTTGCATATCCATCATCCAGGGGACAGCTCTCAAACAAGGATCAGATGACAAGCAAATGAGAGGGTCAAACACGTTTGCGAGATAGCCCACATCACCTGTCTCATCAAACTCAGTATCGCTCAACACCACCGTATGCGTATTCTCCGCAAAGGGAATTATCAGATTACTCTGTAGCGATGACTCATTTGGGTCTTTTACAATAAACGCGCCATACATCCCCGCAAAAACTTGAGGTCCAGGTTTCATGTGTGGGTGAAACCAAAATATACCCGGACGACGGGTCACGAAACGATAGGTGTAACTTTCGCCTGGCGCCACATGATTTTGTGTAACACCCGTGCCATCACTATCGTTGTCCAATTCAATACCGTGCCAATGAAGACTCGTATCACAAGCTATCGCAGCGCAAGGCGTATCGAGATTGTTCGTAAGTGTAACGATAATCTCATCTCCCACGTTCACCACAATCTGTGGCAATGGCAGACCATCGACCGTACCGCTATAAGCCGCGGGATTATTCACATCCTTATAGAGTAGTGCGTGAACGGTCGTAGCACCGATAAGCACATCCTGCTCATCCGCACTAAGTTCAGCCTCAAAAATATGCGGCGCGGGATTCGTGTCGACGACTTCCACGACAGACCGACTAAGCGTAGTAGCCTGCGCCAGTTGCATGTCGCCAACAGATAGCCAGAGAAGCGTAGACAGTCCCCACAAAATAGTGCGTACATGTAGCATGTTGATATTATTCCCCCTCTACTGAACAACCGCAACGGCATCCGAAACACGTAGCCGTAGCCCCCTTTAAGCGATCATTCCTCTATAGGAGCATAGCCAGGAAACCGGCACATTTCCTGCCCGATTTGCAGCGCTATACGACCAATAATCATACCATATCGGACGTTGGTATTGTATCACGGCTCTGGATAAAAAAAATATAATATTTAGAGGCACGATTCATAACTTTGGACATGTGAAATCACCTTGGCTGAGCGCCCGCCTATCGTCATAAGTTCCGGCTAGGCCGAGTGTTGTGGGCTTAGAAAACATGGCGGCAGGCACTGAACTGGCGCCTACGCTCAGTGTCTGATTAATCAATCGACTTGTGCGATGACTTGACAATTTCCTGGGCCGGCCTAATGTTAGGTATGTGTTTGGTTGTCGCGATGGCGCAACGTTGGCGAACACAAGTCTGATGCCGGTGTTTCTATCCGGTCTGTTAGGAGGCGTCCTTCATGGTAGCGCATTTCAATGATGACTCTTCGATCAGTCATATGGAAAAATTGACGCCTACACAGCGACAACTGGTCTCGGAAAACCTTGGTCTCATCGGCATGCATATCAGGCGGTTTGTTGGTGGCTTGCAGTTACCGCATGCCGACCGTGAGTGGGACGATTTATTCCAGGAAGGCTGCTTAGGTCTTATCGATGCCGCGAAACGATTTGGACAGGTGAGCGATATGACGTTTGCGACCTTTGCCCTACCGCGTATTCGCAATGCCGTTAACAAGGCACTAAATAGCCGTTTCAACACAATTTATGTTCCACATAAGCAACGATCGAGACAACATTATGACAATGACATTCAAACACTAATCCCTGAGATGACAACCATGAATAACGAAGCAGCCTTGGCAAAGATTTCCACATTGTCGTCCGCAACAACCGCTGCGCAGACGATTGGCGACCGCGTTCGCCAGCGCTACGAATCCGCTGTTCACAAAGCGACCGAATGGATGATGTGTCAAAAGACTACACGCGACGATAGACGTCGACTCATTGATACTATTATTGAGCATCGCTTATTGATTCCCAACGAAGATAACAAGACCGCGCTGCGGCAGATTGCGCGAGACACCAACTCTTCCTATTCCCGCGTCACGCAATGCGAAAAGCAGTTAATCAAAAAGGTTCGCGAGGTGCTAACCGTGGACACGGAATTCCTGGCCATGAAGCGTTATGCGAGGAAAAAACGGCTGGGCATGGACCATCCGGCCGACGATGCGTTTGATGTTTGCATGCGGCAGGCCAGTAGCGATGAGATGCTCCGCCGCTATCGAAAAGCTGACCCCGCAGGCAAAGCTAGCCTCATGTGGCGATTGATGGAATCAGATGGCGAGCAGACCGAACGCCTGCTTCGCGACCGATTTACCCAGCTCGAACCTGGAACGCGGCGGGCGATTATCAACAACGACCAAGCACTTTTCAGCGTAAAATCACCAAAAAAGAAGAAAAATAATTCCCCCACACACCGCCACAAAAAAAATAATTTCACACCCTTATCCAGGGGTGATAGCCATTAATTTTGGAGATTTTGCCCAGAGGCAAGTACGTTGATGTTGTAGGTAATCCTAGGCCATTAGTTGATTTCAAGAGACTAGTTTCGAGCACGCCGCCGACCATCACTCAGTCTCTCAACGCGCTGTGAAACCCTGTATTTATGCTGCGATTTACACATTATGATGATGATATTTCGCTTACGCTTTCGCTATCGAAAAAGTAGTATTCCGCAATCTTACGTGCCGGAAACCCCATTATTCAGGCAGATAACGCTGATTAACACTGGGGTGAGGATCGACAACATGACCACTGGCGGGCTGCCTCGCTGGTCAATCGACGCGTCGGCGCAAGCGCGTTGGCCCAACAAGCAGAGACGTTTTGTAGCATGATTTCGATAGCAACATCTTCGACTATGTATTCGAAAAAATGCTTGTCTGCATATGGCAACTTGTAGCCGTCTTATCCATAATTTAGCCTTCCTCTGATCGATGGTAATGACAAGCTTTGCGGGTTCGACGGCGTGATGATTTTGATACGGCGCACACAAAATGTTCAAAAACCCCTTATTTTTCCTTGAGAAATGCTTGCAATTGATCCGATGGAATCTTACATTCAACCGTTGTCAACCAAGGGATGGCTGACCAAGGAATGCTTTTCCACTATATGAGGAGAAAGCGGAGAAATAATATGGCGAAGAAAAAGAAGGCAACAAAAAGCAGCGCGAAGAAGTCGGCGTCGGGCATTAAGGCACGAACGAAGTCGCAGGTATTCGGCGAATTAGCCGAAGGCGCAGAACTGACAAGACGTCAGGTGACAGAAATCTTTGATGGCCTAGCGACCATGATTAAGAAGGACTTAGGCAAACGCGGTCCTGGCGTATTCACGGTTCCTGGCCTGATGAAGATCAAAGTCGTGCGTAAACCAGCCACGAAGTCGCGTAAAGGTATCAATCCATTCACCAAAGAAGAAATGGTTTTCAAAGCTAAGCCAGCACGCAACGTCGTGAAGGTATTGGCGCTCAAGAACCTCAAGACGATGGTCTAGTACCACGTCACCGCACCGCTACATGCGTTGCACAAAATCATTTAAGCGACCGCGTTGCTATTGTGACAGCGCGGTCGCTTTTTTCGTATATGAAAAAAATTGCATTTCCTTGACAGCATCCAAGCGTATGTGTCTGTCAAAAAAACTGACGAGCGCACAAAACGATTAGCGGTTATGGTCAATGATATGCGTGCTGATCGAAGACACTTGTAAAAAACATGCCAACAACAATCGTGCGCTCGCAGCCGGGTGGTTGTCATCCAGCAAACTCATCGTTCCCCAGATTGCGACGACAATGGCTAACATCTGCAATAGACTTCCGAAAAGCCTGAGCAGTGAAAAGTCGTGCTGGCTATGATCTCGTTGGGCGCGTTGCTGCTGATCTGAAATCTGCTTGAGAAGCTCGATCACGGAATCATCTGATGGGCTTGTTTCAATATGTACTTGCGGTTGTTCACGCTTGTCATTTTCTGAGGCCATCATATCTCGCTCCACCAAGTCCGCTGCTTCACACAGATCTTTAACGACAAACGTCGGCGACACTTCAGGATCATCCCCTGAGGCCGGGTCGCGCGTTAGCCACATGGTCCGACACCCGGCCTGCTCACCCGCCTGAACGTCACGGGCGGCGTCGCCCATCATCCAAGATCGCGTTAAGTCGAGGTCTAATTCTTGGGCGGCCTGTAGGATCATCCCGGGCTTGGGCTTTCGCTGGTCACTATCACGTCGGTACTTCTCAACCATAGCCTCAGATCCATCCAAATAAGGACAGTAATACGCTCCGTCGAGATACGCGTCGTGCGCTTTTAGTAGACGTACCATTTGATCATGTATCTCGGCTAATTCCTCTTCGGAGAACATGCCCCGGGCAATACCCGACTGGTTTGAAATGACCACGACCTTGAACCCTGCCTTAGCAAACCGCTGGATAGACTCGGCTGCCCCTGGCAAAAGCTTCACTTCGTCGGGCGAGCGCAGATAGCCCACGTCCTCGATAATGGTTCCATCGCGATCTAAGAATATAGCTGGACTTTTCACTTTATTTCGCTACCGCCAACTTTTCGATCACCGCTTGCCGCAACAGCGGTAGCATGATCTCGTGATGTCCGATGATTTCAAAGCCACGACCGGCTTTCACTGGCCTGGTCACGACGTTTTGGCTCGTACGGTAATGACGCATCATATCCATATTCGCGGTGGTCATAGCGTCCAAATTTGTGCCAAGGTTCCTGGCTACTGAGACCGCTTTGAGGAACACTTCCGGCAAAATGACCGCAGAACCGATATTGATCCACACACCGCCCACGTCACCGCCATCGACGGCACCAAGGTCACCAACGACATCACAAATTAAGCGGAAATCCTGCATGGAGGCCTCGCCCAGCGCCGCTCCGTCCATGCCGCCCGACATATGCACAGTGTCCGTACCTAGCGCGACATGAACGCAGGCTGGTATGTCTGCTTTCGCGGCTGCGGCAAATACACTGTGTGAAAGATAGGGGGCGTTTGATTCGATTAACTCATCGCCAACCGCCCGGCCTAAACCTTGGTTATCACGGGTCGCTCGCTTGATGATACGATCAAATAATGACAGGGTTTCGCTCACCATACCAAATCGGCCATCGTGAATTGTATCGGCAACCTCTTCACTCGTTTGCCCAATGGTCGCTAACTCGGCGTCATGAATCGCGCAAGCGCCGTTGCAGGCTATCGCTTTGATAATGCCACGTTCAATGAGGTCGATAAGTATTGGCGCGCAACCGACTTTAATGACATGAGCGCCGAATGCTACGACCACAGGCCGATCCGCCTTAGCCGCTTTGGTAATCGCTTCTGACACATGCCGAAAACTTTGGGCGCCAAGATACGCTGGCCACGATTCGAGAAAATTTGCGACAGACGCTCCGGGCTGTGGTAAGGAGGTCAACGTCTCGACGCTAGCCTTGTGGGCGCGCTGCCCTACGCTGTAGGTCGTGAGTTTAGAAAAGTCTGTCGGTTTATATTCCCGAGTCATCGTTGTAGCATCCTACGTTATTGTGTATCGCATAGTTTAGACAATCTTTCGGAAACAAACCCGAGTATTGTTTGCTACACAAAATAGAGCTTGCGCTAATCAACGTTTCTTGAGCGTTTGCCCAACCAGCCCTTGCATGATTGTATCATCACCTTCATTAAAATCGATGGCTATCTTCACAACGCCGATGAACTCGTCCTCGATGCCCTTCAATTCACAGAGCTTGACCGCATCTTTCTCTGTCGTCAAAAAAATGTCGTGCTCAGGAAAACGCCCTAGCCGCATGAGCTGGTCCACATCTGACGCTCGATAGTTATGATGGTCAGGCCACCAATGCTGGCCTACGACTTCGATATTCATGGAACGAACCGTCGTCGCAAACGCCTCAGGATGACCTATCCCCCCAAATAAAACAGCTCGTAGTCTAGCTTCGGTGTAGTCAATTTTTATCCCAGCCAGGGTCTGTACACCCATCACGCGGTGTGTCGAGCGCAAAATTTGAACAGCTGGGGCGATGGAAGCGATTTTTTTTTCCAGATGATTTATCTGTGAAACAGAAACTTGATCGCATCGCGATAGCACGATGACACTCGCCCGCTTCAGGCTAGACATTGGTTCGCGCAATAAGCCTCGGGGCAATACATAGCCAAACCCAAAGGGACAGGTTGCGTCGATGAGCACGACATCCAGGTCGCGTGCTAACCTGCGATGTTGAAATCCGTCGTCCAGAATGATGGTATTAGCCCCGAAGCGATCAATAGCTAATGCCCCACCTTCCGCGCGATTGGCATTGGCTACATACACCGCGTTAGGGCAATGCCTGCGAATCAGCTGCTCTTCGTCGTTGGCAGTCCCAGCGGTAGCTCCGTAGCCCCGGGCGACGACGGCGACCGAACGACCCAACGATTCTAGTCGATTAACCAAATCAATTACCACGGGCGTTTTTCCTGTTCCGCCGACCGTGATATTACCTACGCTAATGACTGGGACATCAAGACGAGCGCTTGGCCCGCGCCGATCGAAGATGCGATTGCGGCAGGTCACGATCCATTGATACGCGACACTGAGCGCAACCAACACGCCAAGCACAGGCCGCCATTGCACTCCGGCTTGACCTGCTTGAATGCGTCGCCAACGTATGGGATTGGGCATACTGTCTCTACGTAAATAGCAGCGCGGAACAAGTCACACAAGTTTGCGTGCTTTGATCGACCGCTTGGTGATAGCCTAACATACTCACTTTAGCATCCTTCAAAACCCGCGAAATCACAGACATGCACCCGGCACTACATACACGTGTCTGGTTGCCATCTTGAGCGACGGTGTGAATAAAGGCATCGCTATGCCCCAACAACAACTTGTCCAATGATTCACGATCTTTTTGCTCTACCTGGGCCAGAAATTCTTCTGTGAGCTGGTGTTCATCACCAAACGCGGCCCCAACATGGCTGAGGTCCGCCCCGGCTACGATTAACGTATCGGCGGCGTCCAATTCTATCTCGTCGCGCAGCGCATTGGCGAAGTCGTTCAAATCAATATGCTCCTGACTGCTGGAATCTTGGCACGACGCGGCACTAGGGTCCGGGCAGAGGAAGGGGACCATCTCGAATCGATCAGCTCCGAACAAAAACTGCAGCCATGCGACTTGCAACTCCACGGAATGTTCATGCGCATGTTCCAATTCAAAAGTGCGCATTGGGCCACACTTTTTTTCAAGCCGTTCTAAGAAATCGGTATCGGTTCGTGTTCGTCCTAACGGTGTCTGAAAAGCTTTACCCGTCGCCACGACCGACTGGCCGCGGCCAAAATGATTGGTCCCTAATATAATAATGCGATCCGGCGCAGCTCGGCGCGATAGTGCCCCGTAGGCAGCCGCGTAACAAGGTTTTCCGCGCGGATAGTCTAAATGCGGCGCAACGATACCCTGCACTTTTATCGAAGTGACGTCCCCCGCTGGTACGTTGAGCATATCCTTAAATACCTGGCCTGTATCATCGATCCCTAGGGATTCTGCGCTGTGCATCAGCCGCGCATCCTGGGCACGATAATCATCCACCAAGGTTTGATAGTGTGATTCAAACGCTGGGCCTTCTAAAAAATGCGCGTCTTGCAAATGATTTAGAAGTACCTGAAGAGTCTCGTCCGACACTGGTTGTCCGGTCTCCGCTTGAAAATGTTGTTGTATTTGCTGGCATGTAGCGGTTCCATCCATCATGGACAAGGCCATGAGCACAGGCTCGGACATACTGAGCACAACATCAGATAGACCTGTCACATCGCGCAATCCCACCGCGTCACCGTCTTCACCATCCCAGCGAAACGCTTCTACCGGTCGCAAGACAGGTTGATATGTAGGATTCCATGACATGACTAATTACACCCTTGGCTTT
>JAJDDW010000104.1 GCA_029260115.1 Phycisphaerae bacterium | reverse complement strand
TTTGCCCGTTTCGCAACTGACACTAACGCCAACGCTGTGGGGTGCTTGCTCAACTGCTCCGCCGAAGCGCCAGACAGCAATAAGTCAGCGCCATCAACGCCGGGGGCTGGCTTCATCTGTGTCACAGAAAGCTGGCCGGTCGTCAAGGTGCCGGTTTTGTCGAAAACGACAGCCGTTAAACTTCGGGCATATTCCAATTGCACCACGTTCTTAACTAAAATTCCCAGCCTTGCAGCACAACTCAGCGCGGCCACCATGGCGGTGGGAGTGGCGAGCACTAGCGCACACGGGCACGCGATGATGAGCATGGTGATGGCTTTGTGGATGCCTTCGTCTTTGTTTTCCGAGAAGAACCAGACGATGCACGCAAGCATGAGCACAGTTGGCGTATACCAGCCTGCGTACTTGTCGATGAATCGCATGAGTGGGATGCGGGTCTTTTCTGCATCGAGGATGAGCTGTTGAACGCGACCGAGAGTAGTATCAGCCCCGGCTTTGGTTACGCGAATATCTAACGCACCGGTGAGATTGTTCGTACCGCTAAAGACTTCGTCTCCCTGTCCCTTATCTACTGGCAACGATTCGCCAGTGATATTGGCCTGATTGACGGTGGACTCACCCGTGGCGACTTCACCGTCGGCAGGAATGTTATCACCGGGCCTCACGCGGATGAGGTCGCCACTGCGGAGTTCCTTGGCTTCGACGAGTTCTTCTGACCCGTCTTCTGTAATACGATGCGCCTTAGCCGGGGTTAAACGAAGTAGCGACTCAATTGAGGCGCGAGCGCCTAGGGCCGTTCGTGTTTCAATGAGGTTGGAAATCACCATGAAAAAGGCAATGATGCCCGCTTCCTGGTATTCACCCAAGGCGATGGCAGCTCCGATAGCCAACGCCACAAGCTCGTCCATATGTGTGTGGCCATGCATGAGGCAGGTTAAGGCATGCCAGACTAGCGGTCCGCCTAGTAGCAGCGCCCCCAATAGGGCAATCATGTCGGAATAGACAGATGTCGCACTGTTAGCTAAGCCGTTGGAGGGAGGTAATTGGAATAGGGTATGGGCGACGATGGGAAGGTCGACGATGAAAGAGCTAACCACCATCATACCGCCGAGCAGTGTCCCAATCATTAGCCAGCTAGCTTTTGCGGTTTCCGCTTCGACGTTTTGCAAATGCGAATGAGCCATACTTTCGTTTCCCGTAGCACCCAGTCGATTGATCCCCTATAGCGAAGTCAATCAAACGGAGGCAGGTTTTCACTGTCGACTATTCCGACGTTTCTATAGCTTAACAAGCCATCTATGAACGCACACCCGCCTATCGTAAGCGTGCTTACGAATCGGGCAGGTTACAGTGTATCCGTATTGTACGAGCGGGCCAATGAAATGGTTCAAAATTGTATATCAAGACTTTCGCAGCTAGTCCTGAAGCGTGTATCTCTGCCCCATCCCCAGGGGGACACTCCGCAGTAGTCTGCTCGATCTTTTGGACAAGACCACCATGATGTCTGGAACAAGGCCTTTTTCTACTGCCAATGCGTTGATGTCATCATAAGACTAAGTTGGAACTAGCATAGATTTAGTTAGGCAACTCTTGATTACGGCCAAAATTGTTGCCATATACAATGTAGGCATCGCCGGTGTCAGTACGACGGCCAAGATCTGCATCGGTCGCGTTTGGTCCTTGCGGGAAGCTCAAGTCGATGAAATCTGCCAAGGGATTGCCAATGGCAATATCGTCGAACCCATCATTATTGATATCTCCCAAACCGGCCACCGCGACTGGCGCCGCTTCGTTGGGACGTCCCTTGGCGTAAGGGCTAAGGAATACGATTCCCGGTAAGTCGTCAGAGGCCACCTGCGACAGATTCCACGTCGTGTTCTCTAGGTGTGGGCCGCCGAAGATAAGATAGACAACACCCAATCGCTCCCGACCTGTGGTATCAATACGGACTTCGCCAGGGGCGGTAATGAGCAAATCGCCAAATCCGTCCTGATTAAAATCGCCTGCAGACGCAATAGATGTTCCGGCTCGATGTCCTGCTGCAGCGCCGAAGAATACGGCTCCGGGAAGTTCAGACGTAGCTATCTGGTTAATAGTGCGATCACCATCGATGAAAACGCCGCCAAAGACCACGGCTACGAATCCGTTATCGACAACGTTGGCGCAACAATTCGCACCACCGGCAATAAGGCATAAGAATACTTCTTCATCTTCGCTATCAACCAATTCATTGTTGTCGTAATCGAAAGATTTGCAGGATTCATTAGAAAAGACATGCCCACCGTTACTGTTCATACAGAGATCAAACGAGGTCTGACTTAAGTCACCTTGCGTTATAACTCCATCGCCATTGAAGTCGCTTGCGCACGTGTTTTTTCTTATGGCACCAAAATCTGTCGCAGGCGATGAAATGAATATATCACTGATACGGTCGCCGTTGACATCTAAGCCAGCCGCTTGGGTGAATCCAATCTTATCTCCCGGTTTGACGCCGCGAATACGCAACATAGGGGCACGAAGAAGCGTATCGTCAGCATTACGTAATTGCACGTTTCCAGGTACATTTCGGCCGTATAGAACGTATGCTGCACCAGAATTGGCCACATTGGTCGTAACGTCATTTAACGGGGCACCACATAAGATATCGTCTATGCCATCTTGATTAAAATCACCAGCAGATACCGCACCCCCAAGAAAGTCGGAAGTATCTTCTGCAAATATGCTAAAGGTATCTGCAGGGAAAAAGTAGTGACGTGATTCTGGATTGGTCTGACTACACGAACCAAACGGGGGAACCTTGGACTGGTCTAGTTGCGGCGTGTTTGCTGTCCCATCTGCATCATCTGATTTATCACGCCAGAAATTTGAATTGTAATTGGACCCCGGAAACACCGTGATACTGCCACGAAACAAGCTGGATTGCCATTGCGTACTGGCAAATCCAAATTCCGCAAGAAGCGATTCTAGGTATGCCTCGTTGGTGGGTGCTGACACCATAATCTCGTCTATAGTGTCGGCATTTAGATCGCCGAGTCGAGATACCTTCTGGCCGAAAAGCCCCTCACGTGCCCCCTGATCCAAGCCAAATGCATCTCTGAAATCAAATCCGCCTGGGAAAAAACGCGCACCTGAAATACGTCCTACTTGCGATGTTTCGTTTCCTACATTCGCAGCGGTGGAATTGTCCGCTCGAGTAAAAATGGCACCGGCATCGTCAAATCCTGACGCATCGATGGGAGGCAGATTCTTAGAACCAATTAATTCCATATCAATCACGGTAGTTTCTAGACGATTGGGGTTGAGAATTCCACTGTCATCCCTATTCTGACTGTTGAATATGAGGGCCATACCCCCAGAATAGAAATTAGTGTCAAACCGGGGCCCATCAAACTCGTCGGTGAAATTATTAACAAGGAAATCCTGATAGCAGCCCAACGCAGGAAAATCATCCGCCATATCGTCACCTGGATCATAATCCATGGAATCGAATGCACCATGAACATGTTGAAGACCAAATAAAATCTCAGGTCTCCCATCGCCGGACAGATCGCTCATGAAACTGACATCGCTAATTCCATCCGTTCTAGCATCGCGGTCATCCAATACCGTGGATAAATTTGTGCGGACAGGTGGGGCCGAAAAGATAGTACCGCTAATAGCTTCACCGATGGAATTGACGCCGATATCCCCGCCAAAGCGAATACGGTTTTGCCCGTAAACCGTATACGCCTCCCCGATGAGACCAAAATTACGGGGATTACCAAATTTAGCGACGAGAATAAAGTCATCCACGCCGTCGGCGTCAAAATCGGTTAATGTGGATATGCTAGAGCCAAGCTGAGCGCCCGGCGTGAACCCGTAAAACCGCACCCCGGAAATGGCTCGACCAATGTCAAACAAATCCACAACGCCAGCAGCTAATTGAGCGACACTAATGGTACCTACCGCGTATTGATGTACGCGGGGATTCGTCAGGTCATCGGCTGTGACTCGAATAAAATATGGTTCACCGTCAGTACGCGGTGGAATAGTGTCGAGATCGATCGGAATATCAAAGTTGATCGTTTCAAAACTTCCGGCTTCAATCGTCCGCGTCTGCAATACGATGATCTTGCTGGGGTCAGGATTGGTGGGGTCATCGTTGTCAGGATCTAAGTCGAAATCGAGAAGAACAAATAATGATATAGCGCTATCTGGGTCGAATGGCAGTGCTGCTTGAGGATTAAACTCCGTCGGCTGAACCGATACCCGAAGTATATCATCTTGGGCTACGCTCTGGTTAAAAGCAGGCTCAGTCACGGTGACTACCGGAGGAACCGTCTGTTGGCCTCGACCTGGCTCCACGATACGTATCACAATACGCCGGGTAATATTGGCTGTTGTCGTTTCAGCAAAAACGGTAACTTCCTCGTTAACGCCATCGTCAATCTTACCGCGAAGGTTGTATGTACCGATAGGAAGGAGCGAAGTACTCACCGTAAACGTGTCTGGGCCTATTGAGTCATTCTCGTCGACGCCTGCTACCAGTAGGATCACCTGGTTCGTTTCCGTATTCACCATCGAGAAGCTGATGAGGGCGTTGTTGTCAGGATCGCTGTCAGTCCAGCGGATCAAAAAGTTCGCGCCTTGATCAGTCGTCACATCAGCCGATGGCTCAGAGATTTGCAGCGTAGGCGGATCATTCCCACTCAATCCTGGGCCAACCACAGGTGCCGGTGTCGGCGCGCCCACACAGGATACAAACACCGCAGCCAAGGCACTTGTCAAAACTAAGCTCAACACAAACTGGATATTGTTCCATTTACAACAGCGGTTCATCTGCTCTACTCCATGATCCTTTTAGGCACGGGAAACACATCACCGGTCCCCAGGCGTAATTCGCCTCCGGTGCGGTCGCACTTACGATCATAAAGTCAGCATAATTGTCTCGTCAAGGAGGCCGATTGTTTAGTTGGTCCATATGCAGGGGCGTCGCTGGGCATCTCAGGCCTGTGATACTGCCTGCGCGTCAGTTCGGCATGGTCAAATTATCCTTTTTTTATAGTGTATAGTGAATAAAATGGCTCAACACACGGGGCGCCAACACGCCACTGATGGTATTTTTGGGATAATTTGGGAATAAAAAAGTGTCCAAGAAATACCGAATTCCTTCGGTACACCACCCGATAACCGGGTGATCTAAAAAACGTCTGTCCCATAGTGTCCCGTGCACGAGGTATTCACTTCCGAGTATTGAATGCATGTGATTGCCAAGAATCGCTCGTCCACCATTGCTTTTCGATGATGCCTGGGGTTTAAAAACTGGTGCAAAGCTACCAAGGTGTAGGGCTCAAAAGATAGGTTTTACGACGACGATTGAAACTCATTTTGTTAATCATGCAGTGTCTGTGACATCTGCGTTACAGTAAAGCCCTGAGCAGCGACCTTGCCGGTGATAAACTACCAGAGTTACGCTTTACATCGGAAACCGAAACCTGCATCATATACATGCTTAATAGGTTGTTTTTGATGAGGAGATAAATGATGACCACCAGTACCATATGCCAACGTAAATCAGGTTGCAGTGTTTTATTGACGCTTACCTTGTTTTGCCTGTGCTCAAGTTATTCCCATGCCCAGTTGCCTACAACAACTACAACGGTGGGTCGACAGCCTTTGGCCAAGGTGCTTGCCTCCGTGGTTCGCATTACCACCCGCGATAGGTCTTTAGCCGTTCTGAACGAGGGTCTTGGTCTTATCATTTCCGAAGATGGGCTTATCATTACAAATGCGCTCTCGGTCAAGGATGCGTACATCGCCACCGCGATGACATCTACTGGCTCCACTTATTTTATTGAATCTATCCTTGCTGAGGATGTTAGCTTGGATTTGGCATTATTGCGGGTACGAGGCCAACATTTACCCGCTGCGGAACTATCTAATGGTGTCATTCCTTCAGCAGGATCTGACGTATTTGCTTTGAAATCTTGGAAAGAGAAAAACTCTGAACCACTATCCGGTAAAATTTCTGATGCGTGGCAAACCGCCGGAAAGATCGACATGGTCGACTTCAATGTGGTATTAGGCGGCAAAGGCATTGGTGGGCCTGTAGTGGATAAAGATGGTAGGCTCGCAGGGATTAGCAACACCATCTTGCGTCCTTTTCGACGTGGCGCGGTTGGCAATACCGCGATTTGCTCAACTAAAATTATGACGGCTTTCGTATCGAAAAACGCTACCGAAACCGGTGTGCCATTAGCCAGTGCCTACAGTGGTGCGTTCGGGCCTGATGGTGCAAACGGACTGGTGAAAATATGGAAATACCTTGACGAGAAACAGTATGACATCGCCTCACGCGAGTTGCGTGCCATGCCAAGTTTATTGCAAGATGCATATGTATATTCGCTTACGTTAGGGCTGACGCAATTTAGACTAAATCAATTTGAAGCCGCAGCAAAATCTTTTTCTAGCGCAAGTCAAGCAAACCCTACCGATGCGACCCCCGCGTATCATGGTGGACTTGCGCTACGGGGCGCTAAAAAGTATGAAGATTCTATTCTCGCGTTTCAAGCTGCGACGCAAAGGAATCCGCAGTTTATCGAAGCTTACATCGCGATGGGGCGGTCATACAACGCTATGCAACAACCTAGCTTGGCGATAGACGTACTATCGAAAGCGCTTGCCATCGATCACAACAATGTTGACGCTCACCTGAACATAGGCATTTCATATTGGGGCATGAGTGATCGTGAACGAACGATGGATCATCTTATGCAAGCCAGCATGATCGACCCGAAAAGTTCCGCCGGAATACGTGCAGCAGCGCTCATGGATTCGGGACTACCTATGCCCAACGAGCAATAATATATTACCTTCCCCCCTACTTTGTACCATGTGGCCCGTCGAACCATGCGGATTTGGCGCAGAGACTTTGGCCCAGCATCAGCGCGTGGCTGGCTTACTATCCAACGACGACAAACAGATGAATAGTTGGCTGCCTATCGACAAAGTTACAACCACTGATTTTATCTAATCTGAATATCTCCAGGCATCATCATGATCACGTGTTCTTGATGAATTAGCTCGATACGTTTGAACGCCTGCATAAGAGATTGAACCCGCATCGGATCAAGCGTGGCGAGTACAGGTAACGCGGTCTTGAACATTGGCCAAGATGCGAACGAGGTCTTGCCTTGGAGGGTGTCAACAAACTCACCACCACTATTTTTGCCTAGCAAAGCGTCAAACAGACTCGGCGGATCTGGAATCACGCGGATGTCATAGTGCCCCAGCTTGGCCCGGTCAGCAGCGTATTTGATGGCATCATTGAGGCCACCAATTTTGTCAACCAGCCCCAGCTCAAGCGCTTGTGCACCAGTAAACACACGCCCCTCAGCTAATTCTTCGATAGGCTTGGTTAAGTGATCACCTCGGGCAGCCACGACATGCCCCTTGAAAATGTCGTATACGGTCGTCATATAATGGCGTATTTTGGCACGCTCTTTGTCGCTAAATGTCGTCGCGGTACTCAACATTCCAGCCATGTCGCCACGTTGGTGACTGTGCCAATTGATGCCAATAGATTCCCAGGCATTGGTTGTTACTAGCTTTCCGCTGATTACCCCTATCGAAGCTGTGATCGTGTTGCGATCGGCAAAGATCATATCGCTGGCACATGTTACATAGTATCCACCGCTGCCAGCGACGTTGCCCATCGAAACAATGAGCGGCTTTTTG
>JAJDDW010000103.1 GCA_029260115.1 Phycisphaerae bacterium | reverse complement strand
GTACAGAATCTTTGTGGTAGTCTAATCCGACAAATACCTTAGAATCATTCATGTCCGTTGCTCCTTTGCGTTAGCTGGGCTAGTCTCGAGACGACGCTCGATAATCTAACCTAGGAGTAACGGGCTTTCATCCCCATCTACGGGGCTATTACGGTTGCCGTCCGAAGCTCGAATTGCAGAAATTCACCGTACAATATTCAATTTACTTGCAGGGGAAACACCATGAAGAAACAGGAATTAAGCATGGAATTGTTATTGAAAGGAAGTCGAAAACATGTAATCGCGAGCGTGCCCCTTGTTTTCTTAATTTATCTATCTTCTCCAATCCATGCTCAGTCTGAAGTGGATGCAAATAGATTTCCTGCTGCGCGTACTTTACCGATGGAGCGCAGGCCGTTTGAACAAATACGTGAGCCAAACGTAGATGACTCTTCAGGCGTATTGAAGTATGGGGGGTATCTCTGGCGTGACGTTAACGTTACACAAAGAAACCATCGTGCTGTTGGAAAGAATATCGGTGGTGCCACTGTTGAATTGATTATGCACAAGTCTGCATATCCGTATGTGATCAAGGATTTTTATGGAACATTTCGTGTCGCGGCAGGAGGTCCAAAAAATCAATTGAAGCCGAAAGATAATATTAAGCTTATTGGTGGGGTAGGTAGTGAAACGAATGGGGATTGGCGGTTTATGAATTGGGCAACCGCCGATGGAGCTGCTAAAGGTATGGTTTGCTTATATTTAGAAGCGAAGGGTGATGCAGTGTTCGGCGGAATCGCAGGATGGTATTACCGAGAAAATGAACGCTTAAATACCCTAATGATTCGATTTGATCAACTGGACGGTGTCCCTGTACAACTTATTGATGATTATCTCAAGAAATACCCAAGCTCACTTGTGCAAGATGACTTTCACGGCGAATCCTGGGTAGCCGACGATGTGCATAAATGGCTGCATCTTACTCAGTTACACAAGAGTGATCGTATGATGTTTGAATTGTCTTTGGGGCGCTTGGCGGCTTACGACCGCGAAATTTTTGGTGCTCGTGATGCATTCATGGCTGCCGTGGCAGGTATGCGTGCCGAGGACATGGCAGCAGTTGATCAGACCATTGAAACCATTCGTGCTAAAGCCGAGCAATGGCTTTTAGACCGAGATAAGAAAAAAACATCCTGAGGTGCTGATTGAGTACTATTTTGTCTTAGCTTTACATGTATTGCGGCGTCTAGCATATCGGTTGGACAGTATGTCTTGTTCGTTCGCGGGGCGGTATGCACGCCGATAGTTTAGGCAGGTCAACCTTCCACCAGTAGGCGGAAGAACGACCGTGCCCTACGGGGCTAGAACACGAACATCTTATTTCTTCCAGAATCTAACTGCGTTGTTGAAGATGGTCAGGCCATCGGGGGTGATGGCTGAATCTCTTTTTGTCCATTGGGGATGGTGGGCGTTGTCGAAGTGTCGGTCGGGGTGGGGCATGAGGCCAAAGACTCTTCCGGTGGCGTCGCATAGACCGGCGATGCCGGAGGTGCTGCCGTTGGGGTTAGCCGGGTAGGTGTCAGAGCGGCCCTCGCTGTCTACATATCGAACGGCGATTTGGCCTGCTTTTTCTAGCTTGGCTACTACTTCGGCATCAGCGGTGACTACTTTTCCTTCTGCGTGTTCTATGGGGAGTTCTAGTAAAGCATTATCTTTTGAATTCAAGAACGGGCAGTTGGCGGTGCAGACTTTTAGCTTGACCCAGCGGGCTTCGAATTTGCTGGAGTTGTTGTAGGTGACGGTGACTTGGTCGTTGCCGAAATCCTGGCCTGGGAGGAGTCCCATTTTTACCAATACCTGAAACCCGTTGCAGATGCCGAGGATGCCGCCGCCTCGCTCGACCAATTGGCGTAATGGCTTAGCCACGTCTTGCATGAGTCGGCGGGCGAGGATGACGCCTGCGCCTAAATCGTCGCCGTAACTAAACCCGCCTGGAATGGTGACGATGGTGAAGTCATCTATGATCGAAGGGTTCTTGGCTAATTCGTTGACGTGCATAAGCGTGGGGGATGCGCCGGCTAATTGCCAGCAGTGCATCACTTCTTCGTCGCAGTTGATACCGGCTGCTCGCAAAACTAAAACTCGTAAGTCGCTCATTAGGATTGACCTCCGCCTTGGGATAAGGGCGTCCGCCAAGCGTGGGCGAGCTTTTCAATGTTTAGGTTTATCACTTCGCGGTTGTCGTGGGTGATGACAAGGTTTGGTTCTGCTACTACGCGGCCAATGATCGGCAGGCCAGCGTCGTTAGCGTCTTTCTCGTTCATTTCTAATACATACGTCGTTGAGGGTTCGCCGAACAAATCGTGCGGGTAGTCGCCGGTTGATACAGTGGCGTTAATGCCCAATCCGCTGGCGATGCACATTTCTGCAAGTGCCACGGCTAGGCCTCCGTCGCTGACGTCGTGTGCGGACTGGACTTTGCCTGCCGCGATGAGGGCGGCTACTTGGTTATGTAATGCTAACGCTGTGGCTAGGTCGCTTTGACGAATATCAGCGGAGGCGATGGCCAATACGTTTCCGGCGGATTTTAGGTCCATGGTTAAGCAGCGCGCCGTGTCGTCGACGATGCCAAGCGCGCTGATGAGTAGCGTTGGCGGAATGGCGATGCTTTTGGGGAGTCCGGTGCGGGCGGATTCCGCGTCGCTCATGGTGAATTCGTTATTGAGCGAATCTTTTCCGGAGATAAACGGAAGCCCGTAGGTAATGGCTGCGTCGCAAGCGCCCCGGCAAGCGCGGACCAAGGTTCCCATTGACTGCTCGGTGTCTACCTTTGGCCAGCAGAAGTTGTCGAGGATAGCTGTTCGCTTGGGGTTCGCGCCGACACAGATGATGTTTCTCAGTGCCTCGTCTATGGCATAGATTGCCATCCAATAGGGGTCGTCGTCGAGCTGGGGGCACAGGCCACAACCGATGGCGATGCCTTGTTTGCTGGTGTAGATTGGCCTGACGACGGCGGCGTCTGATGGGCCTGTTAGCGGGCCAGCTAGGGGTTTGATTACGCTTCGGCCTTGTACTTCATGGTCGTATTGGCGGATGACCCACTCTTTTGATGCAGTGGACCATTCGGATAGAGCGGCGAGTAACTGATCGTTGTGGGGTGTTATATCGTTTGGTGAATTAGATTGCGATTGTGCGTCCGCGCGGGCTGAAGCCCGCGGCTCGTTTGGAGAAGCCTGCGGCTTTATCGCGGTCCATGTTGCTTTGCGGATAGTTCTTGGTAGGCCGTCGTGGAGGAAGGCCATGTCTAGTTGGCAAACGATTGTGTCGTCGTATCGAACGCGGAGTATTTTGTCGTCGGTAAAATCGCCGATGACTGTGGCTTCGACGTCTTCTTGGGCGAAGAGTGCTAGGAACTTTTCGATCTTGTCTGGGGGGACGGAATAGACCATGCGTTCCTGAGCTTCGGAAATCCAAATTTCATCGTAGCGCAGGCCAGAGTATTTTAAGGGTACGTTTTTGAGTTCTACGTCCGCGCCGGTTAGTTCGCCCATCTCACCGACCGCGCTGCTTAGGCCGCCTGCGCCGCAATCAGTGACGGAGGAGTAGAGGCAGCCATCTTCGTGGTCGCGGGCGAGTAATTGAGCGTCGAGCAGTTTTTTTTCTTCGATGGCGTTTCCGATTTGCACGGCGTGCGAAAATTCATTGGCATGGGTATCAGTCAATTCTGCGGAGGAAAAAGTTGCGCCGTGGATGCCGTCTCGGCCTGTACGACCGCCGGCTACGACAATTTTATCGCCTGGTCGTGGGGCTTTATCGATGAATTTTCGTGGGATAAGACCGACGCAGCCGCAGAAGACGAGGGGGTTGGCGAGGTATCGCTCATCGAAGTAAATCGCGCCGTTGACAGTTGGAATGCCCATGCGATTGCCGTAGTCGCGCACGCCGCCGACTACGCCTTTGAGCACGCGGCGAGGGTGTAAGACGTCTTTGGGTAGTTTGTTAGCGTCGAAGTCTGGCGGCGCGAGGCAGAATACGTCTGTGGATGCGATTGGTTTTGCGCCCAGGCCACAACCCATTACGTCGCGAATGCAGCCGCCGGTTCCGGTGGCTGCCCCGCCGTATGGCTCGATGGCGGAGGGGTGGTTCTGTGTTTCCGCTTTGAAGGCGATGCCCCAGAGGTCGTCGAACGCAATCACGCCGGCGTTGTCGACGAAGACGGACAAACACCAATCCCGGTCTAGCACCGTCGTGGCTTTGACGATGGTTTCTTTTAGCAAGTTGTCGAAGTGGGCCCGCACCTGGCCCGGTTTGCCGAAATCATCGCCTTCGTAGTCGACGGCGCTTTTGAGTGTTTTGTGGACGCAGTGTTCGGACCACGTCTGGGCGAGGGTTTCTAGTTCGAGGTCGGTTGGCTCACGGTTTAGGTCTCGGTAGAAAGTTTGGATTGTTTTCATTTCCTCAAGCGAGAGGAACAGATGGCCTGTGCGTGAGAGTTTTTTTAGCTGGTCATCGTCAAGTTCTCGGATAGCGATGTGTCGAAGTTCGAAGGGTCGTGTTGGGGGGGTGGGGAAATCTTCGGGCAATGCGTCAGCACGGCCCGGCGCTTGAATGTACCATGCTTCCATGCAGCTATTGGCTAGGTTGCTCGATGCGATGCGTTCTAATTCGTCTGCATCCTTAGCTCCGAGTATTTCATAGCGACGTGCGGTTCGCACTTCGACATTCGGGGTGGTGTTATCGTTGTTGTGTTCGAGTTGGCGACGGATAGCTTGCTCGGCGCTCAATGCGACGGGGTCCATGACGCCGGGTAGTGCTTGGACTTCGATGACGTTGTTGTGGTCAGTTCGGTCGGTCAGGCTATCAGCGATTTCGAAACGCTCGCTGACGGGGTCGGCGAATAGCTGGGTGGCTAGTTGTTGGGCGTTGGAAGCTGTGATATTCCCGCGAATTAAGTATATACGACTAGTGCGTACGGCTTCAATATGGGTAAGGATTAACTGTCTGATGTCGTCGAGAACCGCTCGGCCCAGCCCGTCCATGGCGTCTGTACGCGGATAAATGCGAATGGACCACCGATTTGATGCCCGTTCCTTTGTTTGCATGACGTCAGTACCTGTCAATGTGTATCCTTCACGTATCCTTTGTGGTCTGAAAGCAGTATAATACAACATATAGCGGAACATGGAATTCTGCTAGAGCATGCGATTAATAATTCGTGACCAGTTGTCCCCGTCCATTCCTGCGGCGGTTAAAGAAGAGCAGTATTGATGCGATTTGCCTCAGCTATTTCTAGTCATAACGATGCACAGACCGCTATCGATCAACTGTTGAGAGATGTTGATGGGCAGATGACGACCGGCATGGCTGACTTGGCTATGTTTTTTGCAACGGCCCATTTTGAAGATGAGCTTGAAGAAATTACGCAGAAGCTTACGGAAACGCTACCTCAGGCTCAGGTGTTTGGTTGTACGGCTGAGGGGACGATAGGCGGCGATCGCGAGATTGAGCGGGTGCCTTCTATGTCGCTGTTGGTGGGGGAAATGCCCGGCGTGCTGATTCGACCTTTTCACATTGTTCAATCTCAATTGGAAAGCAGCCAATCGATCTTTGATTGGGAGCGATTGGTAGGTGTCTCGCCGGAGAGTCATCCGGTGTTCATTTGTTTTGCTGATCCTTTTCGGGTTGATGTTCAGATGTTTGTTGAGCAGGTCAATAAGATGTATCCCGAAGCGCCGCTGGTGGGCGGCATTGCTAGTGCAGCTCGTGCGCCGGGCGAAAACCGAATGATTACCTCAGGGCGGATCATGCGAGAGGGGATCGTGGGCGTATCGCTGACTGGGGATATTGTGGTGGATACGGTCGTTTCGCAGGGGTGTCGGCCTATTGGGGAATCGTATGTGATTACCAAGGGCGATCGTAATGTGATTCAGGAACTCGGGGGTAAGCCTGCGCTGCGACGATTGCAGGAAACGATCGTGAATTTGTCGGACGACGATGAGGAGCTAGCCAAGCAGGCGTTGTTTGTAGGACGGGTGATCGATGAGCGTAAAGCCACGTTTTCGCACGGTGATTTTTTGATCCACAATATCGTCGGGGCTGATCGAAAGAACGGGGCTATCGGGATTGCAGGCCTGGCGCGTATGGGGACGACCGTTCAGTTCCATGTGCGCGATCGAGAAAGTGCCGACCAAGACCTTCGTAATTTATTAGCCCCGCATATTGGGGCTGATGTGCGGGGGGCGATGCTTTTTGGTTGTAATGGCCGGGGTAGTAATATGTGGGACAAAGCGGGGCACGACATTGGCGTCATTCGAGAGCTTCTGGGGGACGTGCCGACGGCGGGTTTATTCTGCGGGGGCGAGTTTGGTCCGGTGGGTGGCAGCAATTTTGTCCACGGCTTTACGGCTAGCATTGCGCTGCTGCGAGAGCCTTCAAATCGTGAATCTGCTTAATAGCATTTAGTTTTGTAAAACCGCTCTGGATTCCCGCCTGCCGGGAATGACGGAGGCTCGTTCATAGATGCCACCCAATCTGTTTTTGTATATGAGCGTCCAATAGTTGTTAGGCGGCGCTGATGGCTTGTTTTCCAGTATTTAGTCTTGCTAGATCATTTACTAGGGTTTCGATGGAGAGTTGGGTGTTGGCGTTGCGCTGTAGGTGGTACTCAGCTAGGCTGCAACGGCGAATGGCGTTTATAGCGTGATCGATCTGCATGCGCTGGCTAGCTTTTTGTAGCTGCGTTTTTTTTGTGGTGTTGATTAACCCGTCGTCGTCGTTGGTGAGCAGGTGCAGGATGTCGCTGTACCAGGTAGCTGCGAATTTGATGAGTAGGCGTAGGCCACGACGGGAAGCTTCGGAATCGGAGATGTCGGGATCGCGCTGCCGAAATTTACTGCTCATAGACTTTGATTCCTCGATCCATGCGCGACTGATCCCGCTACTGCTTTGAGCATCCAGCGAGACTAACTGATCGATGAGCTTGGCGTTTATGTTGTATTGGTCGTCGGTGCAGGCGACAGTTGCGGTGCCGATGCTTCCTCCAGCTATGCGTGCGCACCAGTCGGCGTGGCCTGGCGAAAGTTCTGGCTGGGTGGCGCTCAGGGTCTGGCGCACAAAGGCGTTAGGCAGAGGATTAAAAGAGAGCACCTGGCAGCGAGAGAGTGTGGTCGGCAAGAGGCGCGACAGATCGGTCGCTAGTAAAATAATATGCGTTGCGCCAGGTGGTTCCTCGAGGGTTTTTAGTAGAGCGTTTTGGGCGGCGACGGTGATGCGGTCGGCTTCGCGGACGATGAACACTTTGATCTTGCCGCGCAGTGGGGTGAAAGAAGCCTTGTCCACGATAAAATGTCTTATCACGTCGACACCAAGCTCGAGGGCTTTACGTTTTCGCAAGGCCGCGTCTGGATGTTCACGGATGAGCTGGCGATAAATCGAGTGTATGTCTGGATGGGAATCGTTGGTGACGGCGACACATTCTTGGCACACGCCGCAACCTTGCTGGATAGTATTCATGTCGGATGCTGTGGGTTGGTCAAGCGCAGCTTCGACGGGCTGATCGCAGAGCAGCAGTTGGGCAAGTGCGCGAGCAAACATTTCTTTGCCGACGCCGTCGGGGCCGTGAAAAATGTAAGCGTGGGCCAAGCGACCCTGGGAGATCGCGAGCTGCACTTGCCGGTGTGCGTCGGTTTGATATAGCACGTCAGCCAAGGGCATGGATGATGGCCTCTACTGTACGTTGATGGATTTCGTCTACCGAACCTCGTGCGTCCACCGTGATGACTGGAGTGGGGTAGTAGTTGTGAACTTCGAGAAACATGTTTCTTACTCGTCGGTGAAAATCGAGTGAGCGAGCTTCCATGGCGTCTGGCTGGCTGCCTTCGAAAAGGTTGGCAGTGCCCGCATCTTTTTGTCTGTTTTTCCCCGCATGGTGGGGTTTTCGGCCGATGCGATCAAATCCTTCTTCGGTGTCGACGTCGAATATGATGGTAAGGTCAGGCCAATGGTCGCCAACGGCGAAGCGGGCAAGCTCGATGACGCGCTCGGGGTCAAAGCCGGCTGCGCCTTGGTAGGCGCAGGTGGAGGTAATGAAGCGGTCGCAGAGGACGGTTTTTCCTTCGCGCAAGGCTGGGGCGATTATTTCGTGCACTAGCTGGGCGCGAGAGGCCATGAATAGCAGCGTCTCGCAGGTCACGTCCATAGTGGATAGGTCGAAGTCGAGTAGCACGCTACGAATGCGGTCGCCGATGGTCGTGCCACCTGGGTCTCGGCAAGAAACGACTTCAGTGCCGCCTGAACGGAGTGCTTTGTCGCAAGCTTCGCGCTGGGTGGATTTGCCTGCGCCGTCGGGGCCATCGAATACGATGAATTTTCCCTGCATCGCTTTGGCAAGTTGTGATTCGGTCTTACTCAAGGCTGCACCTGTCATGGGAGAATGTAAACTCATTTTGTAGAAGCCAAACGTCGACGACTTTCGTCGAACACTTCCACGGCGTTATAGCTTGATCTCACGAATGGGCCAGAGGCTACGCTTAAGAATCCCAGTGAGCGGGCGAAATCAGCTAGTTCATCGAATTCGGCTGGGGGGTAATATCGCTCGACCGCGTGGTGTGAGTCTCGCGTGGGTTGTAGATATTGGCCTACGGTTAGTGCGTCACATCCTACGTCGCGCAAATCCTGAAAAGTTTGGTGTAATTCGTCCGTCGTTTCACCCAGGCCTACCATGAGTCCTGATTTGGTGATGATGTGCGGCGCGATTTCTTTGACGATGCGGAGTACATTCAATGAACGGCGGTAGTTGCCTTGTGGTCGAATTTTGGGCGTGAGTCGTTCCACCATTTCGATATTGTGGTTGTATAGTTCCGGGCCTGCGTCGCAGAGGATACGAATTAAATCTTCTCGAGCGTGGAAATCAGCCGGTAATACCTCGACGGTGGTGTCTGGCGATTTTGAATGGATAGCTGTTACACACGCGGCGAAGTGGGAAGCGCCTTCGTCTTTTAAGTCGTCGCGGGCGACGGCAGTGACAACAACGTGGCGTAGGGCGAGTTCGGTTACTGCGCTGGCGAGTCGCTGGGGTTCGTCAATTTCCGGGGCGTCAGGCCTGGCGGTGGAGACGGCGCAGTAGTGGCACCTTCTGGTGCATTTGTCTCCGAGAATCATGAAAGTGGCATGTCGCTTGGCCCAGCATTCGGATAGATTGGGGCAGCGGGCTTCTTCGCAGACGGTGGCGACCCCGCTTTCGGAAACGATGTTAGAGGTTCGCGCAAAGTCTCCGGAGGGTAACGGTCTTTTTAGCCAGGGCGGGAGCCTGCGCTTGGGTTTGGGGGGTGTAGGGGCCAGTATATTAAGTTCCACGCGGTAGTTCTCCAGCGATTTTGCGGTTCAGGCTCCGTATTGAAGAATCTAACAAATTCTTCATGTGTTCATTGTCCACTTTGCCGGTGAGATTATACCTGAAAATGGCGATGAGAACACATTTTCTGGTTGAAGAATCATTTGACCCATTGTCGATGGGAGTTTATAATATAGTGTAATACTTGCGTCGGATGAATATCACATGTCCGTAGCGTTTTCAGCCATCTTGTTTCCCGCTGATTTTTCTGAGCTGTCGCTGCGCGCGTTGGATTGTGCGAAAGGGATGGCTAATCAGTTTGGCGCGTCTTTGCATTGTCTTCATGTGGTGGACGAGGCTTATCAATATTGGACGGGCGTTAGTCCTGAGAGTGTTCCGGTGGGGCCTCCGCCTGATGAACTTCTGGAGATTGGTCGGCAGCGCATGGCCCGATTTGTTGCAGAGCATATGGCTGATTTGCCACAGGCTCCTACGACGCATGTGATGCTTGGGCGCCCGTTTGCAGGTATCGTGCAATATGCTCGTGAGCATGAAATTGATATGATTGTGATGGCAACTCATGGTCGGGGTGGGATTGCCCACGTCTTACTCGGTAGCACGGCTGAAAAAGTGGTTCGTAAAGCGCATTGTGCGGTGCTTACGGTGCGCACAGGTGAGGGTGAATTTGTTCACCCGTAATGTTTAGTGGTTTGTCGGTAGGGTCAGTTAGTCCGCGGTTAATTGCCGCGGATTATCAACTTTATTTTAGACGGCGGCTGGTGAGAGCGTGTATCTTGTCTGAGCATGAGTATATCGATGTAGAGGCAAGGGTCCGGTGTAACACTACGCCGGCTTCGCTTACTGCGGGTATGCTCATATTTTTTGGATTCATGGTGCATGGTGGCCCCACTGGCGATGGGATGTTTCTCGCGGGCGATACGCTTTTTCACTACGCGCTGCGCGTAGGCGGGTTAGCGATGGTCGCGGTGGCGGTCATGTCGGCTATTGGCACGCCTTATGCGCTTTTTACGGATGCAATTGTTTCTGGTCTTGTTGGCATGTCGTTGTGTGTTAGCGCTGCACTATTGAGCACGGCTACGGAAGTTAGCTTCAATTACATCATTTATTTTATCGTTGGCTTTACGATGGTCATGTCTGGTTTGCGCAATTGGCGAGACTATGGGAAACTGCCACGTGTCTTTCGTGATGATGGCTTAAGTAACGAAGTGTTAGATGCGTTTGGCCAACCTTTTGGGGCTGAGTCTGATGTGCGCGGCGCTTTGAACGGGGGCGGACGTGAGGGGGCTGAGTCGCAAGAGGCCGCACCAATTATCCTTCAGCCGAAAAAAAAATCTTTTGCTAAGCGATCATCTTCTACCAGACCTGGGGATGATGTGATTAATTTGGATGACCTGCCCGTGACTGGTAAAGACGCTGTCAAGCGAGAATCTCCGCCACCACAGGGTTATTTAGCGGATTTGTCGCGCAAAGGCCGTCCGCCAACTCGACCTACGCCTTAGAATCAACTCATTTTCAGCTCTGCTAGCGTTGCGGTTCACGGCAAACTAAACTGGTTCTTGAAATTAAGCGTTTTACGGAATTCTGGCAGCGAAATGATATGCCGTCATTCCCGCGCAGGCGGGAATCCAGAACGATGTCTAATGCGGGCTAGGACTGGATTCCCGCCTGCGCAAGAATGACTGAGCGGTAACGTCGGCTAAAAAATAATTACAGGATGACCTCAAGCTGCTGTTTACCCATGCCACCCTGAGGTTTGTGGTCGCGAACTTGTTGTTTAATCCTTGATTTAAGTCATGCGGGATAGGGCTATGATGACTGAGAATACACCATCCTCGGAAGACTTTGTTGATCGCTATTCTCGGCAGATTATGTATGAGCCGATTGGTGCTGGGGGGCAACGAAAGCTTGCGGGTGCGCGGGTGCTGTTGGTTGGCTGCGGCGCGCTGGGGACGAACTTGGCCCAGACGTTGGTTCGGGCGGGGGTCGGCTATCTGCGCATTTGCGATCGTGATTATATTGAGCGTAACAATTTGCAGCGGCAGCAACTCTTCGACGAAGATGATTTGGCACTGAATTTACCCAAGGCTGTCGCGGCGACAAAAAAGCTGCGGCGGATGAATCCGAGTGTGACAGTTGAGGCTGAGGTGGTAGATGTCAATCATCGCAACATTGAGCGGCTGGCTGAGGGGGCGGACTTGTTGCTTGATGGTACGGATAATTTTGAGGCGCGATACCTGATTAACGACTTGGCGGTTAAGACCGAAAGGCCTTGGATTTATGGCGCGGTCATTGGGGCGAGCGGTTTGGTCATGCCAATTATACCGGGCGAAACGCCTTGTTTGCGGTGTGTTTTTGATCACGCGCCGCCGGCGGAATTAAATCCGACGTGCGATACGGCTGGGGTCATTGGGCCTGCGGTGAGTATTGTCGCGGGGTTTCAAGCGGTTGAGGCGATGAAGCTGTTGAGCGGTAAGGCTGACGCGCTGAATCGTCATCTGATGAGTATCGACGTTTGGACGGGTAGGGTAGTGAATCTTAATGTGGACGCTTCGCACGCGGAGGGGGCGTGCGCGTGTTGTGAGCAGCGAGATTTTTCGTATTTAGATGGTAGGGCAGTTAGTTCCATTGATGCGCTGTGCGGGCGTAATGCTGTGCAAGTGCAACCGGGCGATAATCGAACGATTAATTTTACCGCGATGGCTGAGAAGCTTGGGCCAGTAGTGGATGGGGAAGTTTCGCATAATACTTATCTGTTGAAGGCTCGCGTGGGGGATTATGCGCTGACGCTTTTTGCGGATGGTAGGGCGATTGTGCAAGGTACTGACAATGTAGATACGGCTAAGTCACTATATGCGAAGTATTTTGGCGCGTAGGCGAGGGAAATGGGCAGGTGTGTGAGTCAACGCGCGAACATGAAATGGTGACTCAGCGGCGCTTGTTGTTGCCGTCTAGCCTAGTTGGGCAGATTGAGCAGCATGCGGCGCGAGCCTTTCCGGAGGAATGTTGCGGCATATTGATAGGCGCTATGCAGGGGGCTGGGGTGTTTGTACAGCGTGCGGCGGCTGCGGATAACATTGCAGCGGGTGATCGAGGCAGGCAATATCAGATTGATTGGGCGTCGCTTTTTATGGCCGTCCGGCAGACGAGAGATAGTTCGGAGGCGATCGTGGGGTTTTATCATTCTCATCCGGACGGATCATATCATCCATCATTTTCGGATATGCGGGAGGCATGGATCGATTACGCTTATCTTATTGTTGGTGTCTCCAGCGGCGGGGTGACGGGGATGGCTAGTTGGCGTGTGCATGAGGAGGGGGCACCTTTTACGAGGGAAATGGTTGAGCGAACGGAGTCTCGTTGACATGGTAGAGTCGGGTATTTATGGTAGCCCGCTGGGCTAACAGAGTCGTTGTCGCATCCATAGGAGATAAGTCATGGCGGGTTGTTTTGCTAATATCGCACAGACCATCGGGCGTACGCCGCTCGTGAAGATTAATCGCATTATTGAAGCACCGGCTGAGGTGTATGCAAAAATTGAGTTTTTCAATCCGCTTTCCAGTGTGAAAGATCGGATTGGCAATGCGATGATCGAAGCAGCGGAGAAGGAAGGTCGTATCAGTGCGAAGACGATAGTCGTTGAACCTACCTCTGGGAATACCGGTATATCGTTGGCATTCGTGTGTGCGGCTAAGGGATATAATTTGACGTTGACCATGCCAGAGAGCATGTCGATGGAGCGTCGGGCAATTCTCAAAGCATTGGGGGCTAAGCTAGTTTTGACGCCCGCTGCTGATGGGATGAAGGGTGCAATCGACGCGGCTATCAATATAGTGAAAGATGCTGACGATGGTTTCATGCCGCAGCAGTTTCAAAACCCGGCCAACCCGGAAATACATCGCCGTACTACTGCGGTTGAGATTTGGGATGATACCGATGGCAAGGCGGATGTTTTGATTTCGGGTGTCGGGACGGGTGGAACGATCACTGGAACGGGCGAAGAGTTGAAATCTCGCAAACCGTCATTTCGGTGTGTGGCTATCGAGCCTGAAGCGTCACCAGTGATCGCTCAAACGCGGGCGGGCCAAGATCTCAAACCGGGTAAGCACATGATTCAGGGGATTGGTGCGGGGTTTATTCCTGGCGTGCTCAACCTAGATATCATTGATGATGTGCAGCACGTGACTAATGAGGAAGCGTTCGAATGGGCGCGAAAAGCGTCGCTGCACGAAGGGATTTTGTGTGGCATCTCCTCCGGGGCGGCGCTGTGCGTGGCTAATCGGGTGGCGAATATGCCGGAGTATAAGGGTAAGGTTATTGTGGCTGTGTTACCAAGTGCGGGTGAGCGATACCTGTCTACGCCGTTATTTTCGGATAAGTAGCGGAATTTAAGGCCTAGCGATAGGGCGCATGCGTGCGGTTTGGTTGGAATTGCGGCAAGCAGAAAATACAATTTCGGGCTTCATATGAGGTCGAGGAGAGTTTTAGCTGGCTGAGTAAGCGAATTTATTGGGCCTTAGCTTAGTAGGATATTTTCATTGACCGCCCGATATCTGATTTCTATACTCGGTAGAGCTTAATTGCGAAGGAATGGAGCTGGGAGGGAACGCTCGTCATTGCTGCTTGCAGGGGCATGGCGTTGCTATAATTTTACGATTGTTACGGTTCTTCCTAATTGTCTCCATGTGGGCTATTTTTTTTGTGGTTTGATTTAGTACCGTGAGTGCGGGTGGGCTGTTGTGCGCATGTGTCGCAACTGATTTTTATTTGACGCATTGTGGTGAATTGAATGTCGGTTGATATACCAAATTATCGAGTGTTGGAAATGCTTGGCGAAGGCGCTGAGACTAAGATTTACCGCGCACGATGTATGCGAACCGGCAAAGATTATGCCGTCAAGATTATCAAGGTAATCAGGCCTGAGCATACTGGCTTTATCGAATTGCTGCGTTCCGAACTCGCCATTGGTAGTTCTATCGACCACCCGATTGTTCGGAAAGTGTACGAGTTACGTATTCTTCGTCAGCGGTTACGTGTTCGTGGGGCGATTTTGTTCATGGAATATGTGCCTGGCATTCCCATGTCAGCCATAGAGTTTCATCGACCTTTGCCGGAGTTGCTGACGCTGTTTAAGGTTGTGGCTGAAGGCTTGTACGAAATACATCGCGCGGGGTATGTGCATGCGGACCTCAAGCCAAACAATATTATGGTGACGCCTGAAGATGAGATTAAACTGATCGACTTGGGGCAAAGCTCTAAAATACATGAAGCTAAGGTAAAGATTCAGGGTACGATCGATTACATGGCCCCGGAGCAGGCGCAACGCGGGATTTTAGATGAGCGTACTGATGTATTTGGCTTGGGGGCTGCGCTCCATCGGGTGGTGACGGGGAAAGCGGTGCTGACCGAGATGAATCAAAATCTAGATATCCATTCTCAGGGTTTGGTGGGTAAGCGGGTATCGCAGATTCAACAACCAACGATGGAAGACTTGCCACTTAGTATTGCGCGACTTATCAACGATTGTTGTCAAACAGATCCAGTAAACCGTATCCGTGATATGCCGTCATTGATAGAACGTATCAAGTTGGTTCAGACGGTCATCGAAAGACAAGTTGCGCAGGGTGATATTATCGACGACGATCCTAATCATGACATCGAACAAGAGCGTGAAGCCGCTCGCGGTGAGATGGTTGTTGGCGGACTTGATGATGCCTTGGCTGAGGCGCTGGGGATAGGCGAAGAAGACGATGGGCCTATCGACATTGAGAGCCTGGATGGATCACCAGAGAAATAGTGATTGTTTTATTCGTTAGCTGCGCCATTATTCACAACTTCTTATACCCGATTCCCCCTATCTAAACGCTTACAACGAATTTTATTTTTGACGTGCGATGACCAGAGTTTTTGCGCTGGCGTCATACACCTAATGAAGCTGTGATAATTGAAAACATAGGCTGATGAGCATGGCGTTGACGGGCGCGATGAGTCGTCTAGTATTACAATTGCCGCTACGCGTGGTTGTGGGCGTAGAACGTACATGATATCGAATTTAGGAGATACATTTAGATGAAGCGATCTCAACGAATTTTTCGTAGCAAATTGGCTGCGATGTTGTGCAGCGGGGGAATGATCTTTCAACTGGGCAGTTGCGACTTTGGCGACATCACGACTTCAGTGACGCTTAGCGGTGAAGAATTGATCACGACGTTGGTTCGTGGAGCGATCATAGGCCCGCTCAACGCCTTTATTGATGACACGGTGAGTGGATTGTTTAGTGACGAAGGCTAAGCACTAATTCACTGGCGCGCGTTCGCGTTTATGGCGTTGGCCGATTGCCGGTAATGCTAGGTTAATTTTGGCTGCCATGCCCCGCACGCTTTGCTATACGTTGCCCCAGCATACGTTGACCTGGCTCCTGTAATTATATGGAAAGATTAATGAGGAAAAATCGACTCTCAGTTTTGTCTGGCTTGCTGACATTTGTTGTTGTATCGGCGCTGCATGCGGATGCAGTCTACACGGTGGATGGAAGTAAGCTCGTTGGCCGAATCGTGCAGATGTATAAAGGGACGCTGACGATTGATACTGCGGTGGCGGGCAAGCTTACGATAGAAAAGAGTCAGATCATCGCCATTGAAGCAGATGAGGCTATGACGGTGGAATTTGAAAGTGGCGATCGGCTCGTCGGTACGATTGCCGTTTCGTCGGATCAAGCTAGTGCGACGATGCGCACCGCGCTGGGCGATTTGTCTGTTGATGCCAAGAAAATGGTCAGCGCCTGGCCGGAAGGGCAGGAGAGTCCTGTGTTGGCTGAGGTTAAAGCGGATGCGGAGAAGGTTAGGCTGGCGTCGATTCCTAAGTGGACGACTACGCTTGAGGTTGGCGGTTCCAATACGGATGGGAACACGGAGACCCTTGAAGGTCGTGGCCGGCTGGATGTGGTACGAAAAACTTCTGAGGACGTGCTGAATTTCTACTTAGGTGGAAAGTATTCCGAAACGAATAAAAATCGCACGACTAACGAGTATCGTGGCGGCATTAAATATGAAAATAATATTGACGAACGGAGACTCTGGTATACGCGACTCGAACTGGAATTTGATGAATTCGAGAATTTGGATTTGCGAACGATAGTCGCTGTGGGCGGCGGGTATTATTGGATTAAGGATGAGCCAAGGGAGTTAAAGACGCTATTGGGTTTTGGTATTCGTCACGAAACGTATGATACGGGCCAATCAAACGGATCTGCGGTCGTTGATTTTGCCGTCGATTTTCGTCAGGACCTAGAGGATTGGGCGCAGTTTACACATACTACTCGATTCAGTCCGGACATTGAGGATACGAGCGATTTTCGCATGGATTTTGATACGGCGCTGGTATTTCCTCTTAAAAAGGACGAATGGAAGCTAAAGGTTGGCATGCGAAATAAATATAATTCGCGTCCACAATCAGGATTGGATCGACTGGACAACACATTCTATGCTAATATCGTCATGTCACTGACCAGCGGGTAGTGATTGGATACTGTTAGCGGGAAGGATGTGTATCGTTGATAGCTTTGTACTTGTTGTTTGCCTGCGTAGCTGCTGATGCGCAATCCAGTAGCCAGCTTCCGGTGTATTCTACGCGATATTATGATATCTACTCCGACGTGGATGAGCTGATTGTTCGCGAAGCGGCGCTGCGCATGACGCGCATGGCTGAGGAGTATCATGATCGGACGAAATCATTTGCTGGCGCTATCGCGTCGAAGTTTCCGTTGTACATTTTTCGTCACGAAGCGGACTATCTTGCTGCTGGCGGTTTACAAGGTAGTTCGGGAGTATATACCGGCCATAAATTAATGGCTTATGTTGGGATGCGGCCATTGACTCAACTCTGGCGGGTTTTGCAACACGAAGGGTTTCATCAATTCGTGGATGTTGTGATAGGCGGCGACATACCTGTGTGGGTGGACGAAGGGCTAGCGGAATACTTCGCGGAGGCAGTGTTTACAGGGGATGGTTTCGTGGCTGGCTTGGTGCCCGGTGTGCGAAAGACTCGAATTAAAGATCACTTCGTAAGGCATGCATTTTCGGACATGACTGATTTTATGCGGATCAGCCGTAAGGACTGGAATGAGCAGTTGTCACGAGTGAATTACGATCAGGCATGGTCGTTGGTACATTTTTTGGCCCATGCTGATGATGGTAAATATCGAACACGTTTCGATCATTTTATGCGGGACGTTAGCCGTATGGGCGCAGCGCAGGCGTGGGTTGCCAATTTCGGTCCTAATACAAAAGCATTGTCATCTCGGTGGGGGCAATATTGGACGAATCTGCCCAAAAAGCATGGCGATGATAAGTTTGTGGAAGTGACGGTGGCTACACTGACAAGTTTTCTCGCAAGATGCGTTTTACAAGGCATGTCGTTTCCAAATGCAGATGCTTTCTTTGATGCGGCTAGCGATGGTAAGATTCAGTGGGCTGATGAAAATTGGCTTCCGCCATCGATGCTAGAACGATCGTTACAACATGCGCGATCTTTGAAGCCGTGGACCCTGACAATAAATGGTCAGCATGGCGGCACGCTATCTATACCGCACGATCTGCAAATCATTCACGGGGTATTTGAGTTAGCTGGTCGTAAGGTTAAATCGGTGACGACCACTCGTACCCGGCGGTAGATCAAGTTGCGGGCCTTTGGCGCATTCTCTTTTATTCTTACGATGAACGCATATATCTTGTTGTGAAAAATGCTTTTGGCTAGCGGCCATCCTACACCAAGCGCTACGGCATTAGATAGCTGTCATTGCCTCGTCTAATGTATCTACTAGAAAGTCTATATCTTTTTTCGTGATGCACATCGGTGGTTTGATGCGCAGTACATTGCCGTAAACACCACCCCGGCCAATGAGCAGACCAGCGGTGCGTGTGCGTTCCAAAACTTCTAATGCTTCGGTGTTAGCCGGCTCTTTGGTGTCGAGGTTGCGCACTAATTCTACGCCCAAGAGCAATCCCCTGCCTCGCACATCGCCGATTAGCGGTTGATGTGTTTGCAAATCTTTGAGTCGCTCTTTGAGATATGCGCCAACGGTGGCTGCGTTTTGTTGGATGTTGTCGCGGTCGATGACTTCTAGGGTTGCGAGCCCTTGTGCCATCGTGACGGGGTTTCCGCCGAAGGTGTTAAAGTGAAGTTTTTGCTTTAGGCAATGGGCGATGTTCATTTTGGTGGTTACCGCGCCGAGTGGTGCGCCATTGCCGATGCCCTTAGCCATGGTAACGATGTCTGGGGTGACGCCGTAATTTTCAAAGCCCCAGAAGTTGTCGCCTGTTCGACCGAAACCGGTTTGCACTTCATCGGATATGCATAAGCCTTCGTGGGCGTGGATAATATCGTAAATGATTTTGAAGTATTCTTGGGGTGGATCGACTACGCCGCCTGCGCCTTGAATGGGTTCTGCAATAAACGCGGCAATTTTGCCGGAAGTTTCGTGGTCAATGAGCTGGGCTACATCGTGGGCGCACTTCATGTGACAAGAGGGGTACTCAAGACCTAGGGGGCAGCGGTAACAGTATCCTGGCATGGCATGGCGAACGCCGCCGGCTTGTGGCAAGGGGAATTTCCAGTTGCCCATGCCCGTCAGGCCCATGGTTGCTTGCGATCCGCCGTGATAGCCATTGCGTAGTGAGATGATGTCGTGGTTGCCAGTATGCAACCGGGCCATGAGCACGGCTAATTCGTTGGCTTCTGTGCCTGAGTTAGTGAAGTAAGACACCTCTAGCCCGCTTTCACGGGGAAAGTGTTCGGCTAGTTTTTTAGCAAATTGTGCGATGTGTGGATGCAAGTAGATCGTCGTTGTGTGGAAGAGTTTTCCAACTTGTTGTTTGACGGCTTCGACGATGTGCGGATGGCAGTGCCCGACGGAAACCGTGACGATACCGCCGATACCGTCGAGATATCTTTTCCCTGTTTCGTCCCAGAGATACTGCATATGCCCTTCTACGATCAGGAGCGGATCTTTATAAAAAGTGAATACGCCTGGTGACACATAATGTCTTCTTAGTGCTAAAACTTCATCGCGCGGTGGTCCGTCGTATGGTTGAGGTTGGTGGGCGCATTCGGGCATATTGTTCGCTGATGATTTCGTATCCATCTCGTCATCCTTACGAGTATAAATCGCCGCCAAACGTCAACAATCTACATAATGGGCGCGATCGTTCTTTGGCATGATAGTCGAAGGTTGCCTGGGAATCGAGTCTGCTGATTTACTGGTCTGCGTTAGTTCATGAACGAAACTTAACTCAAAAGTCAGATTGATTTTTGTGGCGATAACCTGCTAATTTTTCGCCCTACCTGCGATGGTTACATCTTAGTCTAGAAAATTGTTAAGCGACGTGAAGGTCCGAAATCTAATATTTCTGAATGCTTAGTTCTGGCCGTGCCCCGGTTCGCATGGTGAAGGCGATATTACGCGGACGATTCCGAAGTTTATTTTTATAGGAGCATGTGGGAAATCGGACCATGTTCTTCCGTTTGGATTTATCACCATGTGCGGATTAAGCGATGGCCAAAGCGAAACGATAAGTTCCGTAGAGCATCTTAAGCCTTTGGGATAGTCATATAGGAGCCAGCAGTTTGCGCGCAGGATTGATTCAAATTAGAGCGTTCTTTAACGCGGAAGAAGTGCCGCGCTGGTTCGGGTTATCGTTGGTCGTCAGCTACCTATTTGGACTAGGGGCTGTGGCATACTTGGGGATTTCCACAACACGCGGACTGGCCGCTAAGGAGTACGAATCTTCGTCCCGTTATGCCGTGACGGCGCTGGTATCTCGACTGAGTGAAATCGATGGTTCTGCTAGTATGCGGCAGCTATCCCGTCAACATGCCTTGTATGAATTTTCCTCGCACATGAAGGTCGATACAGTACGTTTGATAAATCGCGATCGAAAAATTATCGCGTCGATAAACGAAGATGAACTAGGGCAGATTTTTGTGGACGATTCATCAGACGTGAATTGGCCCAAGGCCATGACCATCGCGTCGGTGGATAGCAAGGTATTGGGGATGCCCGTATCCGTCATTCGTGCGCCGGTTTATACATCTCATCTCATGGCAACTAAATCATCTGTTGAAAAACATGGTTCGTCGGATATGCCCACATCCGCAACACAGGCTGGCGATAAGACTGAGAATGAGCGCGATTCTACAGACTTACTGTTGGACATACGCCTGCTTCCGTTCGAGCATTCTGCCACCATGATTTCTACCCATGCAGATACCGTGATTGTGGTACTCGTCGTGTTGGGTGTGCTTTTTGTTAGCTATCGACGACTGCGGGTGCAGATGCGTAGCGTCACGCGAATCGGCGAACGGTTAAACAGTAACCACTCGCACATCGAAGAAAATTTGGGCACGCTTCGTATCAATGACGCGGTTGATATTGTTACACATGCCTGGAATGAATTAGTCGATTTGGCCCAGTCATGTGCTAGTGCAGCTGACAAACATAAAGCCAATGATGAATTAGCCTGCGTGTTAAAACGATCGCAAGGGGGAGCGCTCGCTGATGCGCTTAATTCAGTTTCAGATGGCATCGTTTACATCGCAGACGTAGACAGAATCCAATATATCAATGCCAATGCGCAGCGCTTGCTAGGGATTTCGTGGGATGAAGACAGTAATCATTCTTTGCAGGAGCAACAACTAGCTGGAATTGGTGAAAAAGTACGCGATCTGGCGCTAGATTCTCAGACCACCGAGGGGACATATCGCTCGCGTAGCGAAAACATAAAAGATGGCCAGCCGGATGATGATGAGGCTAGCTCTTATCGGGTATCCATTCAACCGATGCGAAAATCTACGGCTGGGAACGGTTGTGTGATTACCATTCGGGACGTGAGTCAGCAATTACGAACGGACAGAGCGCGCGAAGATTTTGTCACACAGGTCACACATGAATTGCGGACGCCATTGACCAACATTCGTGCGTATGCGGAAACGTTATCGAGCGGCATGTTTGATGACCCTAAGGTCATTACGGAATGTTATAACGTGATTACGAAAGAGACACGCCGGCTATCACGCTTAATTG
The DNA here is from genome assembly GCA_029260115.1 of Phycisphaerae bacterium. GTDB lineage: Bacteria > Planctomycetota > Phycisphaerae > UBA1845 > UBA1845 > JAJRPG01. Next base: position 34,814 of record JAJDDW010000103.1, on the reverse strand, counting down.
AAGACATTCTAAGTGTGTCGCAGTTAGAAGTCGGTTCGATCGCCCTATCGATCAATGATGTAGATATCAAAGCTTTAGTCAGTGATAGCGTTCGCGATATTCGAGGACTCGCGGAAGAAAAGAATATTGACTTACAAATCGTTGTTCCCGCAAAAATGGAAACGATGAGCGCAGATCGCGACAAGCTATCCGTAGTACTTAATAACCTGCTGGGAAATGCAATCAAATATACGCCGGCTGATGGGGTGGTCGTTGTGGCATGTCAACAAACTGAAGATGCCATCATGATTACCGTGAAAGATAACGGTATGGGGATCGATGCCAAAGATCATGCACGTATTTTTGAGAAATTTCAACGAGTTGACGACCCAGAAGTTCGAACGATTACTGGGACGGGCGTTGGCCTTTATACCGCTCGTGAAATGGTGCGAAAGCATGGCGGCGAAATCACGGTGATGAGTGAAAAAGGTAATGGTTCGACGTTTGTAGTGAAACTTCCGCATCAAGTAAGCCGTGCAACGGCTTTGACCGTAACAAAGGAATTGTAACATGGCTCGCATTCTACTAGCAGAAGATGAACCGCATATCATACGGATTATGCATATGTGGCTTTCGCGTCATGGTCACGATGTCATTGATTCTAACAATGGTGCCCAAGCGATGGCCCATCTACGCCATGAACCAGTTGATCTGCTAATTACAGATATGAATATGCCGGAAATGGATGGATTGCAGCTTGTTCGAGCCGTGCGGGGTGAATTGAACATGTCGATGCCAATTATTTTACTATCGGCGCGGTGCGACCAATCGGAGTTGTTGCAGCAATTGGCTGGTCTTGAAGTTAATCTTCGAGCGAAGCCATTCACGCCATCACGCCTGGTAGATGATATTTCGCGATTATTAGATATTCAACCTACACAAATAGAGTCGGAGTGTGCAGATTGAATGACAAGCACGATGTAATGACTGCGACCTGTCAAGAGCCTAAGGACGCACGGGAAGCGTTGGCGCAATTGAAAACTGCGGTGGCCAATGGTGGGTCTGCGTATAATTACGAAGCGGCGTTTGGCGTAGTACAGAAAACGCTGCAAAAGGTGCTTGATGAACACGGCGGGATGGGCGAGGAATTACTGGCAGCTTACGAGCTACTTGGCGTTGTGTTCGAGGTTACACGGCGATTGTCTATTGCCTGCGACGAATCGCAGGTGTTGGATGTTTTTATAGATGGATTGCAACGAAGTTATGTAGGTTGTGATGTATTTACGGGAGCAACTCAGGCTCGTGAGTTTGATGAGATTCTTGGATGCGCTAAATCGAATCCAGATTGGATCGATGAGGTTGTAGAACGAGCGGCTAAGGAAATGCGGGTACTCGAGGCGCATGCACCTTCCGACAACGTAAAAGGCGACACGGTACAAGTCTTGGTTGGTCCAGTTGTCGCTGGCGATGAATTTGTATGCGTGATCGTCGTTGCACGAAATGAAAAAGAAAACGAGTTTCGGGCATGCGATATGACCATGGTGGAAGCGCTATGTAATTATTGCGGAGACGTCATACGAAATCATAGGCTCGTGCTAGAATTACGCGGCATATCGCTGTCGATGGTGCGTGCATTGGTTAATGCGGTTGACCAAAAGGATGAATATACCTCTGGTCATTCCGTACGCGTCGGGTATTTCTCCTTGATGTTGGGGCAGCGATTTAATTTAACAGGCCACGAGCTTCAAATGCTTCAGTGGAGTGCTTTGCTGCACGATGTTGGCAAAATCGGTATTCGTGACGAGGTTCTTAAGAAAGAAGGTAAGCTCACGGACGAAGAGTTTACCCACATGAAAGAGCACCCTACGCGCAGTTACCAGGTCGTTAAAGAAATTCCTAAATTGGCCGACGCATTGCCAGGCGTGTTGCACCATCACGAAAAATTTAATGGGAAAGGTTATCCCAGTGGATTAAAGGGAGAGGATATACCGCTACAGGCTAGGCTTATTCAAATTGCTGATATTTTTGATGCGCTTACCTCTAACCGTTCATATCGAGGTGCGTATTCCTGGCAAGAGGCGTTGGATATTCTTGAACAAGAATCAGGTGAGACGTGCGATCCAACACTGACATCCATGTTCATCACGATGATGCAAGAGCATCTTGGTTACGATGAAAAAGCTTGGGCTGCGCTGTTAAAGGATTCCGAGCAATTTTTACAGGAAACTAATTCAATTTGTAACTCCATTGGGATACTGCCGACATGATGACGTCGCTAATTCTAACTTGGTTTCCCGTTGTGCTGGTAGCCGGAATCGGTGGTCGCTTGCTCGAACATCGACACAGTCACTGGCTGGGCGTCGTATGCGCACTGTTCTGGATCATGTTGATACAGGGTTCGGTTGGTTCCTTAGCCAGCATGAACACGAGCACTTTGATAACCCTGTTGGGCGGGGCTGCTGTGATTGTCGTTATTGGCAAATGGTCGATCAGCCATGAGCCTTCTGCAAAGATGAGCGCATCGCAAGAAGCTGTCGACCGGAAGCTACCCCACCAGCTGGAAGCGCATTCTACATGGACACGCATGAGCGAAGAGTTGTATCGCTTTGATGATTGGTTGGATGGCCATCGCGGGCGAAGCGATATATGGGATGCCTTTGACGAATACATTCGGTCTGTATTGGCTAGGTCATGCCATGCGAGTCACGCTCGGCCCTACCGGGCCATCGATCATGCGACAGGTCTTGTGCCTTTGAGAGTACCGGATGTTTGGGATGATGTTCCCGCCGTATCATCAACAGTGGGGATTCCTGCCCAAGTAATGCATAGCAAGTCTCGTTATGTGAAAACCAATTTAGGTAGCGCTGACCACGCGGCGCATCACATTGATTCTCAAGCACGGGCCGCTTCGTGGTGTTTTCCGGTATTAAGAGGCGGCGCGTGTATTGGCGTGATCGAAGTGGGGACGATTGATATATCTGATGCTCAGCGTGACAACGTGCTCACATGTGTCGAGCGATTGATCGGTCTATTTTGGAACTCCGTTTACGATGCTGCTGTTGGTACGCAGTTAGGTCAAACCGATCCCGTGTCAGGTTTGCTGACCAGAGAAGCATTTATTGAAACCGCGCAACGCGCACTCAAGAAATCTTGCGATCACAATGAACCGGTAGCTATGGTCATTGTCGCTTTAGAGCGATTACGACACTTGTCGGATACGGGACGTTGGGATTCGGTTGATGAAATCGTTCGGGCAGCCAGTGATGTCGTGCGTAAGAAAATTCGCACGGATGATTGCATTGGTCGATTCGACGAGTCTCGCATTGTTGTGCTACTCCGACGCGTTGATGCCGAGTTAACAACGCTGGTAGCCACTCAGTTGGTGACGCGCCTTGAAGAGGTGATCGGTGATAGTCAACGATGGGGTAGTGATGTAGGCATACGGTGTGGTGTCGTAGCTGCGGGACCTGATCAAACGGATATTCGCACTTTATTATCCAGCGCATTGTCGACTTGGCGATCAGCTCGACTTGATGGCGTATCTCTGGTTTCCCGGACCGTGGAGACTGAAGCGGAAGAGGCAGCCATATGAAGATCGAGGCGCTAAAGATGGGTTCCGTAGATGTTATTGTGCCTTTAGGCCCACTTGTGGACAAGGATGCTACTGAATTTGGTAACATCCTGCGTGAAAAACTGCATGTAACTAAGCCTCATGTTGTCGTATCTCTGCAGCATGTGCCATATATGGATAGTGTCGCGTTGGAGACGCTTGTACTTGTTAGTGAAGATTTGGCGGAATGTGCGGAGGAGTTGAAACTCGCGCAAGTGCCACAGATTTGTCGCGAGGTATTGGAGTTGACTGGAACGACTCACTATTTTCGCATTTTTAATGAAGTTGAAGACGCTGTAAAAAGCTATTTGTAGCCCTGGACAAATTCCAGTCGGCTAATTGATGTGTTGCCTATGCCCACCATTAAAACATCTTCTGCAGTTCGACTAGGCGAGCAGCTGGTTCGTGATGGCGTCATTAGCGAAGATCAGTTATCGGAAGCGCTATCTCGTCAAGAAGAAAGTGGCGGTCGTATTGGCCAGGTGCTGGTTAACGAAGGTTCGCTAACGGCTGGGGCGCTGGTAGATGCCTTGTCGAAGCGTTTACAGGTGAAAGGCTGTGTATTGAGGCATGGTCTGATCGATCCTGCAGTGGCTAAGATTTTACCACGTGAAGAAGCAGAACGCATGCACGTGCTCCCGCTTTTTCGTGTCAAAGATGAATTGACCGTAGCTATGGTCGATCCGCAATCGCTACCCAGCCTAGACCGCATACGAAATTTAACGGGTTGCCAGATTCGGGCAGTTCTCGTGATTGAAGAGAATTTGCAGGAGTATCAAAAGAAGTACTTGGCTGAAGAGGTCAACGTCGATTCGTTTCTTGCGTCCATGGATGAAAGCGAAATCCAAATTTCGGAACATGAAGCGATTGATGAAGGGGGGGTTACCGATCTCGATATGATGGTCGATGGCAGTCCTGTCGTTAACCTCGTGAACTTGGCTATTCTTACTGCGCTTCGGGCTGGGGCGAGCGACATTCATATCGAGCCAGATCGCGATGCTACGCATATTCGCGCTCGTGTGGACGGCCATTTACGTGAAATTCTCAGACCTCCCAAAGGCATGCACGCCGCTGTAGTTTCGCGTGTGAAAGTCATTGGTCATATGGACATTGCACAAAAGCGTCTTCCACAAGAGGGCCGAGTCCACATCATGGCCGACGGGCGAGAGGTCGATTTGCGCGTTTCGTCGATGCCTACGGTACTCGGTGAAAAAATTGTTTTGCGTATCTTGGATAAGTCTCAAATAAGTTTTAATTTGGAAGACTTGGGGATAATCGGTCAGGACCGCATCGCGGTTGAATCTATGATTCGCAGCCCCTATGGCCTGATGCTTGTAACTGGGCCGACTGGAAGTGGCAAAACGACGACACTGTATTCCTCACTAGATTTACTACGCAATGAAGCCACGAATATTACGACGATTGAGGATCCTGTAGAATATCAACTACCTCTCATCAATCAAATTCAGGTGAACGAGTCGGTGGGGTTAACTTTTGTGCGGGCCCTTCGGTCGATCCTTCGCCAAGACCCTGATATTGTCATGGTGGGTGAAATTCGAGACCAAGAAACCGCCCGCATCGCCATCCAAGCCGCGCTCACAGGCCACCTCGTATTATCAACGCTGCACACCAATGATTGCCCGGGAGCGATCATGCGGTTACTCGATATGGGCGTTGAGCCGTTTCTTATTAGCTCGTCGGTCTTGGGGTTTGTCGCGCAGCGGCTTGCGAGAAAAATCTGTCCATCGTGCCGGACTTCGTACTATCCGCCAGAGAATCTTCTTAAAAAAGTGGGGTGGGACCATCGCACGAATGAAGTGTTTCAAAAGGGGGAAGGCTGTCGCGAATGTAACAATAGCGGCTTCCGAGGACGTATTGGTATTTATGAAGTCATGGTGATGGATGCCGAACTGAAACGCTTAGTACAAAATGATGCATCGGAGCAGGAAGTCCGTATGTACCTCAAACAAACAGGTTGGCGTACGCTTCGTGAAAAAGCTTTAGATTTAGTTGAAGCTGGTAAATCTACACTCGAAGAAGTGATTCGCGTATCCCGGTCGGAGGCTATGGAAGCTGGCGATCCTAGTGGTGCGGGTATGGAGAATATAACATGATAGGCGCAACTCGTGGCATGCAAACGACTGACCAATCAAAGCAAGGGCGGTCAAATAACGCATCAGCGACGCATACTTCTAGCACGAATGCAAAGCGTGCTCAATCGCATGAGGCGAGAAAAAGTGCTAGCGCAAATGCTAAGGTTGCGCCTTCATCAATGCGTGCAAGAGAAGAACGATTACCTATCAAGGTCCTTGCCGTTTTCACGCGACAAATGGCTATGTTGCTTCGATCAGGCAGCGCGCTCGTGCCAGCTATTCAATCGATCGCCAAGCAAATGAGCAAACCACCGCAGAAAGCTTTGTTAAATGATATTGCTGTGGATTTGGAAGAAGGACTCTCGCTAACGGATGCGTTCAAGAAATACCCTAGATCATTCGATGCGGTGTTTTGTGCCATCGTCGCTGCCGGTGAGGCTGGTGCAATGTTACCACAAATGTTTGAACGACTGGCGACTATTGTCGGCAAGCAACGGGCGATGAGAAAAAAAATCGCGGGGTCGATGGCCTACCCCATACTACTCATTTTCATGTGTATACATATTATACTCGGACTCATGCTCTTCGTGATGCCACGCTTTGCTGATATGTTTGTGCAGCTTGCCGTTGATATACCTGCTAGCACACAGTTTATGTTGTCATCTGGTAAGTGGATAAGTGAGAATTGGACCATTTTGCTCGGGTGCATACTTGCCTGTGGCGCGGGGACCGCTTGGATCGTCGCGTCGGCTAAGGGGCGTCAGTGGGTGGCTGATATACAGCTATCCATTCCTATTGTGGGAACGCTTCGCTCTAAGCTAATTCAAGGTAGCGTTTTTCGTACGTTAGGATTGCTATTACAAAGCAAAGTAGGCCTACTCGACTCAATCGCACTCATTAAAGGCGCTACAAGTAATCGCGCGTTTCAGAAAATGTTTTCCGATCTTGAAGAATCCGTGACTTCAGGTGGGTCAATTAGTTATGCCTTAGAGGCCTCTGGGATTATAGAACCCTATTTGTGTCAAGCGGTGCGCACTGGCGAAGAGTGTGGAAATATTGATGGGGCTTTGCTTTTTGCCGCAGATATGTTGGACGAGTCCAATGCCGAATCGGTAGATGTCGTCGCGCGCTTGATCGAACCTATTATTCTGCTTGGCATGGGCGTTGTCGTAGGTGCCGTTTGTTTGTCTCTGTTTGTACCGTTGTTTGACCTGACTTCAGCTATCTAGGACCGATGTTTCGAGAAGCGCATATGTTGAAACTTGCCACAAAAAAAGTTGCCCGGACCAGTGCCATTGGCCTTGACCTTGGTGACAGCGCTATGCGCGCAGCCCAGGTAATTCAACGTCGTGGCTTAACAGAGGTCGTAGGGGTGGTTCAGGCTGATCGACAATATGGTAACGATCAGAGCGAGAGGCTGGTGGTGGAATCACCGTGGCTTAAACGGTCGCTGAGTAGCGCGGGTTTTCGCGGAAATAAAATTGTTTTAGGTCTAAGCAGCCCGGAAGCTGAGTTTCATGCCCTTGATATGAAAAAGAAACTCGGCGATAAGATGCACGAAGCCATCAAGGATGAGACGCTGCGCATGACCAATCATGCGGCGGGTCAGATGGAAACTAATTATTGGATGCTTCCAGATACGCCAGCGCCTGTGCCAAACGTTATGAGTGTCGCTGCGCCGACCCTGTTTATCGAGCAGGCGATGGATACGTGTGATCAAGCGGGCTTTTCTTGCCACTGCGTTGATGTCGCACCGACCGCACTAGGCCGGTTCGCGAGTAAGCTCAAGCCTTGGCCTACCTCGTCCGTATGGGGCATTCTAGATATTGGCCAGCGCCAAGCTAGGCTAATGATATATGTGGACCAGGTCCCCGTTCTTGTCCGACGCGTTGGCGCTGGTGTGCAGGCGTGGATTAGTGTGATCGCGTCGGCGCTCAGCGTGAGTGAATCTACCGCACGCATTCAGCTATACGATCATGGCGTTGTGCTATCAAATCGTGGTAACGCGCAAGCTGGGGAGTTAAATGGTAGCGAACTTTCAGGGATACTCGGTGGTTATTTGCGTCGTGATCTTCACGATTTGACTTCTGAAATTAGCAGGTCTTACGAGTATATATTGAGCAGCTTTCCAAAACGAGAAGCCGACGATTTGGTCTTGGTGGGGCGCGGGGCATGCGTACGTGGCGTCTCTGAATATTTTGCACAAGGTCTGGGCATCTCGGTGCGATCAGCGAGTGCCTACCTAGGTACGCCTGACTGTCGGCTGCAATTTGATAGTGGAAAAAGTTTACCTTTAGAAATGTTTGGTTTGGCGATCGGTTTAGCGATTGAGGATGAGTGAGTGTATGGCTCGAATTAATCTAATTCCAGCATATATTTTGGACAGGCAGCAGCGCCGCAGTCGTTTGCATCGATGGCTTGTGCCTATGGCTGCGGCGTTCACCTGCGTTTTGGTGATGCTGTGGCTAACACTTAGTCAACGCGCTGACGCCAGTGATGTTCAGGTTCTAACGACGCAACTTCTTAGTCAGGTAGCGACGTCTCAAGCGGAATTAAAAGTTGCCCAGGAAAAAAGTGTACAGCTTCGGGAGCAGATGGAACGCGCGGACTCGTTGCGCGGGAAGCGCGCTTGGACACGAATTATCGCGATCGTCACGCAATGCCTGCCGAAGTCAGCATGGTTAACATCAATTAGCACTGATCCCACAGTGCCGTCTAAGCTTCGCACCACGAAGTCATCAACGATTAAAACTAAAGATGCTAACAAGGATGCCGAATTAGTCACCATTGATGCGGCTAGAAAGATGAGGCTGTTGGGATACACTGCGAAACCGGGTGAGCCGAATGATTTAGTTCGACGGTTAACAACATCCGGCGTGTTTGAATCTGTGTCTTTAACCCAATCGCGCCGTCAAGATGTGCATGACGGTTCCTATTTTCGGTTTGAGGTGATATGCGAGTGGTAAAGGTTAGTCATTATGGGCGGTGGTCGGTTTGGGGCGTGGACCTGTCATGTGGTGCGGTCGTGGCTGCACTAGCCTGTTCTGCGCTATGGCTGTTAGTGAATTACATTGATCGCTCTGGTCAAGAGTTGACGGATAAGAGAAAGGCATTAAGCAGCGCACGACAAACGCTAGCGACGTTGCAAGTGGCTAATGCTTCACAACAAGCTGCGATCCTACAGCAAACAACTGATTTGATAGATCGGGGAACTTTACCAAGCCAATTCCCGACGGGCAGTTATTTCCAGGACTTGACCTTATTGGCGACGGAGGCAGGTGTCACCATACAAAGCCAGATTCCGATGGTAGCGGCTGAATATCCCGGCTTGGTAGAAGCGCGTTCACAATTTGAAATATCAGGTTCTTTGCAGGCTATTCTTACTTTTTTTGATGCCATTGAGCGGAGCACCTATTGGGCGGATGTCGGTTTTTTTTCCTTGGCTCAAGGCGGAGGGGCGGATCCATCATCCCGCGATCACAGCGCGAAATTTACAATCAGCATGTTTTCATCTCGATCATCGGACGGTGATCTACCAAAGGATGGTTCATCATGACGCCACAAAAAAAGCGTCTCTATATTGCAATCGTCATATGCGGCGTAGTCGTCATGATTATCGACCGCTTTGCTGTAGGCTATGCGCCAGAGGTAGCGCAAGCTGTCACAACAACGAAAACTCCTGCCGTCGGCGCCGGTTTGGACGCTGCAGATGCAGCCATTATCGATTCTATTCCAGAACTACCGTTCCCACGCCTTGTGGAGGCTACAGGGACAGAGGAGTTTGTTGATTTTTTTACGCCGCCATCGCTTCGGCACCGATCCGCGGCATCCGCCCAAGATGGCGAAGCGTCTGATATAAAAAATGGAACAAAAAAACCTTCGGATAAAACTGATTATCTGACGTTTGAATCTACTCATACGCTCGACGCCGTCATGCTGAGTCCGAAATTTCACGTAGCTATCATCAATGGAAGCTGGGTGCAACTCGGGCAAACATGGGATGGCTGTAAGTTAAGTGAGTTAACAGATAATATCGCTCGTTTTGAATGTACTGACGGGAGCGCGACACTACGTGTGATAAGCGTTTCATCTTTGCTGCAAAACTAAACCTGTGTCAGCGCGCAGACGATAGATGACTTGGGTTGCTTGTGGGCGGTCTTATTTCGTAGACTGTAAGCAGGGTAATAAGCTACGATTTGAAAATAGTTTGTATTGTTGAATTTTGTGAACGAATTGAGTCTTCTGCAGGCGAGAAAATAATGATGAAAAGTACAAAGAGAGTTGGCGGCTTTAGTTTAGTCGAGTTGGTGATTGTGGTTGTCATCATTGGCGTTATCGCCGCAGTGGCAGTACCACGTATTAGCCGTGGTGCCAAAGGAGCAGGCGACGCAGCGCTACGAGCTAGCCTTGCTGGTTTGCGTAATGCCATCGATATGTATGCCGCCGAGCATGGCGGCGTATTCCCGGCCGGTGCTACCCAGGCAGCCATCGAATTGAAATTGGTAGAAACAACTGACTTCGCAGGTGCCGCTGGCACAGATTACGGACCGTATTTGCGATCTGGGTTCCCACCAGCACCTGTCGGCGAAAACAAGGGTAGCCAAGATATCATCATAACGACTGGTACTCCCACGCCAGACGCCGCTTCCGTAGCTACTGGTGAAGGATGGATTTATAGCACGGATAAAGGTGCAATCGTAATAAACTCGTTGTTGGCAGACGAGAATACGATCGACTATAGCGCTTACTAGTTGTCAGATCTACCTGGCTCAATGTTACGAAGCCGTGTTCACGTAACACTGCGCCGGCTACTAGGTGCAAAGAGTTGAGAATCTGATAGGTCGGTAGGATGATTCTATAACGGGCGATTAGTCCATTTGGCCGCATGGTAACGTCTTTCGAGGCGACCACGCGGCCATGTTTTTTGAGAATACGAGAAAGTCATGCGAGATTTTGCGCGGACATCTTGGTCAGTGATGAACCAGCCCGATCCAGGGGGGAGGCGCAAGGGCCAACGGGCGTTTAGTCTAGTCGAGTTAGTGATTGTAGTGGTCATCATCGGGATTATATCCGCCATAGCTGTTCCGAGAATCTCTACCGCGGCTAGAGGTGCCAAATCAGAGGCACTCATGGCTACGTTGGCAAATGTTCGTAAAGCCGTTGATGTGTATTATGCTGAGCATGGAAAATATCCTGGTTATAGGCCGGGGACCACTACGCCTGATAATACCCAATTTATCAAGCAGCTCATGGAGTATTCCAGTGAGACGGGTGCAACCAATGATGTAGGCACTTCAATATTTATCTACGGCCCGTACTTGCGGCCACCGTTTCCTACTAATCCACTTAATAATTTAAGCAATGTCGTGGTCAAGGCAACCAAAGCCGTCGCGGACCCCGCCAAAGGATCTGTAGGTTGGGTAGCCGTGTTAGCAGACGGCGCGTTCTATATCTCCACAACTACAGCCGAGCTAAACGAAGTGGGCATTTTGGATACGATAAAAATAGATATCATGCTTAGATAGCACGGTTACGATTGATACTTCATATGATATCGAATCATATATATGACATTTCAGTGGCATCCATGACCCGAAGTTCGCGCTTATCATCCCGGCGAAATGCGTTTTCTTTAGCGGAAATGCTCGTTGTCCTAATCATCATCGGCATGCTATCCGCCGTGGCCGTGCCCAGATATGCTCAGGCCTCCGCACGGCAGCGTCTTGAAGGGGCGGTCAGGCGAGTGGTTACCGACCTTAATCGCGTGAGTGATCGTGCCCGTATTTCCAGCACGTCAATCACGGTATGGTTTGATCTAGTAACGCATACCTATCGCATCAATGCTATAGAAGATCTAGACCATCCGGGCAATATCTATACAGTGGATTTGTCTGACGAGCCGTACCAGGCAAAAATTATTGCTGCGGATTTTGGAGGTGTAGCTAGACTCAGGTACGACGGATATGGCGACATCGTGACTAGCGGATGGATCGATATTCAAGTAGGCAATCTGGCAACGAAAATCATGGTTGGCGACAGTATCTTTAGGGTCGCCATTCCCGTTCCCATTCCTATTCCTATTCCCATTCCCGATCCTGATCCCATTACGCTAGAGTGATATTGCTTCAAGAAATCGGACTTACGCACATGAATTTGCATAAACCTAGACATCGCGGCGCAACGTTGCTCGAGCTAGTCGTGAGCATGTCGATCGCATCTCTCGTATTAACGGGGATCGGCTCTTCCATGGTGCTCGCCAGTCGCGCATTGCCTAGCTCAAAAAATAAGCTTTCTCAAGCGATCGCGAGTCACAAAATACTTGAAAAAATGTCCAGCGAAATATCGGTCGCCCAATCATTTACGCTAGCTTCCATGAACGCCATAGAATTCACCGTAGCCGATCGAGATTCAGATAGTTTGGCAGAGATTATTCGTTACGAATGGTCCGGCGTATCGGGTGATCCTTTGCAGAGAAAATACAATTTGATGCCTGCCGTCACGCTATTAGAAAACGTAGATAAATTTGAAATGGCCTTCGATGTCGCTGCTCAGATAGGCGGAGGCATACTGAATACGACCGATCAGCCATTTACACTTTTTACGAGCATCGATATTGACAATAAGGCTGCTGAACTCTCCTATGACATTACTGACAAAACACAGCTATCGCAATTTATTGTTCCTGACCCAGCTTTGTTGCCGGCAAACACAACCCAGTGGAAGCTTGATCAAGTAAATTTTCGGGCTAAGAAATCCGGATTGCTCAGTGGCTTAACCGGCATAACCAATGTCGAGCTACGAAATGACAGTGGTAATGGAATACCGAGCGGGTCGACTATCGAAGGGGGCGTCCTGCTAGAAACTACACTAAATAGTTCCTGGACTGCCGTAAGAATCGATTATGCTTTGTCTCCGTGGCTAAGCCCTACACAAGGTATATGTGTCACCCTTACTCCGGTTTTAGGTTTAGACGCAGTTTCTAGTATTATTTTACATCAACAGCCATCCGTCGCTCGGACCAATGTAAAACTATTCACGTCGAATAATGCTGGCGGGACTTGGGTGCAGGCGATCAACCAGACGATGACCGGGTTATATGTATATGGTACCGCGAGGATCGATAATACTGTTGGACAGCCAGCGGCTACATCTAAACTTAATACTGTATCAATAGAGATTCAAGTGGAGTCTAGCACAGGACAGACACATACTACGTGTGCCAATGTACTCAATCATCCGGATGTTACTGTTCAGTGAGCTTAGCCATGACATCATCTCGACACTTATGGATGCGTCGCACAGGATTTAGCTTGGCGGAAAGTCTGATCTCCATAGTCATCGTGGGCAGCCTCACGGTCGCGGCGCTTAACACGGTCAGTGCGACAACTATAGGTCGTTCACAAGTCAGCAGGAAAGCTATAGCTCATGGCATTGGCCAGGCCCTGCTATCAGAGATCATGGCCCTACCCTATGAAGACCCGGATCAAACGCCCACCTTTGGCCTAGAACCATCTGAAAGCAGTACGAACCGATTGGACTTCGACGACGTCGATGACTACCGGAATTGGAATAGGGCTACGCTGGAAAAAAAGAATGGCGATCCGCTTTTGGTCATGGCCGACTGGTCGCGTTACGTTGAAGTCGACTGGGTCAAACAAGATGATCTGACGACGACATCTGCAACAGCCACGGATGTAAAACGAATCACTGTGAATGTGAATTATAAAACGAGTGAGTTTGCCAGCTTCGTAGGTATTCGCACGCCTGGCCCGCCTGATGCGCCGTCGCCTAAAATTTTATACTTAATCAAAGGTTTGACTATTATCACCGCGACAACGACCGAGCTTGCGCGAATAGCCCTTTTGGAATCCTGGGGGTATGAGGTAGTCACAATTGACGACTCTTCGCTTCAATCTTACTTCGATCAACAATCGGCAGATGTCGCCGCTATTTACGTTTCCTCGGAAGTAGATCCATCTATGATGTTTGCCGATATCTCCACCACTACAATAGGTATCATCAATGAACATCCGTCATTACACGCCGGGTTAGGTTTTGGAGACAGAGTTGACCTCACGGATCAACCAGACATTCGTCTCGATGTGGTATCGCATTATATCACTTCAGAATTCACCCCAGGGTGGCGGACTATTTTTACTACGTCTCAGCCCGTCGCTACGCTCACAACGAATGTTGCAGCTGGCGTGAATCCACTTGGTTATACCCTTGTGACCGGCGTGACTACTCATCTATCATTAGCATATTTTAATGCGGGTGACATCTTATGGGATGGGTCACCAGCCCCAGGGCGTCGCGTCATGCTACCTTGGGGGCAACCAGCATTCGATTTCAACGCCCTCAATGCTAATGGACAAACGATTATGCAGCGCTCCGTAGCCTGGGCCGCCGGTTTGGATACGCCGTAGATGAATTCGAGCCGCATGCTACAGCTCGCGCGGACATGAAAGGCAATAAGACATACAAATGATAACAAAACGTAAAAAAAGAAGTTATATAAACACGCGTAGAAAGGGCGTAGTCTACATTTTGGTCATGGGTAGTTCGCTTACAGTGATGGTCATTGGCCTAGCTGCGTTATTAGCCGTGCGCGTAGAGCGACGCTCTATGCAATCGGGGAGCGATTTTATGTTAGCGCGGGCTTATGCCCAGTCTGCCATCGAGATGGGTTATTACTGGATGCGCAGCGATACGGCCTGGCGCAGTTCACGCCCCGCGACCGGAGCCTGGGTGACAGATCAAATTATTGGTGATGGTAAGTTTACGTTAGTAGTCACCGATCCCGAAGACGACAACATCGCTTTGGCCCCCAACAACTTCGTAGTGTTGACCGCCACCGCGACAAAAGGGCTCGCAGTATACAAACTGCAAATGAAGTTGCAGGACACCAGTGGCGCGATGACCGAAGTACCCGGTTCATGGACGCAAATCGTTGACTAACCGATTGAGTGTCCCGACGGCTTAGCTCTATCAATGACTCAAGTAAATTCATGTTGTGATGTTAACCAGAGATTCTTGGTCCGAAAATCGTGATGGTCATTGATAAATAAAACGTGGGCTGGCGAATTAACCCGCCAGCCCACAGCTCATCGTAAACTATAGATAGAATCTAGTTCCTGCGATCTTGTCAAGTCGTCACGATCTCTGTGTCTAGCCACACATCCATCAGGATAACTATACACAGATTGTAGATGACAGCTTATTGTTTATTGCCAAGTTCGCCGCTGATCCCATGCTGAGTCCAACCTAAATTCACTAGGCCAGCAATTTTTTCTGCAATTGTATTACCCGGCGTGTTCGCAAATGTTGCCGCTGCATTGGCAGCTTCAGCGGCTACATCATTCGCACTTTCGGTAGTTTGATCGTGTGGAACGACAACAGAACATGTGCCAAATCCAACGTTACCTGAATTGTCTTCGACGCGAGCGACAATCAAATAAACACGGCCTTCTTCTTTCGCTCGACGTTCGTTACGCAGCCTCAAACCCATGTCGAAGTCTTTCGCGTCTGGTGCGAATCGACCAGTTCCATCGCCGGTATCTGGAATTTCTGTCTCGTCGCTCCAGACTTCCAAGGTGACAGTGCCAATCTCACTTGTGTCGCATTGATCTGTTACTGTGACCGATAGTTCGACATTGGTTAGTTCGTGATTCGGTGACCATAATGTATCAGTCACGACTGAGCAGCTCACTGATGGCGCTAAGGTGTCCACCACCTCAATAACCTGATCGCAGTTTGATGATTGACCGCAGGCATCAGTGGCTGTCCAAGTGCGCGTGATAACCTCGCTACCGCCGAGGCCAGGAACACTAACATCCGCAGATGTCAGGGTTGTGCTGCCACAGGCATCCGTTGCAGTGGCAGATCCGTGAGCAGAAATACTTGTATCGCTGGGACATTCAAGACTAAGCGCGTCCGCAGGACAGATGATAGTTGGTGGTGTTGTGTCGGCCACTCCGATGACCTGATCAGTAGACACGCTATTCCCGCATGCATCCTCTGCGGTCCATGTGCGCATTAACAAAAAGCTGTTGGGGCAGCTACCGCTAATTTGGGTTTCGCTAAATGAAACCACTGGACTTGCATCGCAATCATCTGTGGCAGTGACTGGTGCAACATCGGGAATGGCATCGCACTCTACACTCTCATCTACGGGAACGTTCGCCAAGCTCGGCGCTGCTGAATCCGCAATTGTTATGGTTTGCGTACATGAGGTAGAACCACCGGCACCATCATCAATATTCCAAAGACGGGTGATCGTTTCGGTGTTACCGCAGGCAAGTGTACTACTATCGGTAGAGCTGATCGTACCTTCTGTGCATCCTGTACTTACCGCGTTGCCGGTAGCTTGTGGACTAGAATCGTCACCACAATTCAGAACAACATCCGCTGGACATTCAATATTTAATGCACCGCCATCGCTCACAATAACTTTGCCATAGAAACTGTCGGCAATGCCACCTTCGGCAAAATCGCAATCTTTAGCGATCCATGTGGTTCCAGTGCGTTGAAAAAAGTAATCATCACTGCTACCAACGGTAGGTGGATCATAGCGAAAAAGCGTGAGGGCTACACCGTCTACTTTTTGCATCGTCCAAGTAATGGAATCTGGTACGGTAATATCTGGCACGTTGACCATGAACGTGTTGAACCCCGCGACGGTCGGTACAGTGATTGTCCCACTATCGAAAAGAAGCGTACCAGGCGTAGCTACTGATCGAGGATCACCTACTCCGCCACAAATGAGATTGACTGCCGCAGACGGACCGTCGTTCGCGTAAATGCGCACGACCAGATCAGACGACCCCGCGCCAGCTGGGAAACCGAGCTCCAAGCCGGTCACCACGCGACACGCCCCGTCCAGGGTTACTTGGTCTCCACCTTCATCCAACCCTAGCCCGTGATTGATCGCTACCCGGGTCAGCGTATTGTCATAGGCCACATCACCCTGCGCGATCGGGGACACACAAAATACACCCACCAACATGAACACAGAAATTCGATTGTACTTCACCATCAGATCTGCCCTCCTTATTAGGTATGACGACGATAGAGTGGCATTCAACCGAAGGCCAAGATACCGTCAACTTAAAACACCGGCTCGACCAAAGTCCATACTAGCAAATTAGCACTTCAAATCAAAGCCTAATTTAACAATTAACTAGCTATATGATGGTGGCATGGGTTGACTAGGTCGTGTGGGTCGTATGGGTGACGTGCGTGTTGGTAATTTAGCTTAAAGCCGTGGTTTACGGTATGAGAACTACTTTCCCACGCACGGCTCGAGATTCTATATATCGATGAGCTTGGGCCGCCTCGCTAAGCGGGAATGTCTTGTCGACCATGGCCCTGACCTTCCCATCGCGTAGTAAGGCTAAACCACGACGAAATTCGTCCAGGCTACCCATAAATGAACCCCGAAGTTGATGCTGGCGAAAGAATAGGTCGCGTATATTGAGTGAAGCTTTATACCCACCAACAAGGCCAAAGTTTACGAATATGCCGCCGAGGCATAGCGCTCGTAAATTCTCTTCCAAAACGCTCGCCCCGACATTGTCGATGACCACGTCCACGCCTCGGCCAGCGGTCCATTCGAGAATTTCATCGGCGAAGTTGCGTTCATTGTAATTTATGACCCGGTTCGCGCCAGCCTGGATCGCAGTTTCGACTTTTTCCGCAGACCCTACGGTAGTTGCGACTTTCGCACCAAGGGCGCGCGATACCTGAATGCAAGCATTTCCACTACCCGAGGCTCCAGCTTGCACGAGTATTTTCATGCCGCTGCGAACTTCACCCAAAGTTTCCACTGCGTGAACCGCTGTCATCAGCACCAAAGGCATCGCAGCTACCTCTTGAGCGGGTAGTCCGGTGTCATCTTTATAAATGAAGCGCGCTGGCATGCGCACGTACTCCGCATTCCCGCCCCAAGTGTGCGTGCCTGTCACTTCAAAGCTCGGTGCTTGATTTTCTGGTCTGATATTCCAATCCGACGGATTAATCGGATACCCTGGAGCCGCGATAACTTGGTCGCCCACTTGCCAATCCATCGCGTCATCACCCACGGCTGAGATGGTTCCCGCAATGTCCGCGCCGAGCACATGTGGAAACGCGAGGTCCGTAACCACGGCTCCCATGCGTAGATATAGGTCGTAGCGATTGATGCCACAGGCCGCCACCTTGATAACCACCTCGCCGTTACGTGGCTCGGGTCGAGCGACCTCTTCGTACTTCAATACGTCTTCCGCCCCGAATTCGTGTATCACCGCAGCCTTCATCACTTGATCCTATTTTCATTTATCAAAACGTTACCAAAACTATGGCGCATTCCTGCAACATGCACCGACGCACTGCATCTTGAATGCATCTAGCCCCTACAATACGAGCAATCGCTACATTCGTCACACCTTCACATATAAGCGAACCATATACCGTCGATTGGCTAAGGGCGCGATGTTACCCCG
The DNA here is from genome assembly GCA_029260115.1 of Phycisphaerae bacterium. Taxonomy (GTDB): domain Bacteria; phylum Planctomycetota; class Phycisphaerae; order UBA1845; family UBA1845; genus JAJRPG01. The sequence continues at coordinate 16,653 of JAJDDW010000103.1, read as the reverse complement.
CGATTATCGGTGGCTGCGACCACCTACTGCGTTTAGCCACCTCCCCCAAATCGTTGCTACGCGACTTGCTTGAAAACAACTACAGGCAACAAACAAAGTAGTGACGTGTTTGGCAGGCAAGCCGTGGGGGGGATAGCGATGGTACGTCGGCGCTTTAATGCTATGAGAAGACCAACATCTCTAGAAGGTGCGCGGCATCCCTCGTTAACCGCCCAACCGATGATCGGTTTTGGGTGGTTAGCTGCTATCATTGGATTGACCATTTATGGTTCATTGCTCCCTTTCCGATTTCAATCCAACATGTTATCAGCCAATAATGGTTTCGGTTTGTTATTGATCACATGGTATCCGTCCACGATCGAAGATTTTGTTACCAATCTTTTAGTATACGCTGTTCTAGGGTTTGTGGTTTTTTCAGTGATGCGAAATAATCGTTATCGCGTTGCGAGCGCTCTTATGTCGACGCTACTTATCGGCGCCTTGATAAGTGTGTTAGTCGAATCATGTCAATCAGCCACTGCCACCCGTGTGGCTTCCTGGCTCGATGTAACCAGCGATATAGTAGGCATGTTTCTAGGTGCTTCGGTGGCATGGACCGCAAGTATCTTTTCAGACCGTCTCGGCACACAGTTAAGATATAGTATACGCGCGTATCCCTATTCGACTCTCGCACTCGGCATCACCCTGGCCTTGTGCATTTTTCATCTGTTTCCCTTCGATTTCGTTCATTCGACCAGTCAAATGAAAACAGTTTTTTTGCGTGCTGACTGGCAAATCTTGGCCATGATCCACCCGGCTTACTGGTTAACTGATCCACAATCTGCCTTGTCGCACCTAGAAAGTGCTGGATGGTTTTCGTTGTTAGGGTACATGTTTTTCGTCGGGCGCATGGAACATTCAAACTCACGCGGTCAAGCGATGATATCTACGCTGCGTCATGGGTTTATTCTGGTGGTGGTGATAGAATTTCTGCAACTGCTCACCATGTCACACGTTTTCGAAAGCACGGACATAATCATAAGATGCCTCGCAACGACGCTTGGTGCGAGCCTTGCGCTATCAAACATACGCCCAACCACGACTATCAGTGATGTCGTTAAACCCGCGCCCATCATGTCGAAAACATTACTTCTAGCAGCCATCGGAATCCAAGCGACGGTATTGTTATTCAGCGCGTATCTCAAGGGCAAAGCCAACCATTGGGACACTTTTGAATCAGCCAGCTTTCAGCTACCGTTCATGGCCCTGTGGCAGAGTTCGCTTCGTGTCGCGATGGGGGAGCTCATGAGTATTTTTGTCTGTTATAGCTGCTTGAGTTGGCCATTGGTGACGCTGATGCGCCGTATGAGAATTATCGACGCCGGTATCATTTCCGGTTGCTTGATCGTGTTCGTTGCATGTCGAGCTACTATGTTCGAGCAGGGCGCTAGCCTTTTCACGCAAGATTTTACGACGCCCATTCTCGCCGTGCTGATTCATATGTTTGTTTTTCGGGCGATGGATTATATGAGGTCTTCGATGGGAAGTCGTGGCTATGGCGATTTATCGAGTCTCTTGACCAAATCATCGAGGCCCTCAGCTCATATCCCGATCGCGTAATCGCGGGCACGTCGCCGTTTCCCAAACCTGTCGCATTCAAACTTTGCAACTGCCGAGCAACCGAAGTATGGTAGTTGGCCTTGAATAGTTTTTATTGCGAGAGGTTATAGCAAATGTCAACATCAATGAACATGCCAGCACCGTCAGCGGTTTATCGTGACAGGCGTAAGAAACTAGCCAAAAAACTAACTTGCCCCTTAGTCATTTTTGCCGGATGTGCCCGTGCTAGAAAATATGCCACCAACGTACAACCCTTTCGTGCTTCCAGCAATTACCTGTATTTCGGCGGTCCGCCCATAGAAGGCGCGGCGCTACTGATTGAACCAGGTAGTGATGGCTCGACCGGTTGCGTGCTGTATCGCGCTCGTCCGGACTTCGACGAAATCGTATGGACGGGCGACAGCGCAAGCGACGAAGAAATCTCGCAAGCATCGGGAATCGACTTGGCCTCGCTGGCTGAGGTCGATTTATTATCTAAGACTATCGGAAACCGAGACGCCACAGGGCTTTGTCCCCCTTGCCCCATAACCGCACAGCGGATGCAATCTTCTGGAATTAAACCTGCTGGCCCCGAAGTTCAACAGGCTATTATACAATTACGCTTGGTTAAAGATACGCATGAGTTGATAGCGATGAGAGAGGCCGCCCGCGTCGGCGTTGAAGCCCACATCGCAGCGATGCACGCTTGCGCAGTTGGTCAACGAGAAGCCGACGTAGCCGCTGCCCTCATGAGCGTATACACCGCCAATGAATGTGACACTTCGTTTACACCTATTGTGAGCGTGCGCGGAGAAATTTTGCATAGTCATGTTTACTCAAACCGGTTGAAAGCTGGCGATCTATTGCTAGTGGATTCCGGTGCGGAATTGCCATCGGGCTACACTTCGGACTTTACCCGCACTTTGCCGGTTAGTGGCGAATTTACACCCATTCAGCGTCAGATGTATGACACTGTTCTGCGGGCACAACAGCAAGCTATCGCCGCTTGTTTGTCTGGCGCACGCTATCGAGATATTCACGACCTTGCAGCAAGGGCCATTTGCGAGGGGTTAGTCGAAGCGCAATGCCTCCAGGGCAATATCGACGATTTAGTCACCAGACGCGCGCACACCTTGTTCTTTACCCACGGTCTTGGACATCTCATCGGGTTGGACGTTCATGATATGGAAGAATTTGGAGACCTTGCGGGCTATGCGCAGGGACGATCAAGACGCGAGCCGTTCGGGGATAAATTCTTGCGACTCGATAGAGACCTCCAGGCCGGGTACGCCTTGACCATAGAACCGGGAATCTATTTGGTACCTGCATTATGGGCTAATGATGAGCTAACCGGACCCTTCCGTGATGTGGTTAACCGCGCGACGGTGAATGCGCTACTAAGCGATAACTTCGGCGGCATCAGAATCGAAGAGGTCATCGTCGTGAAGGAATCAGGCAAGCCAGAAGTGTTGTCCGAGTACCTACCGCGCGACGCCGATGAGGTCTGCGCTTTGGTTTCGAGATAATTCATTCGCGCTCGTATGAGGCTCACAGTCCCTACGACTTATTAATGTACGATCAGGCTGCTGGCAACAGTTTTTTTCCGGCTAGGTACCGCTTGGCAGATTTCACACCGTCGTCGTTGGCTGCGAATCGATGGCCTGTAATATCACTCAGTGCCCGCGTGGCTAATCTCGCTTCTGGCCCACCTTTTACGAGCGTTTCGGCGACTAGGCTCATGCCTGCATGATGTCCAATTTTTCCCAACGCGCCAGCCGCTTGCAAAGCCAGAGCAATGTTTTCTTCGCTCAACATCGTACGTAAGGTGTCAGCCGCCTCTGTAACCCGCAGCGTAGCGACACCCTCCATGGCGCGATCACGAATTTGTGTATTAGGGTCTCTAAGCAACAGGATAAGCGCTTCACGAGACATGCGCGTGCCATAATCGATTAATTGGTCCATGGCCTTGAAACGAACTGCCAGATCGCCGGACATGGACAACGTAACGACAATTCGTTGGGCATCTCGATCACGTCGGTTAGTCGTTCTCAGTGAATCGAGGGCCGCTAGTGCGTTTTCCTTTCGGCGCGTGGGCACATCTTTTTCTGACTGTCCTGCGTCAGTTGGCTCTTTGTTGGTGGGCGCTGTTGTGTCGCTAGCTTTCGATTCATTTTCAATATCTAATTTTTCCACATCAAATTTTTGATTTACTTCTTTTTCCTGGACCCGAGATATGAAGCGTATGCCTGTGCGAAACACGTCCGCTTCCAATTGTTGACACCATGCCACCGCGCTGCGCACCCATATTTTTTGACGATTCGCGTCCATTTGAACGTGAATGATTTCGCCTCGGTACATAGGATGAGCCGTTTCGATACACAAGCCACCTCGTGACACATCACGTACTATCGCGCGGAAACGCTCTGGCGAGTGCTCTTCTTTCATCAATTGACCGGCATAACTGCAATGAACCATGGTCGCGCCATGAGAAATGAATCGAGGAGGTCGAAGTGCCGTGTTAGAAGGGCCAGCCGCCATCACGCGATGTTCGTGGCGCGTGGAAATTTCATCAGGCTCACCGCATATTTCTATTTCACCTTGCTCAAGATGATCCGATACGAAACTAGAGCAAAGATCGGTCCATGTTTCCAGAAGGTCTGCATCAAACTGCGTGCCAGCTTGGGTTGTAAGTACTCGGTTAGCTTGATCGAGTTCCATTGATTTTCGATAGCTTCGTCGGCCTATGAGCGCGTGAAAAGAATCAACGATAGCCAGCATTTTGCTTTCGGTGAGCAATTCACTTTCCGGCACGCCAATAGGATACCCCCGGCCATCGATGCGCTCGTGATGCTGCAAAATCATCTGACGAATATCGTCCGTGATATTGGGATCATTACCCAGAATGCGCACCGACTCAATCGGATGTTGTTGAATCAGTTGCAATTCTTCTCGTGTCAGGGGCGTGGGCTTGTTCAATATTTCAACCGGAATAACTAGCTTGCCAAGATCATGAAGCATACCAGCCACGCCAATAGCCCGGATGCGCGCTTCCTCCTTTTCGCCTAGTACCTCAGACGCGAACAACATTGCCAGCGTCGAGACCATGAACATATGGCTAGCAGTAGATCGCTCATGCCCGGCCATTTGCAGCAAGTAAGCGCCCATGGCTGGATCGTGCAAGACACCCTTAGATAAACTATGGACAACATGATCCACGCGTGAAATAGATTCTTTGTCGGGTGTGACTTGGACTAAATCCTTAGCCACAGACAAACCGGCGGTGTTGGCAATTTGGGCTTTATCCTGACAAGAAATGTGAGGATTCGTCAATAAATCTGTCAGTTGTGATTCCAACTCGTTAGCGCAGCGGTGAAAATCATCTAAACGAAGAAAAACCTCTGCCACGCCGCTGTTGGTCAAGCGATCGAGGTTGGGCGCTGATAACCCCGCACCAGCGCGCCGATACAACACAGCATCGCCGCCTTGTGAGTTGGGTAGGAAGATTTCTACATCGCCCATCCCCTGCTCAGCTAATGCGCGTAGCGCAGCTGCATTGATTTTCGTGTACGCGCCCGATCCGTGTGTGTTAGCAGATTCTGTCATAGCTATTCGCATCACTTGCAAAGAAGACAGTGCGGCATCCCGACCATCAGGTGCTCGCATAATGAGTGGATCTTCCATGCAATTATCAAATATAATGCGACAAGAATCCTGTCCGATAGTATTTTTATCTTGTGATGTCCGAGAATAATTGGGGTTTCGCCACCCCGCAACCGTCGTGTCAAATCGCTAGGTCAAGCAGGCATGTGCTACTGTGTGCTTTTAAATTTGATCGGACCTAAAACACGTAGTGTGATACCTGTGTTTGAGCCGCGGGCCTCAGCTTGCGCGGAGCATCGGATTGAAAGTATTATGCATGCGGCATATCATGTTATTCTGAAACCTTGCAATAACGCTACGCTTCGCGAGACGATTGTTGTTTATCCGTCTGTGCGGGGTTAGTGGCTGGCTTGAGATCGCGTCTGTCGCTTATTTTCTTCAACAGCATCAATACGGGTCCGCTAATACCATACCAAAGAACCAAAACGACCAGCGTTGGCGCTTTATATGAGACAAACACAGCCAATACCATCACGCCGATAACCAGTTGACCAAAGGGTTGCTTTCGCAATAAATATGCGCGATGAAAACGGCGGTATGGTACGCGACTGATCATTAAAAAAGCGGCGCTTACCGCGACGATAGGTAGTGCGTAAGCCACGTACTTTCGACCGATGTCGCCCAACTGATCTTGAAACAAGATTAGAGAAACTACGATGCCCGCCGCCCCTGGCGAAGGCAGACCTCGAAACGTTCGGTGGTCATGATCTGACTCGGCGTTTTCAACATTAAATCTTGCCAAGCGAACAGCCGCGAATGCGACATAAATCGCGGCCGATGCCCAGCATGCTCGGCCTAAGAATGTATTACTAATAGGTGACGGCTGAATGGCATTGCCTGCGAGTTCTTGCGTCATGAACGCGACCATTAAGATAGCCGGTGCGACTCCGCAGGTGACCACGTCTGCGAGCGAGTCTAATTGACCACCGAAGTTCGTGGTGCTACGCGTTGCCCGCGCGACCAACCCATCGAACATATCGAATATCATCCCCAAAATAACTAGCCCAGCACCGACAGATAAAAAAGAGGGTAGTAGTCTTTCGACCGTCGCGTTATGTAATGTTTGGTTGACGCTCGGCGCGACATTTGCGCCAAAATCCTGCATAGCCCGCATGCCGAAATAGATAGCTGAGAATCCGCATATCAAATTGCCAAGCGTAATCATTGTCGGCAGAAATGCTAAATTGCGCAACCGTTTTCTGCCATGCACCGACTGGTCTGAACTCGGATGTTTTAAGATTGTAGTCATCACTAATCGCTATTGTTAACGCCGCAAAGACGTTCACGCCACATGCCGTTTCCTAAAGCACACAACCATGCGCATCTAGCCATTCCAACCTAAGGATTGCTTGCGGCATGAGTACTATCGGCCAATTCTGCCCCCGCCGAGTCTAATGCCGGGCTAACACTGTCGGCTGAAGTCGTCGGTTGCGTCGCCATGATCGTAAGACCACCCTTAACGGTCTGCCCGACGGTCACCAGGATTTTCGTGCCTTCTTGCTGCGGTATAATCAATTCGGTTCTTGATCCGAACTTAATGAGTCCGAATCTTTGCCCAATGGCCACTTGGTCATTCACCCGGGCGTGGCAGATAATTCGCCTTGCAACGAGGCCCGCCACCTGTCGAACAATCACCGGACCAGGCATCTGGGCTTCCGGATCAAATACCAGCATGTTGGATTCGTTGCGTTGACCGGATTCTGGATGTCTTGCGTCCAGAAACTCACCCTTAAAATATGCCATCGAGCGAATGCGGCCACCACATGGGCATCGATTAATATGGACATTGAACAAGCTCAGGAATATGCCGATCCGAATAGCTGGCCCGCCGATGTGCTCGTCGTCTTCGAATGACACAATTTCAGTGACCGTGCCATCAGCCGGAGCGCATAGATCACCAGGTGCATAGCTACGCACCCTTTTAGGATCACGAAAAAAAGCGATCACCCAAATCCAAACAACGACAAATGGCAAGCCCAAAGGCCAGGCCAGATAAGAAAATCCCAAGCCTAACATGCCCAATACAAGCGTTGAAAGGACCATCTCTCGTAAGCCTTCTCGGGCAATGGGCATCGGGCGTAACCTTTATACGGGCAATAACATCTAACCAAACTCAGCCTCATTGTAACCGTTTCACGTCCACTGTGCATCTTGGCCAATGATAAAGGTGGAGGGGTGATCCATGATCCTAGACCTATCCCCCCTGTGGGAATCCCCGAAGAATCAGTCACTAGCCGTGAGTGGTAATAATCGGCCCCGAACCTGCGCTTAGGCATGTGAAAATAGGGGTTGACAACCAAGAGTTTAGCCAATAGGATCACTGTCGATCCCTAGTTTTTCTAGGGTGAAAAAATAGCTTAATAATAGCCAGGCAATAAAAAACGGCTATGGCAGATGCATAGTGCGTTTGACACATCCCGCCTGTAGACTCCTCAGAAAGAAAGTTTCTATGAGATTTGAAGATTTGCGGCTCAGTAAGCCGCTTTTGGATGCGGTTCGTACCGCTGGATATGAGACCCCAACCCAGGTACAGGCACAGGTAATACCTTTGGCCCTGGAGGGTAAGGATGTACTTGGCTGTGCGCAGACGGGCACGGGTAAGACCGCTGCGTTTGCGTTGCCTATCATTCAAAGGCTTAGTGAGGATCAACCGCCTCAGCTTAAAGAAGGCGAGCGTCCGCGTTTTCGTAGCCTTCGCTGCTTAGTTTTAGCCCCGACTCGTGAGTTAGCCAAGCAGATTGCGGATAGCTTCGCGACTTATGGGCGCTACACCAAATTAAAGCGTGCGGTCGTTTACGGTGGTGTCAACAAGCGTCCACAAACTCGAACTTTGCGTCAAGGTGTTGACATCCTTGTCGCTACCCCTGGTCGTTTGTTGGACCACATGTCAGATAGCTCCGTCAGTTTAAAAACTGTCGATATATTAGTACTAGACGAAGCTGACAACATGCTAGACATGGGTTTCCTACCAGACATTAAACGGATTTTGTCGAAGATTCCGAAGCAGCGGCAGACCATGCTACTATCAGCAACCATGCCACCAGCTATTCGTGCGCTCGCAAGCGAAATTTTGGACAATCCGGTATCAGTAGAGGCTGCGCGGGTGTCATCCCCAGCCGAGAATGTCGAGCACTGGTCCTATCGAGTCGAGAAAGATGGGAAAGCTAATCTATTGTGTAGTGTTCTAGAGGCTACGCCATTCACAAGGGCCTTAGTCTTTACACGCACCAAGCACGGTGCTGATAAAGTCGTCCGTCATTTATCCCGCGCCGGCGTTTCAGCCGATGCGATTCATGGCAACAAAACGCAGAACGCCCGCTCTCGGGCACTCGCTGGCTTTCGCACGGGAAAAACAGACGTACTAGTCGCTACCGACATCGCTGCCCGCGGACTTGATATCGATAACATATCTCATGTTATCAATTACGACCTAACCGCTGAGCCTGAGACATATGTGCATCGCATTGGCAGAACAGGCCGGGCCGGCGCATCTGGAACGGCGTTGTCCTTTGTCAGTGGCGAAGACCGCGGTAAGCTTCGTGCTATCGAACGCTTGATCCAAATTACATTGCAGCCTGCAGTCGATATTCCAGGGTACGTCGCCCCCAAGGGTAGAGAAGATAGACCCATCGGCCGCCCGCGCAGTGAATCTGGCAGACGTAGTAACACCGGTCCACGCAGCGACGGTAACACACGCAGTGGCAGCAGCACTGGTAATAGGCCTAAGCCTCGCTTCGCCAACAAAAACGGCGGCCCCCGTCGCCGACCTCGTGGCGACAAACGAGAGACTACAACCGCAGCGAAGTAAGTAGCGGCTGTAGTATACTTTTTGTGATTCAATGAGACGCATGCGTCAGCTTGCGCGGCGCGAATGCGTGGTGTCGCCAATGATTAATTGCGCTAAGCTTGACCGTTGATCGCGATTATTGACTGTAGTTTAATTATCACCATTTACCCGCAAACCGCCGGGACATGCGACTATGGAAATTCAAGCGTTCGTACCTTATCTCAGCATTACCAACGCCAAGGACGCCGTCGCGTTTTATTCTCGCGTGTTCGGGGTAGAACCGGTACTGCTATTGAACATGCCAGATGGCCGAGTCATGCACTGCGAGTTTCAAATTGGAAAAGCGAGATTTTTTGTTAGCGAAGAACTCCCCGAGCACGGGGGTACGCCTAGTCCCGCAACACTAAAAGCCACGACTGTAGCCATCCATCTTTACGTAGATGATTGTGACGCTATGGTGGCACAAATGAAAGACGGCGGCGCGGTAGTGCTGATGGCTCCTGAGGACATGTTCTGGGGCGAACGCTTCGCACGCGTAACAGATCCCTTTGGCCACGAATGGGGCATCGCCACGCGCTTGCGCGACATGACACAAGAAGAAATCCAAGCCGAAGCCGCCAAACTCTTTGAAGACATGGCTGAGTAGCTGCGGTCACGCCGGGATTATCTTGACAATTTCGCTAGTAAATACGCTGGAAAGACGAAACCCGCTCGTGTCGTCAATTCAAGCCAACTATCAATCACGGCTTGGCTTCTAATATTAGGTTAAAAGGTGTTTCTGTCGCTCTGCGGAATTTCGTGAATCCGCCTGCTTCGGTAACTTCTCTCAGTCGTTTTTCGCCAGCTTGAGCGCCCAGCGCGAGACCAACCTCCTGCGCAATGGAGGCTGGCGTACAGATCATGGTCGAAAAGCTGTAATACATCCGCCCGACCGGGTTGAGGTTCTTGGCTAGTTCGTCATGCGCGAATGGCTCTACAATAAGAAGCGTACCGTCGGCCTTGAGCGAGTTTCGAACATGCGTAGCCGCTCCGACAGGGTCACCCATGTCGTGCAGGCAATCAAAGAACGCTACCAGGTCGAAATCCTTGCCGGGAAAAGTCTTCGCAGCAGCTACTTCGAACGTCACATTTTCCACCCCGGTTTCTTTCGCCACCTCGCGTGCCCGAATCACCGACGGTTCGTGGAAGTCGTATCCAATAAACGTCGACTTCGGAAACGCCTTAGCCATGACAGCCGTTGATACCCCGTGCCCGCACCCGACATCAGCTACTTTCGCGCCAGCCTTGAGCTTATCTTCCACACCTTCAAGTGAGGGAATCCAATCAGCCGTCAGGTTAGCCAGGTAACCAGGCCGGAAGAACTTTTCAGTGCCACAGAAGAGGCATTCGCTGTGCTGCCCCCAGCCTACGCCCTCGCCGGTGCGAAACGCATTGGTAATCTTAGGCTCGTCCAAAAACATAGAAGACAATCCGTAAAACGCACCGGTAAGATAAGCTGGGCTATCCTCGTCAGCAAAGACGATTTTCTGTTCATCGTTTAGCAGAAACTGGTTCGTTTTCTCGTCATAATCGATATAGCCTGATGCGGCCTGGGCTGCTAACCATTCGCGAACGTATCGCTCGCTAGTGCCAGTATGCTCCGCTAATTTAATCGAGTCGAGCGGGCCATGTGCCGCGAGCGCCTTATACAGACCGAGCTTATCACCGAGCAGTACGAGCGATGCACTAGCCACCGCGCCCATATCGTTGAGCATCTTTCCCATGAATGCGTCAAGTTTGGTAGTCATCTGAACCATATCCTTTTTCGTTGCTGCGCGCACTGGCCGCGTTCTCACGAACTCTTCATCGTCCGGCACACATGGATTAAACATTAGCCCTACTCAAGCGACATATTGCAGCCACCATCGCGATCATCATGCTAACGAGAAAAAGGTTTTGTGTGAAGCAAGGCCGTATTACGTCAGTGCCTACTAGTGATAAGGAATCTGCGTGTACCGCTATTTGCCTCTACTACGAGAACTAGCCGCTAATATCTCGCCGCGAGTGTCCTACCCCAGCAAGAGCGCGCGCAAGAACGATGGTAAAGAAAATAGAATCACGATCACGCCTGAAACGGTTCCGAGTATTTCTATCTTGGGTTTCCTTATGATTCACGAGTAAGACTTCGGAGTGTCTGCACATCTAGCATGGCGAGGGCACACCAGTGTCGAGATTTCACGATCGATCCCGACTTTCGGGATTCCATTTTTTTCATGGCTCGGCGAATAATTTCGTGCCCTAGCTATACTGAGTGAGTTTCCGCGGCCAAGGCCTTCGGGAATAGTATGTTGTTTTCCTTATGGATATGTTGATGGAGATCCACCTCAAGTTTCGCCAAACCGTCGAGCATGACGCGGTACTTAGTGCAGGCGCCCACAGGAATAACAAAACCATCGGTCAGGGCACGTAACTTTCCGAGGGCATCGCCAGCAACATCGTGTTCGTGCTCCATCATGCGGATCGGATTCTCGATCGTTCCACAATGATCGGCCGCCGTTGCGCTACCAGACTCTAACTGTTTGATCATCGGAAACAGAATCTGCTCTTCTTTTTGCATATGAAGTTCAAGCTCGTTACGCATCATCGCAAAGACATCGCGTACTTCGAGTAATTCCGGATGCCGATCACCGTGAACGACGGCCACCCGTTCAGTGAGTGTTGTCATACGCGGAAATTCCTCGCGCAAGTAGCTGTGATGTGTCGAAACGATATGATCCACCAAGTCGGACATCGGTTCCTGTGACCAATCCTTGTCGCTCGACGGTTCCGTGGTGGTATCAGACTTTTCCAGCGCAACAAGCACCGATTCAAGGTCTACGCCTCGAGATGCGCACGACTTCGCAAGTGGGATCTTGCCACCACAACAATAGTCGATACCAAATTGCTCGAATACGCGTGCACGACTTGGGTCTTCGACAACCATTTCACCGATGGTGAGTACTTTTTCATCGCTAGTATTCATAATTCACTCCGTTTCTATATGGTCTTTCAGATCAATCTGTCCGTTACGCTTTGTTGCTTGTCGCAAGTGGTTTTGTATCTTTTTCAAGCGACCAGCCAGTTACAAGTCCCAACACAAACCACGCGAGGGCAACTATGCCGATTGCAAAAATCGTATCACCGATCACACGCAGCCAGCGAAGTGTTCCCACCAAATCTGTCTGTAGAAATTCTGCAGATCGTGCATACCACATGCCGTGTTCAACACTCGCCCAAGTCTGCATGAGTCCTACCGGAAGCACACTAATCAAGACCATCAGCGCAAGCCCAATATTGATTGACCAAAAGGCGAACGATAATATCCCTGTACGCCATACTTGATGTGTGGACATCCCTTGTAAGCAAAAGAGCATCAGTCCAATGCCAAGCATGCCGTAGACACCAAACAACGCAGTGTGCGCATGAACCGCCGTGGTGTTCAGGCCTTGCATGTAATAAAGTGCGATGGGCGGATTAATTAGGAACCCAAACAGGCCTGCACCGACCAAGTTCCAAAATGAAACGCCGATGAAAAAATACAAGGGCCATTTATAGGCGGATACCCACGGACGGGCGCGACTGAGTCGGAGACCCTCATAGGCTTCGAATCCGATCAAGACAAGTGGGACGACCTCAAGCGCACTAAACGTAGCACCCAAAGCCAACACCGCTGTTGGTGTTCCAGTGAAATAAAGATGGTGGAACGTGCCGATGATGCCACCGCTCAGGAAAATAACTGTCGAGAAAAGGGCGGCGGCTGTCGCTGTAGATGTCCGCAACAAGCCCATACGTGTGAATAGAAAAGCGATAACCACCGTGGCGAAAACTTCGAAGAAGCCTTCGACCCAAAGATGGACCACCCACCATCGCCAATACTCCGCGATGGCCAGATTCGTTTGTCGCCCCCACATCAAACCTGCACCGTAAAATAAGGCAATAGCTGCAGACGCAATGAGAAAGAGCGCCAGCAAACTACGGTTCTCACCCGGTTTTTTAATGGCAGGCCACATGGCACGCACCATCAATGTGAGCCACAGGAACAACCCGACAAGTAGAAAAATTTGCCAAAAGCGGCCTAGGTCGACATATTCGTAGCCCTGATGTCCAAACCAAAAATTCTCCGCCAGGCCGAGACGCTGCTGAACCCCAAGCCATTCGCCTGCCATCGAACCGACGACGATTATCACCAAGCAGACCCAAAGGAAATTGACACCAAGACGCTGGAATTTGGGTTCATGCCCAGAGACGGCTGGTGCCATGAACAATCCCGTGCCCAGCCATGCCGTCGCGATCCAGAAAATGCCTAACTGAGAATGCCAAGTACGAGTCACTGCGTAAGGCAGCCATTGCGCCAACGGAATGCCGTAGAAGCCCGACCCTTCAACGCCATAATGGGCAGTAATCGCACCAAGTCCGATTTGTACAAGCATCAACGCAGTGACGATCCAGAAGTACTTCAATGTAGCCTTCATGGATGGTGTTGGCGAGCGTCCCAGAATAGGGTTCGATTGTGGGATGTCGTGCGGCGCTTCTTCCTTACCGCGAGCTACGGCGAAGTACCAGGCAAGTGCACCAATACCAGCGAGTAGAACCACAAAACTAATAACCGACCAAACCACGATAGCGCCAGTCGGTCTATTATCGATCAAATTTTCTGCTGGCCAGTTGTTGGTGTACGTGATGTCGTCGCCCGGCCGATTTGTAGAGCAAACCCAGGAAGCCCAGAAAAAAAACGTATTCAGTTTGTGTAGCCGATCCGGCGTCTTGATTGTGTTCGGCGGAATAGCGTAGTCATCACGAAGATCATCTAACGACTCATCGTCTCCGAATAGTTTTGAATAATGCAAGCCCACAGCATGGATCGCCTCCGCTCTGTCACCCGAAACCGTCAGGTCACCTGTCAGTGGATCGTAGGTATTGCTGCGTAGTTCAGTTTTGAGTCGCTGCCGAAATGATGCCTGTATTTCTTCGTCCATGGCCGCGTAATTGCCGCCATGCTCGTTTTGCGCCCAGTGATCCAGCAGCCAAGTTGCCTCGCGATGTAACCAATCAGCGGACCAATCCGGGGCGACGTATGCGCCATGTCCCCATATCGAGCCTACTTCCTGGCCACCCATGGATTGCCAGACGTTTTGACCGTCGGAAATATCCTGTCCGGAAAACAGCACATCGCCGTCGGCCGTCACAACTCTCGTTGGAATCGGAGGTGCCTGGCGATACAATTCCCGACCGTAATAACCGAGAACCCCGAACGAGACTACCACGACGCCTGCGAATGCAAACCAGTGTTTTCGATAATTCACAGATTGGACTCCATCTTAAATATACTATTTGACTCCAAATATCCTCTAGACAATTAGGAGTATGGCGAGTATGATTTGGATGTCAAGGTCCAAATAGTAAGAATTGGAGTTTTTTATGATATCGCCTACTGCTGAATACGCATTGCGGGCTATCGTGGCCATTGCGCAGGGTGGTGGAGATTCAGTCGTGACCACGTCGCTGGTTGAAATGACAAAGGTTCCGGCTGGCTACCTACCGAAGGTGCTCCAAACATTGCGTCGTGCTGGACTCGTAAAATCCAAGCGTGGCCTCGGTGGCGGATTCATCCTAGCTCGTACGCCCGACCAGATTTCTGTGCTAGATGTGGTGGAAACAGTGGACCCCATCAAACGTATCGAGCGTTGTCCGCTCGACATTGATTCGCACCATACCGTCCTCTGTCCACTGCACAAGCGACTGGATGAGGCCGCCGAAATGGTAGAGAAGTCGTTTGCTTCGACTACGATCGCGGAATTATTAGTCGGCACATCTAGCGGGATTACGCCACTGTGCCAACTGGCCAAGCCACTCAATCTCGGGCTGCCGCCTCGCCCCTAAGGCCTCATGTCAATTGGGCAATTGGAGTCGCGTCACAATGACGTCGAGCATTTACCCATAACTCCCAGATTGTGTCCTCATGGCCTGTCTAACATTTGAGAATCTACACCATCCAAGTACATGATAGAGCTAATTGATAAACAGGCAATGTAAAAAATAAACTATAGCGTTAATATTATGCGTGGGACGGGCGATTTGTATTTTTTTGTTGTATTTTGTCGCTCGTCCGATAGCATAGAGCTGAATTATGAAGTTGGGCTGGAAAAGTGGGAGGAGTTAGATTATTACTGTTTGAATGTTAGTTTGGGCGATGCCCTAATCGATTTTGGGCGAATACCTTGTACTAGCTTCAGTAGTTATGAATATGCGTTTTTTGCGATATTACACGCTGCATATTTGATGTCGGGCAATTTAATTTCTCCATATTAACAGAAGGAAATAAGCGGATAAATGTATTATCCGCACACGACCCCTTATGGAGGATGTACAGATATGTTGATTCGTTATTCAAAAAGTGCTTCCCGAGTTTTACTCGGCACCACACTGGCCTTGGCCATCTGCACAACTAATGCTGTCGCCGAACGACCGATTCTTCATGTACCCGCTGAATCTGCAGCAGGCGGGTTGACGCTGGACAACCAAATCAACCGGCAAAGTGAGCTACATAACTTGCTCATGTCCGAAATGCCAGTTGGTGTTCAGGATTCACCCGTTCGGATTAGCCTCAATCAGCGCGACCGTGATGACTTAGCGATTCCGGCTGTGAATGGTGTTGAGCCATTGCGCATTGGTGTTGTGAAGACTGTCTCGGGTGTAGATGTTGTTCGTGGTCAGGCCTTTAGAAGCGGCGTAGTAGAAGAGTCAACCGATGGCAGTTTTGTCTGGGCTGTTCAGTTTAGGTCTCCTGGTGCGCAGGCTATTCGATTGCACATTAGAAACTTTTCACTACCGGGAAATGCTGAGATGTACTTCGCGAGTACTCAAGGGGCAGTAGACGGTCCGTATGTAGACAATGGTCGCAATGGCAATGGCAACTTCTGGACTCGTTCTCTCAACGGTGAAGAAGGCACCCTCATGATACGTTTCTCCGAAGCGCCCACTGCAGCGGATAAGCGAAGTATTTCTTTAGTTGTGTCAGAGCTTGGTCACATCAACGGACGTCCCCCCAGTCCACAAGAGCAAAATCATGACTCATGGCCATGCTCAGACAATGCCGCTTGCGTCGTTGACGCTAATTGCGTCAACGCTGGTCCAGCGACACCAGCCAGGGACGCGATCGCTAAGATGGAGTGGATTGGCGGCGCGTCGATTTTCACATGTTCGGGTGGATTACTTGCCGATACCGATGGCAGCTCCCAGATTCCACTTTTCTTGACAGCTAATCATTGCACCAGCAAGTCTGTATCCAATATGGAATTCTTCTTCAACTACGAGACCAGTTCGTGCAACGGAGACTGCCCAGATAATATTCTTTCAGGTGGTACGCCCCCAGCCGCCAATGCTGTTGGCTTCACTGTTTTGGCTAGTGGTCGCAAAGGAGACTTTACTCTAGGTCAGCTTAATCAGAGCCCGCCAGCCGGTGCAGTCTTTGGGTCAATACCATTCTTAGTTGAAATTGCGAACGGCTCCATTGGTTTATGCCACCTGTTCCAGGCAGCCTTTCAACTTCGTTTGCAGCGCACTACGCAAGCGGATCAATTGCTTGAAGCCAGCCACCCTTAGTAGTCGTG
>JAJDDW010000102.1 GCA_029260115.1 Phycisphaerae bacterium | reverse complement strand
CACGACTACTAAGGGTGGCTGGCTTCAAGCAATTGATCCGCTTGCGTAGTGCGCTGCAAACGAAGTTGAAAGGCTGCCTGGAACAGGTGGCATAAACCAATGGAGCCGTTCGCAATTTCAACTAAGAATGGTATTGACCCCCGGAAGATGCCGACTAATGTGCATCGCTTACTGTGCATACTTCGACCACTCCCCACGCTCCTACCCCTAACTCTGATCCTTCAAACGAGGAGAAGTATACTTATGTTATTACGAAAAGGCATACCACACATGGTCAGCACACATCGTTCTGCACAATTCGCTTAGCACACTCCCCCTACTCTGATCCACTAAAATGACGAACTCAGACGGGCATACTTCATCGGACAAGCTTACAATAGCACATAATTTCACTAGCGCGGGGATACTAACTCAATCAGCTTGAAACTTCAGCTTGCACATAATGGATCATGAAACCGGTGTGCCACACTCGGAGCATCTACCTGAAACGTTGCCCGTTAGATTATAGCCACAGTTAACACACATCCTTGGCTTTCTTAGGCTCGCCCTGCACAACGGTCCGGCGATTACATTATGGATTAGAATCGCACAAATTGCTGGAACAAAAACTAAGATTGCTAAAGATACACTCATTACTGTGTATTCTGACCTGAATTGGCGATCCAATAGTTGCCAAAAAGAATAAGCGTAATACAACTTACATGATACGAATGCCCATGTTGACATACCAATCGTAACTGCAAACCAAGCTCGTTCCACATATCGTCGTCTCTTGGCACGTTTGAGCATTACTACAAATGGGTAACAGCTAAACGTGACGAACAATGACCAAATCGGAACAATGACTATGGTATACGGTAGCATCGCCTGCAACTGGATTCGGATGCCAAGGCTCGGATAGTCACGATAGCTGAACAACCTGGCTGCATCTTTGACGTAATGAGTACTCATCGCGAAACCCATGCAGTGCATGTCAAATGGAATTGCAGTAGACGCATCATCAATCAGGTTGAACCACAGAACGATCGTTGAAATAGATGTCAGTGTCAGCACAAAGATGACAAAATTACGAATCAAATTGATACACCGCACTCAGAGCATTTACCCGATACGTTACCGGTGAGATTATAGCCGCAGTTTCGGCAGTGTCCTTCAGGGATTCGTCGGTCTTTACGCCAAAGGAGAAACGTTGGGATGAAGACTATAATTGCAATGAGCCAACAAGGGAATGCGATACCATAAGCCCTCAGAGATTTATTCCAAAGAAATAGAGGAATCCATGAATTTGGCTGCATCTGCCAACATTCCATGACACCCCCCCAATGTATTATCCTAGAATATGATTCCACCCCAAAATTCCAACCAACAAACTTTGGCGAAACGTTTAACTGTATCAACCAGATGCTGATTTCGTAATGTGCCAGAAAACTAAAACTTACAGCTAGTGCGTAAGTAAATGAAATCACTATCGCAGCTTTCGTGCGAAACCGAAGTAAACGATACTGTGTAGCCATGTTTTACTTAGCCTCAATTTTGTGGCCACACTCAGAGCATCGCCCCGACACGTTACCCGTCAGATTATAGCCGCAGTGTTGGAAATGACATTCGGGATAACGGCGGTCTATACGTCATTCTTCAACAACTGGGCGTTACGAACCCTTGAATTCTGCTTTAACGACACGCTGGCTACGAAACTCGATATAGAGGCACTTAGACCCACCCGCATTCCGCTTCTTCAGTTCACCGCTCTCGTCGTAATATCTCTTAGTGTACCAAATCGTCGGACCACTAGGTGTCTCCCGATCAGGTTTTCCGAGGCACTCATGCAACTGACTGCGGCTCATGCCTTTAAGACGATCCGAAGCAACCAAGTCTCGCACCATCGACAACCGCTTCGCTGGGCTGCCAGCACGCCAAGTTTTCTCATCAAACGCCTCGGTGCTGGTTGTCCTCCCCATCGATGACAGGCTTTCGGATGCGACTGTGTAGTCATGAGCAAAGCTCAGGACCAAGCAAGGTCGGGAGCGACCCTCGTTGCGAAAGTAATACATGGCACGACCATACGACGAACCATCGGGATCACCGAGCATTTCAACAACCACCTCATCCGACAAGCCGACGAGTATCCCGTCCCTCGCCAGCCCCTCCAATAGTCGGTCACGCATTGCCGGCGTGGCATTAGCCCATTTATCCGCTGTAAACGACTCAGACGATAGGGAACGAACGACAAAGATGACGACTATGAGCACTACAACGACGCCTACGATAGCTCGTAACTTCTTGCTCTTCATTTCAATCCTAATACTCTCTCGCACTTGTCGGCTTGATGGCCTCAATGATGGCACGACGACGCTTCCGGAAACCTCGTGGACATGCTTTGATGGCAATGGCAAAAGCAGTGAAGTAGAATACAGGACCGATAAACATCATCACCATGAGCATTCGAATTAACATTTGGTTAGGAGGATTTACCTTGTCAAAAGAATTCAATAAAAATAAGCCAAGCCACCCCAGAAAACGCGTTGAGATACCCGCAATTATGAATCGCCAAAACCATTTCCAAGCAGTTGAATTCCCCAGAAATCCAACCCTCCATCCGCGTACGTATGTGCTCACTAATAATTGACCCCGGTCGAATTCAGTACCACACTCAGGGCATCTGCCATCTGGCAACCCATTCAAACAATATTGGCACTTTGTGCAATGAACGGGATACTCCTCTTCCGGGAATTGAGCCGGATCTACCATTGCACCACGTGGAATCACCGTAGTTCCAAATAATGGTTTCTTAAGTACCAAGGCCAAACTGTTCAAGATCCTTAACATAATCATTCCAATGACTTAGCAGCACATGGTATCGTGAACAACAGTACCTGAGCAATAACAAAAATGATGCCCCATGCTTAGGGCATGCAATTGATCATTCGCTACCTATTATACGACTTAGTACTGAGTGCAGACATTATAAGATCCTGTTGAGTCTATAACTTGTTAGCAGTCCTATCAGTGAATAAACACTGTAACGGCTCTACTTGCGGGTTTAGCAGGTGACGCTTGCATGCAGAAAGAACGGCCCTCTTATCTTGCAATTGCAATTACTAAGGGGTACTAAAAAATGTTTGCAACTTGTGGGATCATTCCCCTTGTTGGGCAATTTGCTCCCAGGGCCGGAGTGGCCCCCTTACATCCCACTCACCAGTTCATCTGTCCGTGAGATTCATCGCTCAAACCTAGACCAATCAAAGCACAACAAAGTGACAATGACTAGGCACTGTATCCATAAGCACTCTTTGCTATAGGGGAACCGTGATAGAAAAATATGTATTTATTACTTGCAAAGTGTCAAATAGGTGTCATACTGTATATAGTGTAATGAATAGTGCCCCCGCGATGCTCGAAACATCCGGGAGCGTGAGCATCTACTTCAAAGGAGTAAACGCTAATGACAAGTCTAGCAAAGAAACAGGAAACGGCCAACAAAAAGAAACGCTTAGTGCAATCCATCGATGATAGGCTGGATACGCTCGCTAAGGCAATCGACAAGGTGCGAGCATCGAAGATATTCACTGACTATCTCAACAGCCAAGCCCGCTTCCACAAGTACTCGTGGAATAACTCGATGCTAATCGCCATGCAATGCCCAGATGCTACGCAAGTGGCTGGCTATCAAACGTGGAAGAAACTTAACCGCCAAGTGCGTAAAGGTGAGCATGGGATAATGATAATCGCACCTTGCCCATTCAGTAAGGAAACAGACAACAAACAAGGCGGAACCGACACGATCGAAGGCATTTTCTTTCGTGCTGTGCATGTATTCGACATAGCCCAAACGGATGGTCCAGAATTGCCAACCGTTGACCTACCAACCATCGAGCATTGTGCAGACGATCTGCTAGCCCAGCTAGTAAGTGTGGCTCATCATCGGGGGATCATCGTAAATTTCGCTAGCCTCACTGGTGGCGTCTTTGGCATATCCAAAGGCGGAGTCGTTGACGTGAACAATAGCCATCCAACCGGCCAACAAGCCAAGACCTTAGCCCATGAGTTAGCCCATGAAGCACTGCACAAGACCAATAGGGGAGCGCTCACGAGAAGTATGGCCGAGTTAGAGGCTGAATCAGTAGCCTATGTCGTGTGCATGCACAGTGGCTTAGACGTGGAAGTAAGAGCAAGCCACTATATCGCATTGTGGGATGGCGACTCTAAAGCGTTACGAGCCAGCCTAGACCGAATCTCAAAGACTGCCCGTGGAATCATCGACGATCTTGACCACAAAGCCATCGGAAAGGCGGTAGCTTAATGTTAAGTGAACGATACCGACCGAAAGCATGGGAATCATTCATTGGCCAACCGATCATCGACGAGATACGCGAAGCTTGTAACGACGATTGGCTGTTTGACGGTTGTGGTGAGCGCTGTCTATTTGAATCCGATGGCATAGCCGGTTGCGGTAAGACTAGCGCAGCCTATGTAACGGCTAAGCATCTAGGCTGTGACGACTTCTCGATAGAGCGCATTGATAGCCGGGCATGCACGGTTGCCGATCTTCGAGATTTATCTAGCCGTATGATGCAATTCGGCTGGGGTAATAGCGCTAAGCGCTGTTATATCATCGACGAGATACAACACTTGAATCGAGACTGCCAACGGATGTTATTGGGCATACTTGAGAATCTGCCCAGCCATGTATTTGTAGTCGGAACCACAACATCGGTTACATGGGCAGAAGACGTTGACGGCTTGTTTAGCCGATGGCGTCGATTTAGATTCCGCAAGCCCAGTGCCCCAGCCATTGCCGAGTATCTTGAACGAATCGCTATCGAAGTGGGATTACCCATTCCCGATGGCTTTAAGTTTCTGGCTTATGTCCAAGGTAGATGCGGAGTCGATCTTCGCGGTAATAACATTCGAGATTGTATCGACCAGTTACCGGATACCTTACGACGTTACAACACCAAGCAAGCAGCATAAGGGGGATCGATGAACGCAATTGGATACGTTAGATGCTCGACACAAGAGCAAGTAGATAGCGGGCTAGGTCTCGAAGCCCAGGAGACTCGTATTAAGGCTTACTGTGCTATGAGAAATCTAGGCTTGGTCCAGATTATCACCGATGCAGGCGTGTCTGGTGGTAAGCCACTGGCATCCAGACAAGGTGGTAAGCAACTGCTAATGGCTATTAGTAAGAAGAAAACTAAGGCTGTGGTCATGCTCAAGCTAGATAGGATGTTCCGTAATGCAGGTGACTGTCTGACCACTATAGAGGCATGGGATAAATCTGGACTGGCTCTCCATGTGGTTGATCTAGGCGGTAACGCGATAGATACCACTAGTGCCGCAGGACGATTCATGTTGGTGGTCTTGGCTGGTGCAGCTGAGATGGAGCGTAACCTCATCAGTGAACGCACCAAGTCTGCTATGGCGATCAAACGGGCTAATGGTCAAAGGGTAGGTGCAGTGCCCTTCGGATACGATCTTGCAGATGATGGAGTCACACTAGTGGGCATTGAATCGGAGCAATCTATAGTGGGTGATATGCAGGCCATGCGGGATAAGGGTTTCACGTTGCAACGTATAGCCAACACACTTACTGACCGTGGGATCCTCACCAAGGCAGGTAACACGATATGGAGACATCAGACGGTAGCTCAGATTCTGAGGAGATAGCTAGTAGCCATATCTAGAAGTAAGGCATTTTGTTGTCATTGTCGTCATCGTTGTCATGGATAACGTGATAGCTTGATTGTAGGTATTGAAGCTACAGGTCGAGGGAGGCGACGAGCTTGGTGCATTCTTGCATGGCCTCTAGGTCGATGTCTGGCAGGTTTACTACACGAGTAGAAGGTGATTGCTTGTGTGCAGCCCGTTTCTTAATCTGGGCTTGGTTCTTGGTCTTGTTGCGTTCTCTCGTTGCACGCCATGTGTTGACTCGCACACGCTCTTTGTATGCCCTTAGCTCCGCAATCATCTTTGGATTATGTTGAGACAGTTCAGCCTCTTGTATGGTACGGACAAAAGCCATGACTCGTATCTTGAATTCATCAGTGGTAGCGGGATCATGGATCACCGATATGGCATTACTCACGAACTGACCCATCGAATGCATGATGCCCCACCTGATGAGCTGAGATGAGCTAATATGGAAGAGTTGGCGTGCCTCTCGGATGGCAGCATCCAACTCAGGTGTTAGACGCACACGCACACTCTTAGTGTAGCATTCACCGTATGGTCTCGGAACTATGGGTCGCTCGCGTGCCATGACGGTTATTGTACACCTTCTACAGGCTAGATTCAACGATTAAAGCTAATTCACAGGTTGATAGTGGGTAGGCCAAACAACAAACGTGAACCAGTACGTCGCTACACGTGGCTTACAGTTAGCACTATTATCGACTCAGAAATGGAGGTAGGGGTCGCGATACTGCTTTATTTGACGCTGCGGTTTTAACCACTTGTACCAGCAACGACGCTGATCCCAAAATAAAATGCGATCAAACGGAGACTGCTTGCATGCAAGTGCTAAATCGGTGTCACTCCAGGCTACCTTCTGCTGATGCCGACCTGCATGGTTACTAACTATCGCTCCATCCGCAACTATCATGAGCCATAACTCACTGTTTCTATTCCAAATATAGTTTTTTGCTTTCTTATTCTTTTGGTTGATCGAAGAGATTATATTGTTGAGGCTCAACCCGATACTACCGCCAGATATGTCCATGCAATTCCAAGAACAATTTGATGCAACAGCATCTTCGCAGTCCCATCGACTCATATGCATGTTATCTACTAATTCTCCTAACTTCGATACTGGATTCCAGTCATGACGACCATAGCGAGTAAACTTTCCAATCCTGACCGGATTGTTTATCATGAATAACACCAGCTCACTTGCAAGACTTCTAGCAAGTAACCGTTGCTCATCAAGCCTCCCAGGAATCGGTGCTTTTTTTCTGAATCCTAACGACAGTTGAACAGCTCCTAATTTAGGTCTCTTGCAAATACGCCGCTTGAGGCTTGCTTGAACTTCTTCCCAAAATTCTGCAAGTACCGTTTTTGGAGAACATTTACCAGCTACCGTGTCATTAAAGTATGACGTGTGTTCAATGCAGAGCTTACTCTTAACACCGGCTTTTACTACACTGACTATGGCATCCGGCTTTTCGGTTGGCTGAAACTTCGTAACGGAGTATCCAAGCTCACGAAGAAGTTCTTGGATTAATTGCTTTTCAATGATTTTTTGTATTTCGATTGTTCGTACCATATCAGAAATTAACACTGTGTTATATGTTTAGTAATGCTAAATCGACTGACTTGAAAAAGGATGCTAGCAAATCTAAGGACCATTTCGATAGACTCTGCTCCATAACGGTAAGTAATAATCAATCTTCATGATTATCTTTCTTCTTTGATTGCTTCACTAGAGATGATGCGATCAGGCCTGATGGAACAGACAACAAACTAAGCCCAAGTATCAAGATTATGCCTGTAAAGATTCGGCCCAAGATAGTGATGGGATAAACATCCCCGTACCCGACGGTGCTTAGTGTGGCGATTGCCCACCACATAGAGTGGAATACGGATTTGAATGCCTCTGGCTGAGCGTCATGTTCGCAATAATAGATTCCGACTGATGACAAGTAAATCAAGAGTGCAGTCAGTACGCTGTAAACTACTAGCTCATCTTTAACTTCAAGGAATGCAGATCGTAACTGATGCATTGCAGAGTTGTATCGGCGTAGTTTTGCTAAGCGTAGCAATCGAAGCATCCGCATGATGCGGATTGCACGCAAGTCAGTAACGCCGAGTGATAGGTAGAATGGAAGTATCGCAAGTAAGTCGATGATTCCATAGAAACTAAGAGCGTATTGTTTACCTGTGGCATAGACACGAAGGACAAACTCGAACGTAAATATAGCAACAACAATCCGCTCACTCCATCTAAAGAAAGCTGCATAATCAGAAGCCTCTGGAAGTGTCTCTAGAGAAAATGTGATGATTGAGTAAAGGATCAGCGTGTATATTACAAAATCAAAGGCTTTGCTAACCCGACTATGGCCGTCAGTAAATGTCTTCATCCAGCTCAAGGTGATACTATCTCCGCGAGTGCTGCCACTGCTAGGCCTGCCAACCCAAGCCAGACTAGAAGGCTTAGCAAGGCAACGCAACATCCACCATCTGTAGCCATTCTGCCTATTTTGCGTTCTCTTCCAGACTTAGTTAATGGGATACCAGTGGAGCGGCTCAGCTTGGACTTTAATCCTGAAAAACCTGTCGCTCGTTTCCATGAGAATGAAAAACCGTATTTCTTTCGTCGTGCCATATTACTTAGCTATCTAGCCTTATAGTCCATCGTAAAGAAATTAATTAGCCACAACCATTCAATGCACGATCAGGAAGTTACATGTCCTCGACTGCATCCCAGAAATCGTTTTCATGTACTAAGAGAATCTGGTGGCCTTGTTTTCGTAGCGTAACTGCTTGCTCCACTTTTCGACCGTAGCAGCTATAGCACCAGGCAACGTTACCCTTAGCTCCGATGATCAGGTAATCAATACTATGTGTTACTCTTTTTGAAAATTCAGCTCCAAGCCCCGTTATCTTTACTTCGAGTTGTCTACGTGTTGCCCTTTCGGAACCGCCGGTAAAACAAAAAACCCTGCCATCAAAAACAATCTCAGGTTGCATCGCACACACACCGGACAACTCACCATCGGTATCGTTCAACGGCATTTCAAGAGCATGACTTCCGTGGTCTGCAAAATCCGAAAAGTAGCTCATTAGACGCCGATGTTCATTTGAGTCAATCTTTCCATCGGCTAGTACATCAGTGATGAGGCTATCTAATTCGTCGAACGGCCAGAAACCCTTGAGGTTGTCATGTTCTATTATCCAAGCATCTAGCTCACTTAATTCGTCCACAGTGATTACACCATCTATGGATATGCCCCCGAGTATGCCATGTAATTTCTGTATATCTGCCGTGACACGGTTAAAGAATTTATTCTTAGGCTGGAATTTCTCACACATCCACAAAATGTCTTGCACTTCTTCGGTGTCTAATTCACCATCCTCAAGGGCAGCATCAAACAGTTTTGCTACTTCATCAAACGGATTGCGATTCTTGAATTCCGAATTTTCATCTAACCATGCCTGTATACCACGAGCCTCTTCAACGGTAATTTCTCCATCTGCTGCTATCCCAGTTAGCAGACCGGCGAGAGTTTGCAGCGCTGATTCGAGTCGCTGTGGCCCGGTGTATTTAAGGTATGGTCGATTGTCAGCATTTTGCTTATCCTGCCATCGTTCGTTCTCTGTCATCATTATCACCTTCGATTACAGAACATGAAAAACGTCAATTAGTAACCAAACTATGCCCAGACAAGATGCGTTAACGCAGTATTTCGGCTTTATAGACATCCCAATTCAGGTGAGCCTACATTACTGATACAATTGTGCCCGTTCAGGCAACAACCCATTGTACAAATACCCAATCAATGTTTCAAGGACTCAAAATATATACCGATCGAGTCATGCAGGACTTGGCATTATAAAAATTTGAATCGATGCTACGAAGCACTGGTGACCAAATTAGGCATCCTAACAATCAACTGCCCCAGAGTTGATTAAGCTTATGCTCGATACTTTTGGAAGGGTTTACATGAGCTAGCTCTACTTGTCCTTCACTGACTACGGTATCACCAGGTGCTCGTTCATCAAGCAGTTTACGGACTTCTGCGGTCAGGTATCGACTGAGTTGCACAAAGGTATGGGCATCACCAGTTCGATACTTACGGTGATAATAACGCATTGGGAAGTAGATATTCAACTGGTCCTTCGCCCGCGTCATAGCCACATAGAAAAGTCGGCGT
Organism: Phycisphaerae bacterium; assembly: GCA_029260115.1. GTDB lineage: Bacteria > Planctomycetota > Phycisphaerae > UBA1845 > UBA1845 > JAJRPG01. Next base: position 97,050 of record JAJDDW010000102.1, on the reverse strand, counting down.
TCTTCATCGACTCCTGCTTGGTCTGTCACAGCCATGTCTGAAGGGATCATCCCGTCCGCTGCATGAAGGATATTCACCGATGTCCACTCACACCCTTTGGCGGAGTGAATCGTGCTAAGGGTAAGCCAATCCTCTTCAAGAAACGGTTCCTGCGCCAAGTCTGCGGTTGATGATGGAGGATCGAGTGTCAGGTCAGTAATGAACCTACCCCGTGACCGATACTTCTTTGCGATCTGTTCCAACTGATCTAGGTCACGTAATCGTGCTGGTGAATTCTCGTACATCTGCTTAATGATCGGTCGGCAGAACGCCCCAAGCTGTTCCAGTTGAGCAGCAACGTCAAGACCATTCCTATCGCTTGATTTGTCAGCACTTAGTTGAGCTAGTTTGTGACAATCAGTTAGCACACAGCGCATCAACTCGACTTGCTCACGAGAACGAACGGGCACACTTGGGCACGACTGGATAAATCGAGTAAGCGGCGAACCATTCTCGTTGCTATTTGCGATGTGGACAGGACTTCGAATCCCTAGATCGCTCATAATGCGACGTGCCCAACCAGGACCGATCCCATCTAACAAGTTGAGCACACGGAACCAACTAAGTTCATCGTAGGGATTCTCTAATATGCGGAGCAATGCTAAAACATCCTTAATGTGAGCAGCCTCGATGAATTTCAATCCTCCGAATTTGTGAAAGGGGATGTTTCGTCTAGCCAACTCGATCTCTAGATCTGCACTATGATGACCCGTTCGAAACAGCACTGCTTGCTGCATCAATGAAATACCATCTTCAAGATTCGCAAGGATCGAGTTGCACACTAGCTCGGTTTGGTTCGATTCATCGTCGCAATAGAACAAGCATGGTTTCTGTAGGCTTACACGGTCTGTACGTAATTCCTTGGTGTAGCGTTCCTTCGCTTGTCGCATAACCGCATTGGCAGCATGTAGGATTGGCGAAGTCGATCGGTAATTTTGCTCAAGCGTAATGACCGACGTACCTGGATACTGTTTTGGGAAATCAAGGATGTTACGAACCGTAGCCCCACGGAACGAGTAGATCGATTGGGCATCGTCACCGACCACAGTTATGTTTGTGTGTTTTTTGCACATGCCGCGAAGGATGTCAGCCTGAACAAAATTCGTGTCTTGATATTCGTCCACTAGAATGTGATCAAAACGATCAGCGACACTCGGCGTATCGTATAGTAACTGCCAGTAAAGCAATAGGTCGTCGTAGTCGAGGGTATGGCTTGCTGTTTTTCGCTGCGTGTATTCCTTGAAAATAGTGGCAATGGCTTCTACATCGTCGCTGCACCAGGGGAAGTGTCGCTCCACGACCGCCTTGAGTTTCTCCTGCGCGTTGACTGTGTGCGAATATATTTTGACTAACGTGGACTTACGGGGGAATCGTTTATCGCTTTTACCGAATCCTATTTCTGTACGGATCAGGTTCATCATGTCCGATGCATCGTCAGCATCCATGATGGTGAAATCACTCGCCAGTTGCACGGCTTGGCCATAGATCCGAAGTAGGCGATTAGCGACAGAATGGAATGTGCCGCTCCAAACTTTGTTGTTGGTGTTGGATTCAGTGAGTTGACTTGCCCGCTTGAGCATTTCAGCCGCTGCACGCCGAGTGAACGTCAGTAGCAAGATGCGTTGAGGATCGACGCTCTTATCTATTAGGTGAGCTACTCGACAAGCAAGTGTTTTGGTTTTACCCGTACCGGCCCCAGCTACTATGAGCAGTGGCCCCTCACCGTGAGTAGCAGCTTGCCTCTGTGCTGTGTTGAGTTGATCTAAGTATTCAGATGGCAGCGTCGTACCTCCAGGATTATGTCCCTTAGTGTATATGGAATCAGTCTACAGGTGATGAGGAGAATCGTCACGCCGGTTGATAATGCTTTGATTGCAGAATGGCACAAGAAAAGCCTCGACTCGTGAAAGTCAGAGCTTGTGATTTAGTTGCGTTATTGTTTGTTTAATATAGTGTTGCCTGTTTACGCTGAAAAGCAAGCGTTGCGATACCAATCATCAGCATCAACATGATTCCAAATCCCCATGTGGAGATTGTGGGGACGGCACTACTAGAGGGATATACAATTTCTAAACTGTTTAACACTCGCGCTTCTTCAGGATCGTTAGTTATATATATCTGTTCAATATTTGAACCATCTAAATTAGATCGCATAATACGCCGCGGAAGATCAGGCGATGTATGACTAGGATCTCCATCAAGATAATATATTTTTCCACTGTTACTATCGAAAATTATCGAAGAACCAAAGCTATGGGTCAGAGGCTGTATACCGTCATTGAAGACTAATTGAACATTGGCTCCATCGAGTGATGCTCTTCTTACAGACGCTTCACCATTTCCCCCTTGAGTCAATTCTCTCCAATAGATTTGTTGCGCCGCGACAGGATAAGATAAGCCCAATACTGCTGTCAAAATCACTATTCTTTTCATTGTTTCGCTCCTACAGATTGATTGCTAGTTGAATTATTCATGAACGCTATAGTCCCCACTGCAATAAGCAACATGAGCATGATACCGAACCCCCAAGTTGATACGGCGGGGGGGGTGTATAGTTCTAAATGAATCATTTCATCGGAATTTCCCACAGGAAAGCCGGGGGCAATTTCTATATTGCTTCCGTCAAGGTTGCATCGCATTACTGTCCATCTGGCGAATTGTCCATCTAGATGCCATCTTTGAATCCAATATAACTTTTGTTGAAATGTATCGACCTTTAAATCTTCCATAGCAGTAGGTATTTTTAAATCCACTGGAAATAATGCTTCAAGGTCAGCAGTATTAAATAATTCTGAAGAACTGACCCCGTCGGAAGTGTTCATAGAGTGACTTCCTAACTCCTTTTCTACATAATAGAACTGTCCCGCCGCAACACTCGACGCCGCAGCACCTATCAGCACCGAATCCAATACAACCGACCATAATAATCGAGACATGACACACCCTCCGTTTTTGAACCAGACACTACGAGACTAGGGTTATCATGGTAGCAGAATGGTGGAGTGAGAGGCAACAAAAAAACCCCGAACCAGCTAAGGCCCAGGGCTATATTTTGCTACGATTTTTGCTGAATCCTGCCACCGTTCTGCCACCGACTCAATTCAACGGTGAAATATGACAGAAAAACCGCGTTTTTGCATCGGGGCGACTGGATTCGAACCAGCGACCTCTTGACCCCCAGTCAAGTGCGCTAACCGGACTGCGCTACGCCCCGTATAGGGGTGATGAACCAAATTCAGCCATCACCCCTAATTCTGTCAGTGCCAATCACCTGTCGCACATGTTCGCTCTTCAAAACAATATTGAGCAAATACTTTACAACTCAATCGTGTCGGGCCGGCGATAACCGATTGGCTACTAAATCAAATTACGTCTTCTTGCAGCATGGCTTGGTGCAATTGGGGCCGCACTTTTTCGCGGTCTTGCAACATGGCTTCTTGCAATCTGGGCCACACTTCTTGGCCTTCTTGCAACACTTGCCAGCTTTGCCACAGCACTTCTTGGCCGACTTCTGACCGGAGTATGGGCAATTGGACTTATCTTTGCATGCGCAACCTACACTTACGGTTGACAATGCAAACAAGAACGACAAACCAACAGCCGCCCTAATCAATCTACGAACTACATTACTATTCATCAGAAATCTCCTTCACCTTTTGAAAAACACTGTCCCAGGCAACCATAATCTCAATGGCGGCCAGAGCAGCTACATTACACCCTTGCTGCATACATCCACAAAAGAAGAAACGCCCCCCTGCAGACCCTGCAGCCACGATTAGGCGCTGGACAGGATATTCAAAATATCGCCATCTGCAACCACGTAGTTTTTACCCTCTTTTCGTACTTTCCCCGCCGCTTTCGCTCCCTTCATATCCTTACAGGCGACTAAATCGTCGTAGGCAACAGTTTCCGCCCGGATAAAACCCTGGGCAATGTCCGTGTGGATTTTTCCAGATGCCTGCACGGCTGAGCTTCCGCTTTTTACTGGCCAGGCGCGCACTTCATCAACGCCCATCGTCAAGAATGAAATCAGCCCGCATGCTCGATAACATTCTCGAATCAATCGATCCCTGGCCGGTGCGCCAAGACCTAAATCTTCCAAGAAATCTGCACGATCCGCCTCGTCTAACAGGGCGATTTCAGACTCGATGCTCGCACTCAGGTATACACAGGCTTCGACATGAGGCAAGTCAAACGCTAAATCTTCACCGGCTTTGTCGTCAGAAACATTCACCACGCACAACAAAGGTATTTCTGTCAAAAAGCCAAAGCTGGATAGCTGCTTACGATCATCCTCATTGGTTAGCGCGTCAGCCAATGGAAGACCCGCCTCCAACGCTTCACGGCACTTAACTAACAGCCCATGTTCTTTTTTTTCCTGATCCTGTGTTTTTGTCGGCTTCTTTAACGATTTTTCAAGACGTTCTACGCGGGTTGTCACCGTATCCAAATCTGCAAAAATCATTTCGTCCCACATAGCCGAAAAGTCGGCTACGGCATCAATACGATTTTTATAAGTAGGTACTGATGCATTCTCAAATGCACGCACTACGACCACAAGCAAATCAGCCTGCCGTACCAGAGGCAGCAGGCGGCGCCAGTTTTCTTGGCCACTGGAGTCATCCAATGAACAGCCTGGCACATCGATAAAATCAATGGTCGCCTCGGTTATTTTTTTTGGATTATACAATTCGGTAAGATATGCGAGTCGAGGATCGGGCACATGCACTACACCCGTGCGAGGCTCAGGTTGGGCGTACGGGTCTACCGACAATCCTGTTACCGAAGTGAACAATGTCGACTTACCGGATTGGGGAAGACCGATTAACGCGGCTTTCATTAGATCAGCCCCCTTGTAGAATAAACGTACAACTTAAACATCATCACCCATTTGTACGTCGCGCAGCCGGGGAAAGAATTCCCCCCTATACAGTCCCTGTTACAAATCCCAGTCCTCTATGGCGTTTTCGATCGCCACGAGCTTGTATTGTCCAACCGCGCCATCATGGTCAAAATCAACGATTTCGCCGACTTTCAGACCCATTAGTTTTTGTGCGAGTGGCGCGTTGTAGTTAAAGCGGAAACAGTTTAGATCGGCCTCCCATGGCCCAAAAAACGTCATTTCATATTTTGTATCATCTGACGTCTTCTTGAAAACTGCGCAAGTGCCAATGCTGATATGATCAGTAACCACACCGTCGGCTGTTAATACTTGGGCGCGATCCATCTCTTCATTCATCTGGCCGAGTTTTCCACGGAGCAAATCTCGTTCTTCCAACGCAAATTTATACTCAGAGTTTTCACTTAAATCACCATGTTCAGCCGCAGCGCCAATCGCTTTGGCATTTTCGGCCATTTTTACATTGAGGTGATGCTCAATCTCCGCGCTACGCTGCGTCATGCCCCTTTGCGTGACAAACAAAATGTCTTCGCGTTTCCATATCGGAATTTGCGATGTCGTATCATCTTCAGGGAATTTCGCGAGAATAATTCTGATATAGTCTTCTTTGACAGCCTGCCCCAAGGAATCAGCCCGACGGATTTGATTTCTTAGCGCGAGGGCCATACCTGAATCTATTGTTTCCACGCATTGACGGAATTTTTCGCACTTACGTGCTCCCAATACCGTTCGTGCTCTGTCTAACATTTCGCGAAGCCGAGGTTTCGGCACTTCGCCACGTAGTCGCGCAGCTTCTAACACCCGAACGATGCGTCCCAGTAAACCAATTGACTCTGTTTGGAATATAGCAGAATCATCATCTGGCCCGTTCCACAACCAAAGTAATACATCAAAACCTTCTTCAGGGTGCTTCATGAGTCCTTGCAGGGCCGGTGCAAAATCTTCGTTGGTGCAGCCATGATCCATAAGGCGCTTCGCAGCAAGATCGCACGCTACATAGGGTAGACTCGGAAACCATGCTAACAAACGCTGAGACCAATCATCTGCGTGTACGCGGCAAAAACACTCTAGAAAAGTGCTATACAAACTGTCCACAGATATAACTTGTAGCGTCTTCTTAAATTCGTCACGTGCACGAAAATAATCGATTGCTTCATCCATGGGGGCATCGTAGCCTGCCAACTCTCCTGCCCGCGCGGCACACAGCCAACAGATGTCGGCAGAACCGGCTTTGTCTTTGGCAAATCGTCTTGCCCTATCGGACATAGTCGTTGCACTACGACGTAGCGCATCGACGCAAAGATCCTCTTTACGCTGTCGACATTCCCTAACATAGCGATCGACACAGGCAAGTTGCGATTGCACGTCTCTTTGCTTGGCAAACTCAAATTCAAAATGCCCCTCGTGCGTAACGTCATCATCTATATAAGTTAGCTCATAGGGTGCGCGTCCCTCGACTTTTATATTTGGATTTTTCTTTATCGCAGTACGCGCCCGTGTCCACCATTTTTTCCACTCAGATTCAGGAAGCAGCGCCGGTGTCAAGCGCGTATGAATTTCATCACTGTCTATTTTGTTATCGTTTTCCTGACAGAGTTCGATCACCACCTCCGCTGGATCACGACGGATGCGGTCCAACAATGCATCTTGAGAAAAACACTGCATGACCACAAACTCGGTATCCTTTGCAGGGCGATATTCATCTGCCAAGTTCACAGCACCAAGTGATTTAGTGCCTGAGGGTGTCTTAACGGTGATGGTCCAATCCGGAAGGCTAATAGCATCTACGCGAGCAGCCATTTCCTCATGCCGACCAGCGAGGCAATCACCTTTTTTGATCTCTAACGCGACTTGGAGTGTCCGCAATGCACGGCGCACGGGTCTCCCCTTCTCAATGCCGGCCTCTTGAAGTAGCTCTTCCAATCCCTCGCGACCATCGTAGGCTTCGCGATATAGGTCAGCTACCTGCTTCCTCAAATCGGCATGGTCACCGATGGCCAGCAGAAAAGGAGCAGCGACGTCAAGGACGTCACTTTTACTATGCTCGTTACACAAGCCCTCGATCGCAGCCCAGCCGAGGGTCGCCGCGAAAGATTGCTTGTTATTTTTACATAGTTCCGCCAATACGCATTGATATGATGCAAACTCACTCAGCGAGAGTTCCTGAGATTCCACCAACTGCATCCACTGTTCTTCAACGGATGATGTGTTGCCACTCTCCGCCAGTTTGAGCATCGATTCCGATTTCATTTATTCTTGGTCCCATCCCATGAGTTCAATTACAATGCCGAACCGGACAGTATCTCATGTTTTTAAGAAATTGTCGAGAGAGGGGGGTGCGTGACAGTTTTGGCGGCCTCGATCGGTGCATGGTCAGGGACGCGGTGTTTTAGAGTATTCGTCCCCCCCTCGGGAGCACCAAAGAATGGGGCAAACGCCGCCCCGAGCGTCATTTCTAAATTCGCGTCCCCCAATCACCCGACGCTTCCCGTTTCCATCCAAGCCCGCTGGAAGTGCCATACGCCCATTCGCGAGCACATCGATATTTCGAAAAATGGCTAAACGGGCAAGGGTATCAAGATGAAATCGGTAAAAAAACTTGACGATTAAGCCCGAACGCGGCTCCGATCAGGGACTTTGCCAATATTCAGGCCTTTTTGTCTTATCCACCCCGTCCTCATGGCGGCGCTGGCTAGCTTACTTTCCCACATCCCCAAAAATGATCGGGCAGTGATCTCCCAGCGAAGCGATCTAGCATATACATAAGCCCTGTCGACGATCAATTGGCGCTTTAGGGGATTAGATATCATATCTTCGACGATTTGTGCAATCCCGTCAGCGGTATCCGTGGCTAGAAGATATGGGCTGAATGACTCCCCGCAGATGTAATCTCGTTTGAGCGGATCAACATATCCCGCACAGACTAACCGCCGACGGCCCATCGCCTCCTGAATGGCCATTCGACCATCCACAAAAGCGAAACAGGCATCCTTGAATCGCTCCTGCGCATGCGGCACCCGGCCATGAAACCCTACCGGAATCCCCAATGCCTCGACATGGGCAGTCAAAGATTCTCGAAGTGAACCATCGCCGTACACGTCAAGATGAAATGGCCGCTGATACTTAGTCACTAGTTGATGTACGGCATCGATATACATCCTGATACCCGTGTCTGGCTCCAACCGCCCTACGTAAACCGCGGATGTCGGCGCGGGCTCTGGGCATGACACAAGATCATCAACGGATGGGGACAATCCCTGGTTGGGACAAATATCCGGTGAAACCTTCAACCAGTTTTCTATAAACAAGCCATCATGAGCGACGCCAGCGACGCCTTTCGAGGAGCGACGCGCCCGCTTGATGTGAGATTCTGGTACAGGATGAATACAGGCCATGCCGTGGCGAATCAGAAAAACTTTCCGACGACTTACGACCGGTCCTAGCATGCGGGTAAAATATTCAAGCATATGCGTATTACTCACGCTAATCACATCTGCATCGCCAAAAAGATGCTGATGACGCACGAACCACCAACGACAACGGATCGGACTTCGATAGGCCGGGAATCGAAATATCTCTATGCCATCTCGCACTTCGTGTACTGGCTGTCCGTCCTCTGTCGCACCAGCGACTACGCGCACGCTGTGCCCTAATTCTTGAAGCGACAAGCTTAACTGCTCAACATATTTCTCAACGCCGCCGACGCTAGGCCAATATCGATGAACAAAAAATAGAATTTTCATAGACACTCCGCCCCTTCCAAAGGTGCTGACGATTGTTTCATATCACCTACCCGAACATGTTGCCCCGGCGACAATCGTAATGAAGAAACGCTTTTCGCATTCATCGCCTTCTTCGTCACCGCAAAAACATTAGGCACAACATGGCCCGGCGCGCAGGCCACGCGGCCATCATGGCCAACCACCTCGTCTACAAACCTAGCCACATCCGCCATCAAATAGTCGTGAAAAATAATCAAACCGCCTGGCGCGACGTGAGGCCACCAAGTTTCAAAATCTGCACGCACGCCGTCATAGGAATGGTCGGCATCAATAAACAACACCCGAATCGGCAAGCCCCGATATTCCTTGGCCATTTCCGTGGTGTAGCCAACCATTGTCGATACATGTTTTTCCACACCGGCTTGCGAAATTTGCTTACCAAATGCCTCTAACGTGCTGCCATCAAATCGCTCGATCGAAGGATAGCTTGCGCCACCCTCCTTCGTGCCTTCAAACGTGTCCACTGCCCATACATGTCCTTCGCCGCGAACCCCACAAGCAGTCGCCAAGTAACTCGTCGTTAGACCAACCCACGACCCCAATTCCACGATGTCCCCCTGCCCTGGCCAGGTCGCGGCTAATCGATAGATGTTGAGCAGTTGATCGGCTGGCATCATCCCGTCACCAGACGACCAGTGCATGCGCTGCCACAATCTCATCAGACCTGCCGCTACCGGCGCGTCCAATTCCAATGCTTCTAGTGGTAGGCAAGATGATCGCAATCCGCCAAGCCATCGAATAATCCGTACCACCTGTCGCGCAGCCGCACATCCCAATCGATTTTCACACATACGATAGACGAATTTAGCGACACTCATGATACATCCAAACCGTACGCGCTTTGTTGCGCCGCACTATCAGCGCCTTCGCGCTTCGCAAAAAGAAGCAAATTCAATCCCATCATCTGATCCAGCACCGATATGCGATCATTCCAATCCGGGGCGTTACGCGACCAGCGTTTTAGCCAGTGGTCCCCCACCGACTGCCAAAACCCCGTACACACAGCTTCCACTTCAGCAAACCCTACCCGCCGAGCAATTTTTTTTATCTCACGCTTTGAGTATGGAATCTCTTGCCCATAAGGCCACCACCCGCGTCGCTCCAGATAAAACTTCCAACAGCGATACGGAATGCACCAAGCATGAGGCACACTGATCATGGCCATCCCGCCCGGCTTGAGTACATTCAGATGCGCAGCTGTCACCTGACGACGCTGGTCGCCTAAGAAATGCTCTGTCACACCAAGTGACACCGAAACGTCATAGTGGTCAGCGTGCTCCGCAAGTGGGCCGAGCATATCACCGCCCACGAACTCACCAATTAGACCAAGACGCTTGAAACGATATTTCGCTTCGTCCAACGCCCGCGCGCTCTGATCGAGCAGCGTCACCGTTGCACCGTGTTGCGCAAGAAGCACGGAAAGATCGCCCCGACCACAACCCAGTTCGATAGTCTTTAAGCCCTTGATTCCTCCATATGCACGCGTCAGTCGGCTAACCACATGCTGCCATCGCGGGCTACGCCGTTCTCGTGCTAATAGCGCGTCATCCTTAGCCGTCAAAGGCCGATGTAGCCACAATCGATCCCAAACCGTAGTAGTCGGATCGTGAGCAACCCTGACAGTTTTTTCGGTAGCGACTACCATAATGACACGCCCTCCCTGCCAGGGACAGGAGTATGACCAAACGAATTCGTAGCTACAGGCTTTATTGATTGAGTTTTATTATTGCGCACAGTCTGCCGCCGGGCGTCTGGCCAACATGTCTCTATCATCCCCGAACCAACCAATCGACACAGTCCTAACGCAAGACGCGAGCTTGGCTCTCGCCGCCACATTCGAAGCAACATTTTGCAGGCATCCCGCCATCGACCATCGCGCGCTTGATCGTAGGCCACTTGTATGACAGCTTCACTGCGGTGATCGCGAACCACACGCCGCTGATCGCGCGACAAATCAGGAAACAACTCAGTCATGGTGCGTATGGTGCGATAGCGCTCGCGCACATTTCGAGCCTTGTCAGTTCGACTCATGCTCCCAGCCGTGTGATGATGTAGACACAGAGGTTCATCTATAAAACCCGCTTCACAAACGCGGGACACCTGCAGATAGAATAGCCATTCCTCCGCATACTTCACGCGAACAGGCCAACGAATGTCGTTTAGCACACTGCGACGTACCATACCGGTAATCGTCGACACGAAATATTTTCGTAGTAATGAATCAAAAAGACTTCGCAAGCACACGCACATTGTCGGATCAATACGCACATGAGGCACCTGGCGTGACTCCGGACTGAGCGTATCAAACACGCTCGCCACGCGCTGTCTGTGCAAATCTACATACGCGTAATCCGAATACACCAACCCCAGCACAGGCCTAGCTTCAAAAAGCTTTAGTTGCCGTTCTAATTTGTGAGGTAAAAATTCATCGTCACTATCCAAGAACGCAATAAACGCGCCGCGTGCTCGCTCAATCCCGGCATTTCGGGCTGCACTTGCACCAGCGTTTCTTTGATATTGATATTGAAATCGATCCCCGAGTCGACGCGCGTAACGATCAGCTAGCTCGTGCGTCAAATCTGTTGACCCATCATCAATCAACACAATTTCCCATTGGCTAACGGTTTGCGCCAGTACGGAATCCAGCGTGCGAGCGAGCGTGTCGACTCGATTATACGTTGGAATCACAATGGAAACCGTTGGACTCGCCATTAAACCACAACCTCCACCATGGGCGTCTGCTCAGTACACGTCTTGGCAGAAACCTCACAGGCACGCTCTAATTGCTCAGACAAAGCCTTGGCTAGCACGTCTCGACGAAAGCAATTCAACGATGGAAAATCTTCACACGTGTTGTGATTACTTGTTGTGCTGATCGCGAACACTTCGCCAACCGCTCGATTTATCTTATCGCCATCAAACGTAACGCAAACGCCAGCTTGCCTATCTCCCACAATTCGGGCCGCGTCTCCCTCAACAGGGCCGACCAATAGAATCGGGCAGTGTGTGGCGAGATATTCGTAGAGCTTAGCTGGCACCACAGAATCGCCATTAGCCCCTTCCGGTACGCACAATAGCAGTGCCCGCGCGGTACGCATCGCTTCGATAGCTGAAGCGTGGTCCACCCTGCCTGCATAAACGCACTGTGCGCCGGTCGCATCGAATCGAGCTTTTACCGACGCGCTAACATGACCAACCACACGCAATACGAATTGGCTACCCTTGTCCTGGCATTTAGCCGCAAACGCAGCTAAACCTTCGAATAGCGATTCACTCGTGCGCCAATGATCTGCAGAGCCGACGTAAGTCAATTCAAACGTGGGTCGATCCTGCGCACACTTATTTCCAAGCTGGCCATGAAAATCGTCAGCATCAAAGCCATTAGTGATCGTAACAAACTTATTCGCCTGCGCGGGGACATGTGAAGCTAGTATTTCTGTTTGCGTCGGTGTGACACCCACAACTACGTCGGCCACTTCGAGAATTTCCTGCTCCCAACGACGATGTGCCCGCCGCCATTTGGGCGTGGCCTCTGCATAGCGATAATCATCTGTCCACAAGTCACGAAAATCAGCTACCCAAGGACACCCGGTATGACGTTTAAGTGATAGCGCAAGAAGATGATTGGATGCAGGGCTATATGTCGAGTAGATGGCATCGAACGCGCCAGATTCTATCTTTTCTATCAATGGTGCTACGCTCGCCCGCGCCCAATCGACTAGCGGGTCAGGCTGACTATATCGATGATGCATCGCCTGAAATCGCCAAGCTAAAGCGCCTGACAGAAAAGATTGCCCACGCGATTCGCTTTCGCGCTCGCCGTCTCGTAGCTCGCCACGGTCATATATTTTTACGCACGTTGGCAAGTCTGCGATCAGTGATGCATCTTCGGGTAACTCTGGCAATTGCCCCGCGGTCCATACCGTTGGGTGCCAACCAAATTGTGGTAAATATTTCGCGAACTTAGCAGATCGCTGCACACCAGGACCACCGTTAGGCCCAAACACCGCGCTCACCATCAAGACTCGGTTAGCGGACGAATCGGTCGAATCATTTTTTGTTTTCATGTTAAACGCTGCTTTCTCAATCGCTGTCGACCCTATTGCCTCAGCGCAGATATTGCGCACGTATCCACCATGGCAATTGGGTTATCGGTTCTTAAACAAAGCCGCTTTTGAACAGAATTGTCGCTCAATGACAGAAAAATCGCTTTGCCGTACAGCAATCAACTGTGTTATACCATGCACATGGCCCGTTCACGGGCTTCTTGGTAGGTTTCCACCCAGCGATCGAGGATTGTGTTCCAATCGTATTCCCGCTGCACCATCGCCCGCCCAGCTAAGCCCATGGCTTGTCGCGTATCGTCATCGCTTAAAGCTTTGATGATTGCGTCCGCCAATTGCTCTGGCGCTTGCGCAGGAACCAGCCAACCGGTCTCGCCATCGCGGACAGTTTCATGAAGCCCGCCCACATCAGAGGCTACGACTGGTACGCACATCGCTGAAGATTCTAAAGCCGCCGCGCCGAAACTTTCACAGACCGATGGCACAACCGACAAATCCCACCCGGCCAAGTGTCCCGGCAAACTGCCATACGACTGTCGCCGTATCCAATTGATCTGAAAATCGACCCCATGCATACCAGCTAACTGCTTACACTTCACCAATTCAGGGCCGTCACCGATCATATGAAATTTAGTTTTTGGAAATTCGCTGAGTACGGTGGGTATAGCCCGCATCAAGAATGTCGCGCCGTACACGAGCCTAAAGCCTTTAAAAAACCCTACCTTGTGGGGACTACCAACCGGCTTAGGTGTTGATTTCATCGGTTGAAATAAATCCAAATCCACGCCTAATGGCAGCAACGAAATTTCAGACTGGTCAATTTGTGCAAAGTTAGCCGTCGTTCGCGCTAAATATGGCCCCCACGCGGTCACTTTGGCGGCACACTTAAGCATCATCTTTCGTTCTTCAATAACGCTATCAGTGGGTCTACCTTCTCCAGGTGGCTGAACAATGTCCGACCCCCACGTCGAAGCCACGAAACATCCGTCGTCAATTATCTCCGGTGTAAATCCCCACGGTGACAAAAAATGAACATGTACGACATCAAAACGTTTCATAAAATCGCGTAGGTAAAGCCGCCAACGACTGTGCCAACGGCGCGGGTTCATCAAGCTAGCTGGGGGTATCCGAAAAGCTTCAACGGTCGCCCCTTCTACGGTCATCGGCTTATGTGTCACGATATGAACATTCACACCGCGAGCAGCTAACCCCGCGCTAATGCGTTGCACATGCACCGACCGAGCATCAGCGAACAGGCATATTTTCATGTTCGCCTTCCCGTATTTTAGAGTCGCCGCCCACATCCGAATGAGGCTTAGGTATACTTACCGTCGATTTGGAGCGGACGACTGACCATTCGTGATCAATACAAAGAATGCCCGTAGCCCGTCCGCCGTCGTCTATGCAAAGCGGATATCGAAATGGCGAATCGCACAATATCTCACCGCTATCTCCGTCCCACACGCGTACATTCCAAAAATACTGCCCTCCGCGAACAGGCAAGCCAGGAATAGCCAATTGAATTTCCTGCTCTCCCGCCATCGCCGAAATTGTAACCCCGTCACGACCGGAGTTAATACTCACTAGGTTCTCGCTCACCATCGCCCGCATATTTAGCTCAACAACAAGCTTAGGCACTGGACGCGCCAAGGTGAATTTCGCTATCGCAGTAATCGCTTTCCCACTTCGCGTCCAGACAACACCTTCACGCTTTCCATCATGAAACGTTAGGCTCTCCAATTCGACATCACTCGAAATTTCTCCGCCGTCAGAAAGATCACCTCGATGAGACATATATGTCTTTGACATGGCTTGCATATAATGAGCTACCGCATCCTGCGACGAGCCGTCGAACGCCATGCGGCCATGATCGAGCACGATCGCTCGTCGACATACAGACTGCATCTGATCCAAATTATGCGAGACCAATATCAGCGTAGTACCGTTGCGTACTAGCTCATTCATGCGGTCCATACACCGCAAACGAAAAACGGCATCCCCCACCGATAACACTTCGTCCACCAGCAACACGTCTGGATCAACATGAGCCGCGATACTAAAACCTAGGCGCGCATACATACCGGAGCTATAGCGTTTTACCGGCGTGTCTAAGAATTTTTCTAAGCCCGCAAAAGCCACAATATCATCGAGCTTGCGACCAACCTCCGCTCGCGTCATGCCGAGGATTGCACCATTAAGATATACATTTTCCCGTCCGGTTAGATCGCCGTGAAAGCCTGCCCCGACCTCGATCAGCGCAGCCAACCGACCATTCACGCTAACCTCGCCGTAATCAGGCCGAATAATACCCGCCAGAATTTTCAATGCTGTACTTTTGCCAGCGCCGTTAGGGCCAATGATCCCTAGCGCTTCCCCCCGATCTACTGAAAAATCTACATCCGTGAGTGCGCGAATGATCGGCTTGCGACGTCCACGAGATCGCCGACCGACTATCTTCCGCATTCCCGCTGCTAGCAAATCGCGTAACGAGTCATGGCCTGCGCCAAGGCGGAATCGTTTAGAAACACGGCTAAATCTTACGACTTCATCAGCCATCAAATACACTCCGCAAATCGATACGATGCCCGCCGAAATAGCACCCAGCCACTGACAAAGACAATGACTGCTGTCACGCTGGCGTACAAAAAACCACCCGTTGCTGGCAAGTGGCCATATATCAAACAATCTCGATATGCACCAATCAACGGTACCAATGGATTCAATGAAAGGATAAGTGCCAGCGTGCTGCCATCTTTAGGTATGGGAACAACGACAGCAGACACAAACATTAATAGTTGCACACCAACGCCCGCAATCTGACGGACATCTCGATAAAACAAATTCGCCATGCCAAGCAGCATGCCCAGACCAATGGTCAGCAACACCTGCACCATGACAATCACAGGCACAAAAAGCAAAGACGGATGAATCACAAACGCCCAATCTCCCGTCATATGGAAATACACCATCAGCGCTACCAGAACAGCCATCGCAATACTAAAATCAACAAAACCGCTCGCCACGCATGACAGCGGAAAAACCTCGCGCGGGAAATACACCTTGGTCACCAAATTACGATTAGCCACTAGAGAGTTCACGCACCCCATTAAGCTCATACTGAAAAACGTCCAAGGAACCAGCCCGGTGTAAGCAAACAAGGCATAAGGCATATCCACAGCCATGAGCGATGACGCCTGCACTGCCCGCGTGAATACGAAAGTAAAAACCAGCATCATCGAAAGAGGCAACAAAATCGCCCAGGCGACGCCAAGCAATGACTGCTTATACCGCACGCGGATATCGCGCCAGGTCAAACTCCACAGCAGATGCCGATATCTCAGCCAATCGAACATGGACGAGTCAGCATGATTTGTTACCTGAGCGCGCACGGTAGGTGATACCTCCTACGAATGTCCTATTCTTTCACACGCTGGTTTATCGGTCGCCCGCAATCGCGTCTTTGCTAGAGCAAGTCGTATTTTGATTCGGCGGCTCTCACGTGAATTGCCCCCTACGCTTTTCTTGAAAATGTGTTTAACAAGAAAAAAACATGCCGGGCATGTTCCGATAACTAATATGGGTATGATTTCCGGCAGCAAGAAGGGCAATTGGAAACGCAAGCCTCTGTAGAGAATTAAAGCTCTGAGCGTAGCCGGCGGGTCATCAATCGTTCTATCGCAGCCGCCGGACTATCACCTTCAAATAGCACGGCCGCCACCGCTTCGACAATTGGCATTTCGACATTATGTTTCGCCGCTAGCTCAAATATACTCATCGTGGTAGGTATCCCCTCTATCACCGAGGTCGTTGTTGCCAATACGTGCTCGGTGGACTCACCTCGGCCAATGCGCTCGCCAGCAGAGCGATTGCGGCCCACTTTCGACACGCAAGTCGTGAACAAATCGCCCACTCCAGCCAATCCGCGAAATGTCGCCGGCTGGGCATCGAAGACTTCTCCCAACCTAGCAATTTCGACGAGTCCCCGGGTCAGCAAGGAAGCCTTCGCATTATCGCCCGCCCCGATACCGTCGCAAATGCCAGCCGCAATAGCGATTACATTTTTCGCAGCGCCAGCAAGTTCAACGCCGACATGATCTGTACTCGAATAAATCCGAACATGTGGCGTACTAAATGTCTGCTGCACAAGCTTTGCCACAGCCAGGTCGTCCGAAGCTACCACGAGACTCGCGGGCTTATGATCTGCAACTTCTGACGCGATACTAGGCCCGGACAGGCACGCCGTCGAAACATCGCCAAGACACGCCTTTACAATGGCAGATGGCAATAGCAATGTTTCGTTTTCGATCCCCTTCGCCACGCTCACGATAGGCACACCGTGCGGAAAGGTATCTGCGAGCTTGGTCCAAATCTCGCGCATAAACTGACATGGCACAGCCGAGACAATTAACTCCGCTTCGTGAAAAGCATCGTCAGCATCATGCGTAATTTTTAGGGAATCTGGAAACGAAAAGCCAGCGAGATATTTTTTATTCTCACGGTCCTGGCACAGCGTATCGACGTGTTCGACGCTGCGGCCCCAAAGCGTTACGTCAACGCCCTGCTCACACAGCAATAATGCACACACAGTGCCCATAGCACCATCGCCAACCACACAAGCTCGAGAAATCGGAATTGACATGGCGTAAGCAAGTCCTAACGAAGTGTATGTGGACTGGTCTGACGACGCCTAAATAAGATTAAATACACCAAACACAAAATCGCTGACGACACTACCAACGATCTGCGTGGTCAAACCAGCAAACACAGAATTCGTATCAAATGAGCAGCCACCAGTCTGAAACAACATGCCCGTAGCCAGCATAAGTGTAGCTCTGTGTGTGCACTTCGATAATCTTCGTTTCATTGGCTTTGGCCTACTTTCCATCAGTTTTGGTTAGAAGATACGTCGCGCTAGCGCGATGCCGGAAATTCTTACATCAGTTAATATCCACTGGCGCAGTCGGCTGCAACGCCACTAGCTCGCTGGCAACATAGATAGGTACAGAATTTACGTTGCCCGCCTGCAAACGCTTAGACGATGCACGAACCCCTACATAGCGGCCTATGAATTCGCTAACATCAATTTCCGACCGTGCTGGAATCTCAACATAACCAATCGTTCGCGTAGTCGTCCCAGAGGTGTCCACCAATCGCAATCGCCTTGGCCGTATGGTCGCTGGATATAATGCACTCTCACGCAACTCGCCCTGCACATCCAAACCCAGCGGCGCAGGCGGATCGACAGAATGAATAGAGCCACGCTGCACTAAAAATTGGCGACGCTTCTCATCCGTTTTCTCATTTATCTGCCGTAAATTGCGGACCGTGCCAGCGAGGCTAATCATCTCCTCAATCTGTCGCACACGTCCATCCGCATATTTTTTAGAAAACTGGTCCTCGTCCTGAGAGGCAATGGTCTTATATTTTTCCATCAGCGAACCAAAACTCCGATTCAGCAATGGCTTCTCCAACTCAACTTTAAGCGGGGCTTCCAATGCTTCAAGTGCTCGCCTTTGCGGCGTAGGCTCCATATAGCCAAAGGGTGACGACGCTTCATCATCGTCCTGCGTCATTTCTGTCTCGCCACCAGCATCGCTACCGTCGGTTAACGCCTGCGTTCCATTCTCTGGCGTGGCCTGCTGCGCTTGCGCATCTCCAGATGCAGGGGAGGATTTAGCCTGGTCAGCCGTAACCGGCTCGATGAATTTCTTGCTTACCCAAAGCGTCGCGCCGTCCGGTGGTGTGATGCGAAGAAACCCGTCGGGATTGCGACCTAAAATAGTAACTTCGTCACCATTAGATAACTGAACCTGTACGGTGTACTTGCTAGAATTCAGCAGCGAGCCAGCCCGAACACGCACGTTTTTCCCGTTGACAACGCCTCGTTTGCTGTCCACAGTATCAACGTAGTCACTAGATATGAGGCTAAACGTCGAAGCTGGTGGTGTAATCGAATACCAATCGTCTTTCTCACCGACAATCTGTACACGGTCTCCGGCGCTCATCTTTGCGATAGTATAGTGATTCAAGCTTGGACCACTGCGTACGTACACATCGTCAGCTACCACCTCACCCGTCGTGGGATGTGATGCCCAAGAAGCCTGCACGGGTAGAAGCAGACACACCCACCATATAGTTAGTAGAGCAAAACTAAGTTGACCATTTCTAAGACATGCGCACAACATGGCAAGCCACCTCCCTGTGTCGAATCCGCAGAAGTTTACATTACACTAAAGCAATAAAAACTCTATCCATCAAGGCGTGAAGTGTCAATCCGCGATACGCGAATGGCAGACCTGCTACATTACCGAAACTTCTGTTATACTACCGACAATATTATGATATACGCCCCCAATACAACCCACGCCTCGCTCATCGTCGAACCGATACAATCCACGCTTTCGCCAGATGACGTCGTTGTGAGTTTTTCCAGACTACGTGAGCCCGCCATCCTGGAAAGCCTTATCCAGCCACATACTTACGCACGATTTTCGATTTTCGCGTTCGATCCTATCGATCAATTCACAGCTCATTTATCAGACCCCGGCTGCCCTTTCCAGCGACTCTCCTATCGCTGTAACGAGCATCCTACGAACGCCACAAGCTCTCCAGAACTTCCTTTTGCTGGCGGCTGGATCGGGTATTTTACTTACGAAGCTGGATTACTTACAGAAAAAAACAAAACTCCCGTCCCATCTCGTCACCTCACGGTGGACCTCCCCATTGCCAATTTCAAGCTCTACGACACAGCCGCGGTCTACGACCACGACAATAAGCAATGGTTCGCCGTCGCCGTAGAATTGACAACGTCCAACAAACGAACATCGCAGGCCACGCCAGCAGAGCGCATCCAGACTATAGCTTCCATATTACAACAAACGACGCTCGCTAGCCTCCCTCTCGACGGCCATTCACAACCCCCGTCAATCGTCCGATCGAACATGACTTATGACCAGTATATCCAAAAAGTCGAACGAGCCAAAGCGTACATCGCAGCCGGCGACATATTTGAAGTAAACTTATCACAGCGTTTCGAAGCGCAGATCGATTCGCCACCCGAAGGCATATATCGCCGACTCCGAGCCGGGAGTCCCTCGTCTCATGCCGCTTTCCTCCCCTGGCCTGATTTAGCAGTCATGTCTTCGTCGCCAGAATTATTCCTTCAGCTAACCGATGGGCACGTCGTCACCCGGCCCATCAAAGGAACCAGACCTCGAGGCCACGACGAAGTTAGCGATCTTATTAATTGCCGCGCGTTGGAATGCAGTGAAAAAGATCGGGCAGAACTGACTATGATTATCGATCTGCTCCGCAACGACCTTGGCCGAGTTTGCGCATATGGCAGCATTCTCGTGCGCGAATCCGAGTCTATCGAAACCCTGCCCCACGTTTTTCATCAAGTCGCCACGGTCGAGGGCACGCTTCAATCACAATACACCTGGCAAGAGCTATTACGAGCTAGTTTTCCTGGTGGCTCGATCACTGGTGCGCCAAAAATCCGCGCCATGCAAATTATCAATGAACTGGAACAATCACCACGAGGCGTATATTGTGGGGCCATAGGGCTTATCGGGCTAGATGGAAATCTATCCCTTAACATCGCGATTCGTACCATGGTTCAACAGGGCCATACGGTTCGATTCGACGCGGGCGGTGCGATAGTCGCCGACAGCGACCCGCATCAGGAATATGAGGAAATCATGGCCAAAGTGAAGGGAATGATGCAAACACTAAACTGTACCATGCACCATAGACCAGATCGCAATCAAGAGTTGACAAGCGCGTGACATCAATAGTTTATTACAACGGGAAATTCATTCCCGAAGCGCAAGCACTACTGCCAGTTCACGACGGCGGCTGGTTACATGGCGCAGGTCTTTTTGAAACAATGCGCGCGGAAAATAGTCGGATTTTCCGCGTCGAATCGCACATTGAAAGGCTACTCCAATCCGCTGAGAAACTGCTACGGCCTGCCACCCGCGGCGAACTACCTTCTCGCGTAGATTTTCTCGATTTACTAGAGCGAAACGAACTTAAAACTGCCCGCGTCAGGCTAACGGTATCCATCGGTTCGGTTCATCCACCATCCTCGCCCTCAGACCAGCTGCCGCCGTTAACCGTCTGCGCCTCTGCAGTCCCTCTCTCGCCACCGAACCAATCTCTCTATGATAACGGTGTTCAGGTTTGTGTATCCACTTACAAAGTATCTCCCCACGACCCATTAGCCGGGCACAAGACTACTGCATATCTCGGTCGATTACTCGGGCTGCGGCAAGCACAACAACGAAAATGCTTCGAAGCATTATGGTTCAATACCAACAACATGCTAGCCGAAGGGTGCATCACCAACGTTTTCATTATCAAAGACGGCCAGCTAAAAACGCCACCGCTCGATACCCCCGTCTTAGGCGGCATCGCCCGTAATCTTGCACTCGAACTCGGAAAACAACTTGACTTAAACCCGGTTCAAGCGCCGCTAACGATTAACGATCTTCTCGATGCAGACGAACTGTTTCTCACGAACGCGATCATACAAGTCCTGCCCGTCATTCGCGTCGAGCAGCACGACATCGCCAACGGTCGTGTCGGCAAACTCACTAAGAAAATTCTCGATACCTTTCGCCAGCAAACCGAAAAGGAGTGTACACAAGCATGAGCAAGACACTAGCCAAGCCCACTCCGCGCAAGAAAGAATCAGTCAACGACCTCTGCCAGGCGATGGACCAAATCGCCCCACTTGGCCTTGCCCAAAGCTGGGACAACGTCGGTCTACTGCTCGGCGACCCGCGACAACCATTAAAACGCACTCTTTTATGCATTGATCTAACCCCTGCGGTGCTCAAAGAAGCTATCCGATTGAAAATGAACGCTATCCTCGCTTACCACCCCCCCATCTTCAAACCGCTCAATCGACTCGTTGCCAATACGGCAGAAATGACCTCTCTCGTTTGGGAATGCGCACGGAACAACATCGCGATCTATGCCACACATACGGCACTAGATGCAGCTGAGGGCGGTGCCAACGACGTCCTAGCAGCCATGTGCGGTCTCAAGAAAACGGAGCCTCTCGAATACGTAGATCAACCAGGCAATGCAGCATGTAAAATCGTAACCTTCGTCCCTGAAAAAGCGGTTCACACAATCTCGAACGCCGTTTTCGCCGCTGGTGCGGGCCATATTGGCGACTACTCTCATTGCAGCTTTTCTTCGCAAGGACAAGGAAGCTTCATTGGCCAAGAATCCACTACCCCAAGTGTAGGAAAACGAGGAAAATTTGAAATGGTAGATGAGATTCGACTGGAGTTCGTTGCCCCCAAGCGCAAACTATCCACCGTCATCGCAGCGTTGAGGCAAACTCATCCCTACGACGAACCGGCTTTCGACATCTATCCGCTGCAACCAAAGCCAGTCACAGGCATTGGTCGCATAGGCAAATTGCTGCGGCCTATTACACTGGAAAAGCTTGCGGAAAAACTGAAACGCGAGTTAAAGGCTAACTGCGTTCAATTTGTTGGCGTGCCCCTCCAAAACATCGAGCGCATCATTGTCGTCGTAGGCGCAGCCGGGAGCCTTCCCTTCAAAATCCCCCTGGGCAAGCGCGACGCCATCATCACCGGAGAAATTCGGCATCACGACGCACTAGCTTTTAATCGGATTGGTTGTGGCGCGATAGCGCTCAACCACTGGACAAGCGAAAGACCCATTCTCACTTCACTGGCGAAGCGATTAACCGAAGAACTTCCGGTCGTCACATTCGAAATCAGCAGCGCGGATGAAGAACCATTTCAGCGTGTGAAATAATTTTCGAGACGTGGGCTTCAGCCTGTGCGGAGTCACGATTAACAACTTTCGCACGAACATCTTATCCGCAACTTCATTCAAAACTCGAAAAAACCTGTGAAGCGTCGTGCCCAAGTCGGGCTAGCCTTACAACCTTTAGACTCTCACCCGACCGCAATGACCACGCTTCTCCATGTGTGGCTGAATCCGATTGCTCATTATTCAGCGTCAACTCGATCGGACTCCCACCTAACTGAATAGCCGTCACCAAACGAATTTTGTCATGAAATTCGAAAGTCGCTTCCAACGTCGGCGCAGGCAGCTTTTCATTATAATACGGCGACACAAACCCCTGAATATCGCCATCGTGATCTCGCCCGCTAACAAGATTCAGAGGAGTCTTACTCGCGGAACCACTTGACACCGCCAACGACACATCGCCATACTCAGTCGTAGCTGTCACCCTTCCTACCTCATCGTCAAGCGCCCAGGGCCAATCCGCTAAGTGCCATCGAAGCGTCGCTTTATGATCACCGTTTCCCAATAAATCATCCACCACAACCCAAAGATTAACTGCTAAGCAAATCACACTTCTACGATGCATCACTGTCCAAGGCGCGCGATCGTAGTCATATCGCTCGCCCACCATCCACGCTGGCATGTCACCCTCAGCGTGGTAATGCTTTATCTTGCCACTTAGCCAGGGCAGCATCAAAAACCTCGACACAATTTCCGTAGGCTCGCGATTATCTATTTCGATCGTATTATGTGCCCGTGTTGATTTGAAATATTGCTCCACATCACGCCGACCAGCCGCAAAATACAAATATGTCCCCGCATCCTGAAGCACATTAATTCCCTGCCACCAAAGATCGAGGTGCAGTTGATCGCTGTGGGCAGGCCGGTCGCGATATTGATGACATCGCATCATCGCCCACGAAGCATTATTTCTCAGCGTGTAATATCCGCCCGCTTCAAACGCCGACGATTTCATGCGCAATTCTGCACAAGAGTCATTGGTCAATGCATCTGCAGCTTCATCGCCAAATAACCAGCATAAATCTTCATCCCAATTACCAGCTGGCAACAATCTCTCACGATTCACCAAGAAATGCACTGCTTGCAGCACAGGACGATAATCCGAAAAATCGCATTCATTAAGAGGTAACGCTAGCGCGCCGTCATTGTTACCATAGTTAGGTGTGCGTCCTGTGCGCTCGTCGATGTGGGCATGTAAGAATATCTTAGCTTTATCAAGTAGATCGTAGATGTCATGTTCAAATGGCTCGTTAGCTAACTCTGCGATGCGTAACGCGAGCAAACTGACTTGTAACATCACACGATGGTAATTAAAAGAATGTTGGATGTAACTACCATCGTCATAAATTTGCTCGCGAAGCTGTTGCGTCATGATCCGACGCCCCATCTGCCGCCATCGCGACGCGGCCTGAAACTCTGGGAAAAGATAACCTATCAACATCAACCCACAGGCCTCGGACAACGCATGATTGTTCCGCTGCGAAATGGCGTAATCGATATGATGCTCAATGCGATAGCCCGTCGCCCAGGCAAGCTTGGCTATCTGCCCCCAGCGATGAGGCTTCGTCTCATCCTCAAACACCCAAAAGCCAAATAGTACCGCCATCAGGCGAACCGCGCTTTCCTGCCCACACATCCACTGACAACCATCGAATGGCTGATTCCCATCCATCCACGAATCAACCCAGCGCCAGAACTCAACTGCATGCGCTTGATCCCCATCCCGAGCGGCTGCCCGCGCCAGATCATACGCCCACGCCGCTCGCGAAGGCTCCCACATCACCCGCGCATCACCTGTGGCCTCATTAAAAAATGGAAGGTCTAACCACACCTGATCGCTGACACTGCGCCCACCCGTAAATGGGTTCTTATGCCAATTGTTTCGCTCCGGTGATGGCGTATGAAAAAAATACACACAGCGATCAACACGAAGCAATGCGAGTCGTTCAACCAGCGACGGAGATCGTTTCGATTCCGCATCATTGATGTGCCCAGCCAACTTCGGTGGTCGACCAAGGGGAAACAAAAAGGGTAACGTCTGGCTACGCTTTAGCGCTGCATAACCCTCATTATCAGTTTGCACACCCGCTTCACAAAGCTCCCCCAGATCTATCGATGCCCAAGGCCTTCGCCTAAACACCCGCTGACTAACTCCCACCCGCCCCTTGAGCGACATGCCTAGTCGCTGGATCAGAAATCCAGGGCCGAGGTGCTTTAGCAGATAATATATCTTGATGAAAAAGTTCATTAAAGTCTCGAAACCGTAACCTAGGCCATTTACACCTTCTGCAATTCTGTCCAATCAGCAAAACTAATCGCCAATTAAGGCGTGTTAGGTCTATCGACCATTCACGTTTTTTTGCAACCCCCGAGCCCTCACCTGCCGCTGGGAGTCCAAATCAGCCGATATATCGCCCATAGTGCCCCGATTGGTGGGTAGGTCATTGATTGGTGGAGGATTCGAGATTCGATTCGTGGTAGGTGATACCCCTCCGCAATACACTCACTGAGAGACAATATGCCTGTTTGATTCCGTCAATCTGGAAACGCGATTAAGTTAGCTACCGTCACAAGATGGTATCACGAAAGTGATTGTATAGGTATAGGAGAGTCATGCCTGAGAAGACTACTCATGACGAGTCACAAGATCCGACAGATCAGCCACAACGTGCGCCCGTTCGCCGTTGGCACCATATTGCGGACGAATGGCTGACTGGATCACTTGGTCGGTTTCTCGAATACGGATGCGGTCCTTGCTTCTTAATGAAGCGGGTGGCTACTCGGTGTGACGAGTGTCACGGGGTTGACGTGGACGAGAAGAAAATTGCCATCACTCAAGAAAAATACCCCGAGTACATATTGAGCGCCATCGGGTTCGACGGAAAGACGCCGTATGAGGAGAACTTTTTCGACACCGCTGCGATCATTGAGGTCATCGAGCATGTTCCAGACGAGCGCGTAACGCTCACTGAACTTACACGGATAATCAAACCAGGTGGAACACTTATCCTAACGACACCGCATCGGGGATTGCTCACATTTTTGGATACGGGGAATTTCAAATTCGTTTTTCCACGCCTGCACCGGTTTGTTCATGTTCGCCTACGAGGTGATCGAACTTATTACGAAGAGCGGTTTTCGCAAGCGAACGAACGCGGAATGATCGGCGATATCACAGCCACTGAGGACCGCAAGCCTTGGCATCGCCACTACAAGCCTGAGGAGATCATCAGCCATTGTTCGCCGGAACTGGTTTGTGAGCAGTGCAAGGTTTTTTTTCCTGGAATGCGTGCGTTAATGCTGCTGCAAGTCATACTCAACGTATGCACATTCGGTCGCGTCAAGCACTTATTTTGGCCCTTGTCATCACTAGAGCATCGGTTGAGTCGCATTGAGAGTCGCTTTGGCGACCAACTGGTCATGCTGTTTCGCAAAAGCCATTAGAATTCAGGTTATCCACATAATGCTGTAAAAAACCAGTGCGTAGTGCTGGCGAGGTACTTGCCGATAGAATCAGGATTAAGCTGTGAATAGAATGACTGAGATAAAATTTAATCGAGTACCATCGGCGGGGACCAGAATATTGGTGTTGACAATCGTTGCATCGAGCAGCGTTGCCTGCTTTGCCGCCCCCGTTGTAGATACAATTGGTGCGAAGATAGCCGCCTGTGGCGCATCAGGATGCCACATCGAATTGGAAGCTGGCAAAGATTACTTGGAGACAAAACCTTGGAATCTGCGCGGTAAAAACCATGTCACGATTTCCGGGTATGGCAATACGGTGTACTTTGGTTTTGATCCGGAGGCACCGCCTGGTGTTGCGATCGACGCTTCCGGAGCTATGCATCTTCATTTTTCTGGTTGGCGAATGGCTCTACCGTCTAAGGGAGGGCGTCCGAGCGTTGGACTGCTACTCGCACGAAACACTAAGAATAAATCATCTGGCAGTCATCATTTCGAGCGGTGGAGTATACAGGGCTGGTACACAAAGGCCGCCGTCGCGGCGATAGCTTCGGAAGTCAATGTTTGGATACATTGTTTTTTAACTAATTCGCATCCTAACTCGGCCGTCTATTGGACAGGTCGCTCGAATGAGCTTGGCATTGTGAGTCCGTTCGGAGCATTCGGATCGGGATCGACGAATACCTGTCACGACTTCATCGCAACCGGGTTTGGACACTACGGAATGGTCAATGGCGAGAACTCGCAGGGTGTGACGATCGTGCTTGGGGACGGGACGCACGATTTTCATCTTCGCGGTGGGACGATGTCCATGCGTGGAAATAAGGGGATGGGCAGCGTTGGAGGTCGATGCGGGCTACTACTCGGGTCGCAAGGGAAACGGCCGGTGATCAACGTCCTTCTGGACGCGGTGGAATGGGAAACAGTCGGTGCAAAACATACGGTCGTGGTATCGAGGCGGGCCGAGGGCCTATCGATTCGCGATAGTCTTCTCGAGGCGATCGAGAGCGTGCTCCACGTCGAAAAGAATGGAGTCCTGTTCGACTCTATTGTAGAAAGTTCACGACTGATCGCGGGCATCGGGAACCAGGCGCGGCAATGCGAGTCGGATGCAGTGATTACTGTGCAAGGTCATGTGGAGGCAAGCCGATTTGATTTACGAGGGCGGCGACTGATACCCCTCAAGCGTGATATCGCAGGTCGTTGCGCGCGGTCGCTGTATGTTGACGATAAGGCCAAGTTTGTGGAAAATGAAGTTCGCCTGCGGCTGAATAATGATGCATATAATTACGAGCAAATCAAAAAAAGTAACGATCTTCAAGAAAAAGATCGGTAGCGTCTTATATTAGGTAAGGGTGACCGCTGGCACTGGTATTAACGATGGAATTTGCATTACTGTTTTTCGGGCTGATCGGGCTGGTTGCCTCAACGCCGTTTTTCCACGTACCGATGCTTTGCATACACGTCGTCGTGTTACTTTGGATTGCGTGGCGGCGATTATACACTCAGCCTCTCACCTCACTGTTTACGATTGCCTATGTGGGTATGTACTTTTCTAATCCGATCGCAGTCATGCTTGACTGGGTTCCCCTTGAGTCATTTACGACTGATGCCATTCTATACCGCAGTAACGTCCTGATCGCAGTTGGGATCGATCTGTTTCTTATCGCCGCGTTGAGACTACGATTTACTCAGGCCAGCGCTCGTTCGTTTCATCATATATATATCGATGTGGGACGACTTGAGAGATGCAAGTTGTTGCTTGTGTTGTTTTGTGGAACCGTCTCGGTGGGTGTCGTTGTTGCACTATACGCGCTTGGCGTTGATCCATTCACAATTGAGAAAACGTTCCGCTCTATCGGCGGTGGACCACAGGTGAGCATCTACTTGGCCGCGAAGTATGGTTTCTTTGTGTTGCCCCTTGCTGTTTTTCTGGTCGGACTTCGAGGGTTTTCCAGTCAGTTCATGTACATATTACCGCTGCTGGCACTGCATGTCACCCATTTTTTCGTCTATCGTACACGTACGTTACTGGTGGCGAGCATGATTGCATGGGTTGTTTCGCAGGTTCTCAGACATTCGAGGGTTAGGATCAGTAACCAATCGAAACCGGCGCGGGTGAGTCCGCTTTTTCGAGGGGCGGTACTTGTGGTACTTCCACTCCTTGCACTGACCGGCGTGACGTTACGATACGTCAGGATGTCGCATTCGCTCGGTGATTTTGTAATTGACGAGAATCGGGTCGAGTATATCGTCGGTAATACATTTGAAGGTGGTGACATGGGATATGCTGTGTTTCTTCGATTGGCTATGGTGCATTTCCCGGATAGCGAACGATTCCTGTTGGGTCGATCTTACTATCGGTTATTATTCGTGCCAATTCCACGGTTCGTGTGGCCCGGCAAGCCGGAGAACACGCAAAGAACTTTCGCGCGTGCTCTCGATCCCGCGTTGGGTGACAGTGGAACGACAATACCAGCCGGAATTGTAGGCGACCTTTACATCAATTTCGGAACAGGTGGCATACTGGGGATGCTGGTCTTCGGCTTATTTTTTGGTCATGAACGGTATCGTCATTTCGGAGACATGGTTTTTCTGGCTGGTTCGGGTGTATGGATGTTCCACCTTGTACGCGGTGGGTTTACGAATCCACTGATGGCGTTGGCGTTTATGTGGATTTTGTCATACGTGATTCGGTACATGCTCTCACCTACCCAGATTAGTATGGCAACACATGCATCGCATCAACCCGCCTCTATAAGTAGGCGACATGGTAAACTCGGCAGACTTGTACCTAGACAAAGCGTCTATTAACGCCTACGCCAATATACTCTTGGAGCTTAATGTCTCAACTTGAAATCGATGACCAACCATTCCATGCGGCTCTGTTTTTTATCATCCATGCACCCACCGACGGATAAGCGCGTATTTCAAAAAGAAGCACGTACGCTAGCGGCAGCCGGATATGACGTCGTACACCTCGCGCCGGGTGAAGAAGAAAGTCGGGTCGTAGACGGCGTTACACTGGAAGTGTATCAGTCTGGAAAAACGATCGTAGCCAGGTTGCTTTCCATGTTGAACCTGTATCGTCGCGCCAAGCGTGTGGACGCCCACGTCTACCATTGCAACGAGGTGGATTCATGGGTTGTGGGGATTGCCCTAAAACTGATACGCGGGCGTGTCGTAGTTTTCGACGTCCATGAGCATTATCCCAGTACATTCGCTCGTCAGCACGGTCCAAGATTTTGCATCGGGGTGACTGAGTGGTTCATGCGACTTGCGTTTCGTATGCTGACCCCATTGACCGATTATTTTGTTTTTGCCAAAGAAACGGTAGCACCAGATTTTCCTAACTCGCAAGACCGAGCTATTACAGTGCTCAACTGTGCAACGCTCGAAGGTGCCAAGATCGATGACCCTCCACCGGTGAGAAAACCAACTGAATTCGTAACGGCGGTGCATGTGGGTGTATTTCATCGAGAACGCGGATGGCCTGAGCTAATCGAGGCGATGCGTCTCTCCAAGTCGCTTAATCTACGCGTCAAAATTATTGGCACCTGCACAGACAGCTCGAAAGAGGAATTTCAACGGGCCATCCAATCACCGGATATTCGCGATCGGATCGAGGTCATCGAATGGTTACCGTTTGATGATATGTATCGCGAGTTGGAGCAGTCAGACATCGGACTGGTGCTTTTTCAACCCGGGATTCAGAATCATGTTTTTGCCATGCCCCATAAGATGTTCGATTACATGAAAGCGCGATTACCCGTGATCGTTCCAGAGTTTGCTGTCGAGGTTGCACCGATCATTCGAGAAGCACAATGTGGCATATTGCTTGACCCATCCGACCCGCAGCAGATTGCTGATGCGCTAGACCAGTTGATCGCGGACGCCGACCTTCGTAGGACGCTTGGAGAAAAAGGACGAGCGGCGGTCTTTCGTCGTTACAACTGGGAGGAAGAAGGAAAACTCCTTGTGTCGCTGTACGAACGCATTGCGAAAAAATGCGAACAACGACATCATGCAAAATGACTACGCAGTGATTACGGCATCCCTGCAACATCATCGCCGCTAGGTAGCGCTGACACTCTTCGCGAAATAATGAAATTCTTCACATATAGCCCCATCCACAGCGACGACGTCACGGTCGATCCGATGACCAGCCCCTGAGCGGCGCCCATCGCGCCGCGCGTGGGAATTAGTAGAAACAGCGGCGTCACGCGTGCGACGAAACTGATCATCGACACCACCGGGAGAACCGCTGGCGAGAGAAATTTCGAGGCGAACGGCCGGCAGAGCGTACCAATGTTGAAAATCGCAAAACCCAGCATCACAAGAGACCACAACAATACCGCATCTTGGGCGACGTCGGGATAGAAAAAAAGAACAAGGGTTGGTCCGATCAACCAACCAATACCGAAAACCGCCACCGCCGACACCCAGACACCGACGAGGTAGAGTACGTAAAACCGCCGATCGAGATGATCGGACTGTTGAACGCGGCCTAGTAAACTCAGGACCAAATTCGCCAGTAGCGTTCCCGGAATGGCAACCAGCGCGGCCATCGAAGCAGCCGCGAAGTAGGTTGTAACGACAGCTTTTGTCCCGGGATCATTGGGTGGCCACCAGTGACCGAGAAAAATGCGATCAAGATACCCAGCCGAAAGTGTAATCGCGGCGGCAATCGAGAGCGCGGGCCACACCCGCATAGCCTCTCGTGCGAACTTTGTACAATAGAACGGTCGACAGAGTAGCACGTCTCGTTCAAACCACGCGACGACACAAAGTGTGAGTGCCGCTGCGAGAAAATAGGCCATCGCAATCCCGGACATGCCCATAGCGTAATACAGTGGGATCGCTAGAAAAAGTAGCGTAGACTGCACGCCATGAATAAGCGCCATACGCGCGAACTGCCTGCGTACGCGATAGGCAGCGAGCGAAGTTTCCACAACGTTGGTGAGTAACAAAAAAAGACCTAGAATCGGGAGGAGACGGGCTACAACTGTATCGCCACCAAATGTGCTGGCAATCAGGCGCGAACCGATGATGTAAGCCAGCGCAATAGGGATCATGGTGACAAAACTTAGCACCATTGTAGTCCGAACGAGCAGCGCCTGCTCTTGCTCGGGTTGCTTGACGAGATCGCGGATAATGTAGCCGATAAGACCGTTGCTGGGCGCGAGGCCGATCATGAGAATCGTACCTAGCGCGAGGACGAAGGAGCCAAAGATGTCAACGCCGATGATCTTGGCGAGTATGGGAAAAAGAATGAGTCGCGGAACGCCCAGGCTGATGAACTGGTCAATGACCGTCCAACTGACATATCGTCCCATTTTGAGTATGCGAGACATTGTGGTGTCGTTACCTATTATCTAAACCGACATTTCCTCATTACCGAACCGTAAGCGGCCATCCTATGCGAATGGCCTACTCGACTCAACCGAGAACGACTTCCGTCGGCACAGCCAGTTTACAAAACTGGTATTGTTACCTGCTATCAAAACCGCCGGTGAACATCTTGATACCATCGCCAGCGGCGGAGGCGTCTCAGCTTCCCGTGCGAATCGTAGCGTCGCCGTAGCCACTGCGACCGCTGACGCCGAACAAATACTTCAGCAGCGAAACGATCAATACGGCATGTATCGCTACATGCCATCTCACACCAAGAGCCTCGTCTGCCGCGCATATGTTGCAGGCAAACAAGCACTCGTAGAAAAGCCTTCAGCCATCAACCAGTCACAATTGCACGCGTTTCTCAAACCCTATCCTGCACATCCCGCGACAACATTTGGTAGTTAGGTTTAACCGCCGCTGCACGCCACATATCCAACACATCAACTCGATACTAGCGTCGCGAACATCGGCAATTAATGAAATTGTCACCACCAACGTAGGAGAGATTTCCCTAACTTGTTGGTATCACGACCCGCAAGCAGGCCAAGCGGCTTCGCCTTATGTTTAAGCGGGTCTACGAATTCATGCCTTGTCCCGATAGCGCCAGCTTAACGACCAAGCTCGCAACTACATCCTCTTCGCGCTAAACCCTAATGCGTCGTCATGTGATTTACACGATGGAGACAAACCGTAAGAACCAGCAAGCGATAATTAATATGTAGACGAAGTAGAGTGATCGTCACAGACTTTGTTTTATTAGCGAATTTTCGCAATCTATCGAAATTCAACAACAGGTAATTACCGAAATTACCCAACTCAATTAAGACACAATTCGCCAAGACTTTTGCAATTGCACAACAACAATTAGAGATAACCAAGTCTTGAATGTAGGGGGTGCCAGACTCTTTGCTCATAAATTCACACGATACAGAAATTTTCTAATAGCACGCGTTGCATTTTTTTTTCAAAAAAATAGTCGTCTAATTTATCTTGACTCGCGTTATTCGTATCGCTAGTTTGGAGGGATGGCATTTTTTGTTGCAAGCTAAGCACGCAATTGTCTTGATACGTTGCGTGCGTCACACACGTACTAGACTTGTTCTTAACTTGGATGCGATGTATTTGTAGGCCCCGGTGCAATTATGCTAGCGTGTGAGGCGTTGTACCGCATGCCTACTATCGCGGCGAGGCGTCATTTTATTTTGGTAATATTATTTTTTAAGGAACGGACGAGTTATGCACAGAAAATGTGAGCGATGGTTTGGATCCTGGTTTCGTTATTTTATCGTGGCTGCTGCCGTAACGGCAATGGCAACTTGGTCGAGCAAGAATTCAGCAAGTGCTGGCGGCGGGAAGATACTAAATAATAGTGCGATTCAAGTACAATTGGATTCATCGAGTGGCGATTGGGCACCGGACGCCATTCGTATACCGGGCGCATCACCAGGTAATGCCATGGCTGCACCTATGATGAAGCATCCGCTTACTTATGTTGACACAGCGGGCGTGAAGCGCGTCAGTGTTCTCGTGTATATGGACCCAATCCTTACTAAGCAATCCGTGCAGCGCAAAGGTATTCGCACTTTTTCCGCTAACATGAAGGGTACAGTAAAGTATGAGTACGGGGCCGTCATGCCCAATGTGCTCAACATTCGCGATTTACCTGAATCGCAAATAAATGCCTTACGCAACATGCCTGGTGTCTCCAAAGTTGAATTGGACGAATTCCATCCCAATGTCATACGACTCGACGAGGCCACACCGCTCGTGAGGGCTTTGCAAAGTCAGTTGACGGCTGCCAGTCTGCCATACGATGGCACGGGCGTTCGTGTTTGCATCGTT
Organism: Phycisphaerae bacterium; assembly: GCA_029260115.1. GTDB lineage: Bacteria > Planctomycetota > Phycisphaerae > UBA1845 > UBA1845 > JAJRPG01. Next base: position 63,745 of record JAJDDW010000102.1, on the reverse strand, counting down.
GATACCGGTATCGATATGGACCATGTCATGTACTCGACGCGTATCGATGCGGCGGCTAGTTTCGATTTTAATAACAACGATTCGAACCCTGATGATGACAACGGCCACGGTTCACATGTCTCTGGTATATCAGTGGGCGGTACAGGACTAACGGTAGACCTAGGTTGCGACGGCACCGAAGCCTTACAAGGTATGGCGCCAAACGCCACGCTAATAGGGGCAAAAGTATTAAACTCCGCTGGCGGCGGTACTGACAGTAACATCATCGCAGGCATCAACCACTGTGCAGACCAAAGCGCTTCTGGCGGACGCGCTGATGTTATTAACCTTAGCATTGGAACCGGAAATTTTACTGGCACTTGTGACACGCATAGTTGGGCTGTGGCAGCAAACAATGCTGTGGCTGCTGGCGTGGTCGTCGTAGCGGCATCAGGTAACGAATGTAACAGCAACTCGATGGGTTCCCCTGCTTGCGGATCTAACGTTATCGCCGTTGGTGCTACTTACAAAGTTGCCTATCCAAACTGCGAAGACGCAACTGCAAACTTCAACTGGGGTTGCTGCACGAATAACAGTCCTGCGGCAGACAGCATTGTTTGCTTCAGCAATCAAAGCGACTTGCTGGACGTATCTGCGCCAGGTTCAGTCATACTATCTGCCAGTAACGCAGCCGGTGGCTCATCGCTTGCTAGCCAAAGTGGAACCAGCATGGCCTCTCCAATGGTCGCAGGGCTTGCGGCTTTGATACTTGATGCCGATCCCAATCTCACACCGGCTGAGGTCCGCCAAATTCTCCGCGATGGCGCCACGGACTTAGGCCCGGCAGGATTTGACCGCGCTTTTGGTTATGGTCGCATCGACGCAATCAACACTTTGTCACTTGTGACACCGTGTATCAATAATTCGGATTGTAATGACGGCGATGCTTGTACGACAGATGTATGCAACACCGGCACTTGTTCTAACACGCCAATTTCATGTCCCATGGGACAGATTTGCAATGGCGGGGTTTGTGAAGGTCAGGGTGCTTGCTGCACAGGCACGAGCTGCGATATAGACAGTCCGAGCAACTGCTCAACAGCTGGCGGGGCATACCTTGGTGATGGAACCGTTTGCGGCAGTGGCACGGCTGGTAACCCAACGATTTATTCGGCGTCCCCTAACGCAGCGATTCCTGATGGCGGCGGCGCAGGTAACCCAGCGACAGATACCATCAACGTCCCAGACACGTTTAACATCGGCGATATTGATGTCGACGTGAGCGTTACTCATACATGGGTCGGTGACGTAACCGTAACAATTTCACACTTGGGTACAACAGTGTCTATTGTCGATCGGCCTGGCGTACCGGCATCTACCTATGGCTGTAGCTTAGACAACTACAACGGCATCCTCTTGGACGACGAAGGAACTGGTGGAACGATGGAATCTCAGTGTGCCGCCAACTTGACATCGCCACCAAACTATACGCCTAATAACGCGCTCTCTGCCTTCGATGGCATGGACGCAGCTGGCATATGGACGATCACGGTATTTGACAGCGTGTCAGCCGACTCCGGCACGCTCAACAGTTGGTCCTTACACATCGACGCACAAGGCTCGAACCCTTGCGTAGGTGGATGCACGAGCGATGCCCAATGTGACGACAGTGTATTCTGCAATGGTGCAGAAACATGTGTAGCCAGCGTTTGCCAACCTGGCACAGCTGTAAGCTGCAACGATGGCGTAGGCTGCACGGACGATTCCTGCAACGAAGCGACAACGAGCTGTGACAACATTATCAACAGTGCGAATTGCGACAATGGGTTGTTCTGTGACGGAATCGAAACATGTGATGCCGCACTCGACTGCCAAACAGGTACGGCTGTAAATTGTAATGATGGCGTGGGTTGCACGATGGATTCTTGCAACGAAACGACGGACTCATGCGATAATACAACGAATGATCTTGCCTGCGATGACGGCATTTTCTGTAACGGCGCAGAAACCTGCGACGCTACTCTAGATTGCCTATCTGGCTCGGTGGTAAATTGCAACGATGGCGTGGGATGCACTGACGACTCATGCAACGAGGCGACCAACAGTTGCGATAACATCGTCAACAACGCCAATTGCGATAACGGCTTATTCTGCGACGGAGCAGAAACTTGCGATGCCGCGTTTGACTGTCAAGCAGGCGCAGCGGTGAATTGCAACGACGGCGTAGGTTGCACAGATGATTCCTGTAACGAAGCAACCAACAGTTGTGACAACGTTGCCAATAACGCAAACTGCGATAATGGTTTGTTCTGCGATGGTGATGAAACCTGCAACGCCGTGAGCGATTGCCAAGCAGGTAGCAATCCGTGCTTTGGTCAAGCGTGCGACGAGGGAACCAACACCTGTGTCGCTTGTGTGATCGACGCGGATTGCGATGACGGATTGTTTTGCAACGGTACCGAAGCATGCGTAGCTAACACATGCACCGGCGGAACCGCTGTAGATTGCAATGACGGCGTCGGTTGCACAACTGACTCGTGCAACGAAGGCACCTCGTCTTGCGATAACGTCACAAACGATGCCGCTTGCAACAATGGTTTATTCTGCGACGGCGATGAGACATGCGATGCGATTCTCGATTGCCAAGCAGGTGTCAGCGTAGATTGCAACGATGGCGTTGGATGCACGACGGACACATGCAACGAAGCGACAGACTCATGCGACAGTGTGGCTAACAATGCCGCGTGTGACAACGGGTTGTTCTGCGACGGCGTGGAAACATGCGATGCAGCACTGGATTGTCAAGTTGGAATCTCAATTGACTGTAATGATGGCGTGGGATGCACGGACGACGCTTGTAATGAGGCAACGAACTCTTGTGACAACACCGTGAATAACGCCAATTGCGATAATGGTATATTCTGTGATGGCAGTGAGACCTGTGACGCGATCAACGACTGCCAAGTCGGGGCAGCAGTAAATTGCAACGATGGTGTTGGCTGTACAACGGATTCCTGCAACGAAGGCGTTTCGTCTTGCGATAACATTGCTAGCAATGCCGCATGCGATGATGGCTTGTTCTGTAACGGAACAGAGACTTGCGATGCTGCCCTCGACTGCCAGGCAGGCACTTCTGTTAATTGTAACGACGGCGTGGGTTGCACCACCGATTCGTGCAATGAAGCGACGAATAGTTGCGACAACATAACCAGCAACGCGGCCTGCGACGACGGCGTGTTTTGTAATGGCAGTGAAACCTGCGACGCAGTACTCGACTGTCAAACTGGCGGCGACCCATGCCCTGGTCAGGTTTGTGACGAAGGTACGACGTCTTGCGTAGCTTGTAATATCGATAGCGACTGTGATGATGGCCTATTCTGCAACGGCTCTGAAACTTGCGTGGCTAACGCATGTGTTGCCGGTTCTGCGGTGGACTGCAATGATGGTGTTGGTTGTACGTCTGATGCGTGCAATGAAACAACGAACAGTTGCGACAATATCGCCAGCGACGTAGCTTGTAGTGATGGCTTGTTCTGTAATGGCGTTGAAACATGCGACGCCCTGCTGGATTGCCAAGCTGGTACAGCCGTAAATTGTAATGATGGTATTGGTTGCACAGCAGACTCGTGCAACGAAGCGACTAACAATTGCGACAACGTAGGTAGCAACGCAGCTTGCGACGACGGTTTGTTCTGCAACGGTAGCGAAACATGTGACGCCGCGCTTGACTGTCAAGCAGGTACGTCACCATGTACGGGTGGGCAAACGTGCGACGAGGGATCACAAACCTGCACAACCACCGGTTGCATCACAAATGCAGATTGTGACGACGGCAATGCATGTACAGTAGACACCTGTACGGGCAATGTGTGCAGTAACGACTGTGCCTCAGCCGTATCCGCATTCCCTTATTCAGAGAACTTTGGTGCGGGATTAGGATTGTGGACTAATACTGCAGGCGATGTCTTCGACTGGACACGGCGTAGCGGCACGACGCCTTCGTCGAACACCGGCCCATCCGGCGACCACACTGGCGGCGGATTCTATATGTACACCGAAACTTCTTCGCCGCGTGCGGCAGGTGATACGGCTATCTTCGAAGGACCATGCATGGACCTCAGCGGTGCGAGCAGTTCTACCATGACATTCTGGTACAATATGAATGGAGCTTCAATGGGCACGCTGGACGCGGAAGTATCGTCCGACTGTGTAACATGGACGAACGCATTCACATTGTCTGGCAACCAAGGCAACACATGGTTCCAGGCCTCGATCGATCTGACGCCGTATGTGGGCGCTGCCTCGGTTAAGGTTCGCTTCCGTGGCACTCGCGGTAGCAGTTGGCAAGGTGATATGGCTATCGATGATATCAACGTCACTATGGTAGCTGCAGCGAATTGCACGTTAGATGCTCAGTGTGATGATGGGAATGAATGCACCGACGATGCATGTGTTGCTAATGTTTGTCATAACACAAACAACAGTCTCGCATGTAACGACGGCTTGTTCTGCAATGGCGCAGACGTTTGCCAAGGCGGCACATGTACACCAGAAAGCAGTCCGGGCGTAGCTAACGGCACGTTTGATAGCAGCGCTTCCTGGACATCTCTATTGGGTGGCGGTGCAATCAGCTTCCCTGGCAATCTTAATGTAGTTGGCGCGAACGCTGGTGCGGCGAGCTTCACTATGGCGAGCCAAAGCGGCGTCACAGTTACCGGTGGCAATTTAGAGTTTGACCTGCTGAGTTATTCAAGTGGCGACACAGGTGGCTGGGACTACCCGGTCTTCCATCTTAACGGAACCTACTATGGCCTGAATTCAAACGGTACACTCGGCGCTGCGACGACAGGTGGTAATGGTAACGGCGGCACGGTGGATAACGCTGGTCAAGTAGCTGCGTCGATTCATTACATTGTGAACATCGACACAATAGCCGGAAACGCCGGACCACACACAATAGGCTTTGGTGTCCATACGGCCGATGGTGGCTTTGGCGCGGGAACAGCCGTGTTCGATACCGTTCTGCCAGCTGGCGGGGCTATCGATCCATGTCCAGGCCAAACGTGTGACGAGGTTAATGATATCTGCGTTCCATAAACTAACAGCGTATACGAGACGTATAACGTCTGCGTATATTGTTGAAAACGTCAAGTCTAAGGACTTGATGGAATAGATTAAACGCTGTTGCGCGGAGCAGGTCATCATGGCCTGCTCCGCCTTTTTTTGTAGCAGTAAATATGGAGGGAGAATAACGGAGAAAAGGTGTCAGGTTGAATTGTTTGACATCGGAGCTGAACCTGGATGACAATTATGGAATATTTCAAACTGACACCTTTTCTTCACCTGATCAGCCACTACTTAGCCAGCCGCGTGTACGCCGATCACAACGCCCTGTACGAATCCAGCGTCGCAGCCTGGAATCGATTCGCCAATGATTCGGAATTGGTCAGCTCACTGTGTCATACCGCATGGGTTGAATCGGCACGGTTCAACTAGAAATGGTATCAGTACATGTAAGGTAAAGATTTACAGACACAGTACGCCAGTCCATGGTCTCGCCGCATAGTAAATCGTTCGGTCCCCCTAGTCTCTTGGTGCAATCCAGGTCCGTTGGAGGTTGCGAATTTCAGCTCTCACCGTACCTTGCGCAATCGCTCTGCCTGATGCGTCGCATATGCCGCTTCGGAGTTATCCCCCAGCTGTCGTTGTACATTTGCAATGTCCATGTACGTCGCGACGAAAACATCGCGGACATAGGGTGGACGGTCCCAGTCGTCCGGCAGCTTGTTGAGCACCGCAAGCGCATCTTCTAGGTGCGCCAGGGCATCTTCCAGCCGGCCACCGTCGCGGAGAAGCCTGGCAAGAGCTCCGTCGATTGCGGCGACGGACACTTGATGGCTGGGCATGTCTGGAAACCGCTGCGCGAGCCCGGACTGCAGAATCCGTGCCCCTTGCAGTTGTTCTTCGGCCCCTTTGGTCTGGTCCCGTCGTCGCAGGGCGTTGGCAAATCTCAATCGGATATGCACCTGCGAGACAACATATTCGGGCATGTGGGGTTGCTCTGAGACAAGCTGCTTCGAGATGTCCAACGCGTCACGCAAGCGCTGCTCTTCAACCACGGATGGATCAGGCCCCGGGCATAACGCGCGAGTTGACGCCCTGGCATAGGTTTCGCTCAGGTCAAATCGGTATTTCGGAACGTCGGGGAAGTCGGCCGTTAGCTGTCGCAGAATCTCAATGGCCTGAGTTATGGCATCAACGCGCGAAGGGTGTTGATCTTGGGACCATGAGAGAGGCCGTGGCAGATCTCGATAACAGAGTGCCAGCAGGTGTCGGTAGTCCGGAACCTCTGGGTGCACGGCACTCAACTCAGTCAGGATGTCGACCGCCGTTCTCCAGGGATCGTCTCCTTCTTGAGGACGTCGTGAGTGGTCCTCGCCAGTCGGTTCGCCGTGTGATTTGGACGGTCTGTTCGCACCTGGAGATGGCGGCCTCGAACTACCCGGTGGCGGTGCCTGGCCGCGCCCACGCCCACGCCCTGGCGGCGAAGCTACGGGACGACGCGGCGCCTTAGCGAGCAGGTAGCAGGACCGTGCCAACTCAAACTGGACGGTGGGTGAATCCGGCGACGTAGACTGCAGCGCCTCCAAAATGTCTCGCGCCTTCTGATAGAACTCGCGGCCCTCCTCGGCGCGATCCAGCGCGACAAGAGCAATACCCAACTGGTTGTTTATACGGGCGCGTTCGATGCGCGCGGTCGGCCCAGTACCACTCTCGGCCTCAATTTCACCGAATAGCTGGATGGACTGTCTATACGCTGCTGTCGCATCCTCGAACTGACCGAGGCGCGCATGGATGTTGCCCACGCGACGGTTTGCCTCAGCGATCTTGAGACGAATATCGGGTGCTGAGCCACCCTGCGCAGCGAGCCGGCCATAAAAACCCAACATGTGTACAAGCACCGCCGCGTTTTCCCGCGACAGTACGGGTTGAATCGGAACTTCGATCTTCATGCCTGACGTTCCTTCGACAGCCAACGAAGATGCCGCGGTCGTTCGGATCGGAGCGTACAGATCGAAGATTGTGTCGACGGCCTCTAGGGCAAGCGTTGCGGTGCCTTCGGCTCTTTGTCGCTCGCGCGATTCTCCGGCTAGTGCATCCCGCACCTTCAATTCAGCGGTCTTCGTACGCACATACCCGACGCTCGCTGTTACTGCTACGAGTACCAAGAGTACCAGCGCGGTCCCCGCAAGGCTGGCTACAGCCCGGTTGCGTCGGCACCAGCGCAACAGGCGCTCAGCAGCGCTGGTCCGCCGCGCTCGAATCGGCCGGTCCTCGAGGTAGCACTGCAAGTCGCCGGCCATGTCACCGGCTGACTGATACCTATGAGCCGGCTCCAGCGAGATTGCCTTTAGAACGATCGTGTCCAGATCGCGAGGAATCTCCGGATTGATCGTACTCGGCGCTGTCGGCTCTTCCTGGGTGATTCTCCTGATCAGACTACTTCTGTCATTATCCGAATGCACCGGCTGGAGTGTGAGCAGTTCATAGAGTGTTGCGCCCAGACTGTATACATCACTTCTGGCATCGGCTTCGCCTTGCAACTGCTCTGGAGCCATGTAACGCAGCGTACCGACGACGTCGCCGTCTTGGCTCACACCGTCCTGCTCCATTGCCTTGGCGAGCCCGAAGTCAGTGATCCACACAACGCCTTTCAAGTCAACGAGTAAGTTGGCTGGCTTGATATCCCGATGAATGGTGCCTTGGGTATGCGCGTATTCGAGTGCGTCACCGATTTGCAGGCCGATGCCGGCCACGCTTCGCCAATATGCTGGGCTCGTGGACAAGACCGGACGCTGAGTCGTTGAGTCTGCCCCGTCTTCCGATCGGAGCACAGGTGTGGTGCCTGGCACGTGGTCACTGTCACCGAGTGTTTCGTTTGACGTAGACTGTGAGGGCGACGGAGCGGCGAGGTCCGAGGTTCTCGTTTCGTCGCCATGAACTGCGAGCAAGTCCCCGACATCCTTTGACGAGCCTGGACCTGAATGTCGTTGGAATCGACCCTCCACCAACGCCCGGGCAAGGTTCTGCACTTCGCTTGTGCGTCCGCTGCGGGGATACAGGATCTCATCGTGGCCTTCTGCCACCTTTGTGGCGTTGCTGCTTCGCGACTGCCCTAGCTGCCCCAGGATTTGGTCCAGCCCGACACCGCAGATGAATTGCATAACGATGTAGTGATAGTCGTCCTCTTGGCCGACGCCGAATACGGGAACGATATTGGTGTGATGCAATCCTGCGGCTGTCCGAGCCTCTCGCTGAAATCGTTGCAGGTGCCTGGGGTCGAGCAGCGACTGCCGCGGTAAGACTTTTACGGCGACGCGACGCCTAAGCGATTCTTGTTCGGCCTCGTAGACGATGCCCATGCCGCCCCGGCCGATCTCTCTGATGATTCTAAAATCGCCGAGCCTCTCCAGTTGAACTCCTTTTAGGGAAGCGCGGCCGCCGGATGAGCACTCATTATCGATCTTCAAGCGTTCCATTGCAGCAATCGTTGGGAACAGGTCTTGAATCTCTTCCGCCAAGTCCGGGTGATCAGCAGCGTATTCGGCTATCGTCGGGTGCTCGCCGCGACGGTGCCTTTCGACGAATTCCGCAGCGAGAATCTCAATGGGATCGCGCTCTGAACCTGAATCATTCATCCGTCGTTTCCGTGTTATCCGTCAATGCGTGCTCGGCATTATACTGACCGCTAAACAGGTCAGGCAATTGATATAGGACTCCCTTGAGCCGTTTGATGGCGCGAACGTATCGAATGCTCGCGGCCTTCTGCTGAATCCCGAGTGCTTCTGCGACTTCGCTGTTTGTCAATTCTTCGAAATGCCGGAGTGCGAGGACCTCGCGGTCGATTGGGTCCATCGCTTCAAGCGCTGTTTCCAGTTGCGCGGATGCCTCGGCCCGCGCCGCGGCGTGGCTTGGAGAGGTCAGATGGCCCACGAGCCCGGCAACCACGGAGACGGTAGTCGTCTGTGAATAGGCGCCGCCAGGGCTGGCGATCTCTCGGCCGGCGTCTCGTATCTGGGCACCCAAGTGTCGGCGGTGTACATCGATCAGAGTCTGCATGACAATCATTCGCAGCCAAACAAAAAACGACGCGCTCGATTCCTCCGTAAAGTGATGGACACGTTTGGCTGCGGCAAGATACGCCTCCTGCAGGATATCCTCAGCATCCACCCGGCCCTGCAGTCGTCTATCGAGCCGAAAATTCACCATTCTCCAAAGGCGTTGCCGGTGCTTTGAGAATAACTCCGCCAGGGCTCCATCGTCGCCACTCTTCAAGCGGCTCAGCATACCGCTGAAATCTTTGCTGGCGTCGGTCATGGAGGTCTCCATTTGGGATAAACGTACGGAAGCGACCATTATCTACAAGAGGTCGCGGACGTCGCCATTCTCGCCTCGGCGGACCGTCAGGGCAAATGGCCGAGAACAGACGCTCCCTGCTGCTTGGAAGTACATTTTTGGGCCGACCTGTAGAAAGCGCACCGGTTAGAACGTTTTAAGCAGTAGGCGTCGTGGGTTGGCCACGGCAAACGCAAACCGTATTTGATAAGGAGTAGACAAATGAAACGCAGAGCATTACTCACAGGCAGCTTGGTCTTAGTTGCAAGTGTAGGCGCCGTACTAGCTGATGGAAATGAACTAGAGCGTCGCCGACCGCACCATCCAGTTGTCGCAGCACTCGACGCAGATCTGGACGGCGTCATCTCAGCCGAGGAGATCGCCAACGCCGGCGCTGCCTTGGCGGCGCTCGACACGGATGCCGATGGCAGCTTGTCGCAGGAGGAAACCCGCCCTATGCGCCCGGAACGACCAGCCGGTCCACGCGGGCCAAGGGATGTCATGCGACATGACGCCGACGGCAACGGAGTCGTCACGCTCGAGGAGTTCACGGCCCATGCGACTGAAGCGTTCGGAAGTATCGATACGAATGCTGATGGGCAGATTGTGCAGGCGGAAGCCGAAGCCGCTGCACCACCCCCGAGCCATCGTCAGGGACACGGTCGGCGCGGCGGACCTTGCGGCGGAAAGTAGGCCTAGAGGGTGCGGAACCGGGGCCCGACGATTCGAAAGAGTCGTGGCGGGCCCTTGTGCATCCCCATGTCAAAGGAGAATCCTCAGCCCGCCGCCTCTCTAATATAAGCCAAAACGCTGGCGCTATCGCGGAGGGCACTTGTAGAGGCGCAGAATTGCCATTTGGCATTTACCCCAACCAGGTTGCGGGCGCGGCTTTAGATATTTCGATTCAGCCCACGTCACCTCTTACTGCGGCAACGCGAAGTCGAGGGATGGTGTGACGCTGGCGTATCCGAAATCTCGCCGCCCTCGCATCAGGTAAGGAGATCGTAATGGAAGCTCGAGGTAAGGAGATTGTATTGGAAGCTCGACCCAACCAACGCTCGTCTCAAATCCAGAGGAGAAAAGGTGTCAGGTTGAATTGTTTGACATCGGAGCTGAATCTGGATGACAATTATGAAATAATTCAACCTGACACCTGTTCTTCACTCTTTTCTTCACTCGTTTAGCATCACAGTTATACTAAAAAAGTTTTTGATGGGAGTAAGTAATAGGAAATGGACGAACTAGGCATGCTTGAATACTCAATAATTGGCATGATCTACAATGGCAAGTCTCCACCAAAATCGGCGCCACTCAGCCCACCTCCAGGTGATCCGGCGTGGCGCTGCAATGGTGTCCAGGCACGAACTATTTCCTCGTCAATCGGAAAAGTATGATCTTCCGGATGCGCGACCCATTCAGGTAAGCTGAACTCTGACATGGGAAAATCTTCGAGCCGAAGTTTCATAGACCTCATCTGACTTCGACCAGATGATCGACGCATCCAATCAGTCCAGATAACTTGCCTGACCTCCTGCTCAAGATTCTCCAAGTCACTAGCACGGCAGCAATGTTTGTACGCCTTGCTCGTAGAATTGGACTTATCACACGGACAAGGATCATCGGGCGAAATCTGACACAGGCGACTATAAAACGGCTTGAGTGCAGCTTGCTTGGGTACAAATCGTCGGCCAAAACGATGGCCGAGAACGGCGAAAAGTACGCCTCCTACTAGTACGAGAAAGTATACAACTCCAGGCATCATCTCTGTGTTCCCACGAAAAAACAACATCCAACATCCAGCCGATAGGACTGGACCGCTTGTGCCCTTTCGCAATCTCACTGCATAGCAGGAATTCGATTGCGAACACTATTTTGATTTTATATCTACGGGGCAGCCTTCTGGCAATCCATACCCGCCCGCCGTAATGACGGTATCGTCGGCTGATAGGCCCTCAGTGATCTGCACATGCTCTCGGGTTTCCACACCGATGCTCACCTCGACTTCGTAGGCTTTGTTATTGCGGACGACATGCAAGACCGAAGTTCCCTCACGATCCGCTACTGCGGATACGGGAACCACGAGTGCTTGCTGGATCGGTGGCAACCAGACACGAACCCTGCATGCTAGTCCTGGCCTAAAAAGGCCTGCGGTATTTTGTAAAACTGCGAAGGCCTGAACATCTCCAGTGATGGGATCTGCCTGGCCACTAAATCGCTGTATTTTTCCCTTAAAACTCTGCTCCCCCAGCGATGGGATGTCTACGTCTACGCGGGCGTCTTGCTTCACACTCATCAAATATCCGCTTGGTACGCGCAGGCGAACAAAAATCTGCGAAAGGTCTACGATGGTGGCTAACTGATCCGACTGTGCAACGTTCATGCCTGCACGAGAAAGCAGCTGCGTCACGACACCGTCAATAGGGCTAGTGATCGTGCAAAATTCTACGGCTAATTGGGCGCGGACCAATTCGGCTTGGGCCACGTCGAGTTGTGCCTGGGCTTCGGCTATCACTTCCGGACGTGTGCCGACTTGGTATAGATCGAGCTTGGCTGATGCCGCAGCATAGGCGGCTTCGTCGCGCTGCATCATGGCTTGAAGTTTTTTGAACTCTACGTCGGAAACCTCGTTGTTTTCGTGCAGCGTAGCTGTGGCATCCAGACTAAGACGTAGCGATTCCAATTCAGATTTCGCCTGTCGCTCATCTTGCTTTGCGATTTCGATTTCCTGCGGAAGATATCCGTGTTTCAAACGATCAAGCGCGGCCTGTTGTTGTCCAACGACGGCTTGGGCTCGCATTCTTTCTGCTTCCGATTGTCGATTATCAATTTGTACGAGTGCGTGCCCGCGATTGACAATCGCCCCTTCCACAACCGACACGCTCTGGATTCGACCTGCGATTTGCGGGGCGATGATGGCGGTTCGCTCGGGCATGCCCTCCAGCGTACCCACGAGGTCTATAGAAGGTCGTAGCGTTATCAGTAGCGCCTTTGCTACACTAACAGGTACGGGAGATGACGGACTAGATTCCTCCTGTTCCTCACCTTCGTGATTCGAAGCGCAGCCGATGATACCCGGCAAGCAGGCTAGGCATACCGCGTAACGCCAATCCCATCGACGCCCACTCGGGCGACATAGAATTCGGAATTTCGTGAGATGTTTACGCTGCGGCATGTTTTCAATCCTCTCGTATAACGGACACACCCATAATCGATGTTTCGTTGGCCACGCGACCGTCGAGGCGGAACACGCGTATCAGTAAGTAATAACAAACCGGCGTCGCGATGAGCGAGAGAAGTAGCGAAATGCAGAGTGCGCCGATCACCGCGATGGCCAATGGTCGGAGCATGTCCGCGCCAGCCCCGACACCATAAGCCAGCGGCAAAAGCCCGAGGAAAGTAGTCATTGACGTCATGAGCACAGGGCGAAGACGGCGCCTGCCTGATTGTACTAGCGCCTCAACCAGTGTCATGCCCTGGGCACGTAGGTGGTCTACGAAATCCAGCATGAGAATGCCATTCTTGGCGACGATGCCGACGCCGATGATAGCACCAAGGAACGAGACAATGTTTAGCGATGTGCCGGTTAGCCACAGCGATGCGATCACGCCAAACATCGCAAGCACGGCTCCGATGACGATGGCGAGAGGATGTAAGATTGAGCGAAATTCGATGAGAAGCACGCCGTAAACCAACAGGATAGCCATGACTAATACCATTATCAGATTACGGAATGATTCCTGTTGCTGTTCGTAAAGTCCGCCGAATTCTATTGAAACATCCGACGGTACATCCACTTCCTGCGTCAGCTTTTTTTTGATTGCAGCTATCCCGCTACCCAGGTCACGACCGGTCAGTCGGCCAGACACGGCGATCAACTCTCGGAGGTCTTCTCGGTGACGCTCAAGCAAGCCTGGCCGGTGCTCGACGTACGTGACCTCATCGAGTGTTACCTGTGATCCCGTCGGTGTGCGTAATGGAAGGCTAGCTATATCTGCGGCTCGCTCCCCTCGATCGCTCGTTAGCATCACGCGCACGCCAATCGTACGATCACCTTCTAAAACATATGACGCGCTTGTACCCAATAGTGCGGTGTGTAACGTCGTCCCAATCTCGTCAGTGCTAAGCCCGACGCGCGCGGCATCCGCTCGGCGGATTTTGAATGTGAGCGATGGACCAGCCACGATCAGGCCGTCATTGACATCAACGACGCCGGGAACGGTTTCGATTACTTCAGCGATCTTAGTAGCTAATTCTTTAAGTTTCTTCGTGTCAGATGCGAAGATTTTTATTTCGATCGGGTCTGGTGACCAAGTGAGATCGCCGATCAAGTCACCAAGTACGCCGGGAAATTCCGTTGCGAGCGCTGGTTCTGCTGCGCTAATTCGTTCGCGAAGTTCATCGATGACTTCTTCCGTGTTTCGCTGCCGCTCCGGTCGCAATTTGACAAGAAAATCTCCAGTGTTCGGCTCTGCGATAGCCAGTGCTAGTCGCGCGCCTGTGCGTCTGGAATAGCCTTCCACTTCGGGTGTGCTACAAAGAATTTCCTCGACGTGACGCAGCATGCGATCGGTTTCGGAAAGACTGGTGCCCGGGCGGGAGAAGTAATCCAACACAAATGCGCCCTCATCCTGGGCGGGTAAAAAATCCGTTTCTAACCGGGTATATAGCAGCATCCCCATCGCGACTACCGCGATGATACACATGGTTGACATCGCGAGATGACCCAGCGCCCGACGCATGACCCATTCATAACCGCCGATGATCCTTCGCAATATGGGACCACCTTGTTCGAGTTCATCCTGTACCGGCCCTTTCTTGCCACGAATAAGCAAGCTTCCTAGCGTTGGTGTGAGCGTGACGGCTAGTACGAGGGAAGTCAGTAGTGCGATGACCATCGTCAGCGCCAACGCACGAAAGAAGACGCCGGGTACGCCATCAAGGTATGTAAGCGGGATGAAAACCACGACTGGAGTGAGTGTGCTGCCGATAAGTGGAATTCCAACTTCTCGAACAGCTAACAAGGCTGCGTGGCGTGGTGCGTGCCCGGCGCAAGTTTTGGCGTAAATTGATTCGACGATAACGATAGCATCGTCTATGACCATACCGATCGCAGCAGCAATGCCACCGAGTGTCATCAAATTGAAACTCATATGGAATAGACTCATACCAGCCATGGTGACAAGAATCGTAACGGGGATGGCAACTGCAGCAACTAGCGTGGTGGTCGTGGACCGTAAAAATGCAAAGAGCACGAACACCGACAGGACAAGTCCAATGATGATACTCTCCCATACGCTAGCCACCCCTTCGCGGACGAACAACGACTGGTCGTAGAAAAATGATAATTGTATGTCGGAAGGTAGCTCTTTTCGAAGCGTGGACAACTCCTTCTGGAGGTCCTGCTCAATGCTGAGCGCGCTGCCATCCGGCAGGGCGTATATATTTAACAGAACCGCGTCTACGCCGTTTGCAGAGACTATATTGAATCTGGGGGCAGCGCCTGGTCTCACAGTGGCCACGTCGCGCACGTGAACCGGCGCTCCGGACGCCCAGGCAACAACGACATCTTCAATATCCGCACGACTTCCAACTCGGCCATCGACAAGTGTCAGATAGAGTTGATGATTTTCCTCGTGCATACCGGCGGAGACGAATTTGTTTGTCTTTGCTAGTTCGTCGCTAACCTGCTGAAGTGTCAGGCGATAGGCCGCGAGTTTGGCCGGATCGACCAGCACATGGAACTCTGGAACGTCGCCGCCAACAAGCCCGACCCGTGCCACGCCATTGATGCGCAAAAAGCGAGGTTTGATGTCGTATCTCGCCGTCTGCCACAAGTCTGTCATACTCCGCGTTGCGCTTGTAAGACTGACTCCTATCATAGGAAAGGCTGAGAAGGTCAGACGCTGTACTGCGGTTGATGCATTGGCAGGTAGCGTGCTGCGGATTTGTGACAATCGACCAAGCACGTAAAGCTCGGCCTGGACCATGTCCGTCCGCCATGTAAAAAACACGTTGATCTCGGCTGCCCCACGCCCGGTAGCGGAACGGATGTTAACCGCGCCGGGAATATCTTTCATCGATTCCTCGATGGGCCGCGTGATTGTAGCCATCATCTCATCAGCCGGCATGACTCCGCTGTCTACGAGGATGACGACCCGCGGAAAGTCTGTTTGAGGAAACACCGAAGAGGGCATGCGATACGCAGCATAAGCACCGCCAAGACACAAAACCAACGTGATGAAGAGAATGCCCTTCTGATGGCGGACATAGAACCCTTCTTTTTTCAAGCTGGGCATAGCACCAGATGATCTCTGTGGCTGATGCGGCTCGTTGGCTGGTGAGTGTTTTATAGTCATCTTTATGTTTGATCTTAGAATAAGAATGCGGCTAACGCTTCTTGTGCGAACTGCTGGGCGAACGAAGCTAAGTCGGATGATGACGCGGATAAGTTTACGCACAAGGATTGATACATAGTGCCCTCGCATCCAGTCATCAACATCAACCAGCCCGAAGCGACAAAAATGTGAATGATGATATTGCGAACACGCTTAGCCATTACGGTGTCTCCGTGTCGGGGCTGTGAGGATGGTTTTCTATTGTTTCGTCACCTGACTCCGAAGGCAAACGCCCTCCCGTAGCCCGACGTAGCTCAGCCATGGCGATAGCAAAATCTCGATTCGCGCCGATGTCAGCTTCTTGCTGAGCGACGAGTGTTTTTTGTGCGTCAAGCAGCACTAGAATGTCCAAATTTCCGGCCCGATAGGCCCGCTGGGCGGCATCAACACTTTGCAGCGCATGCGGTAACGATTCATCCTCGAAAAATTTGACTAGTTGCGAGGCACTCGTCGCAACGGTTTGAGCTTGTTGAAGATCGCGCGAGACATCGTCAAGGATTGCTTCGTATGCCTTTCGCGCTTTGACTGCTAGAAATTGAGCCTTGGCAATCTGGGCCTGATTCTGATCCCAAATCGGCAGGGTAATGTCGAGTGTAGGACCAATCAGCGAATCAATGCTCTGTCGCCGTTCTCGTTTCCTTTCACCGCGAGATTGGATGCTGGGCGCGGTAAGCCGTCCGTTCGCGACGGAGGAACGGGCGGTGTCAGCTAAGATGTTGCGACCAGGGGCAGACCTTCGTTCCGGGCGTTCCCATTCGACGCCCAACGTGACGTTAGGAAAAATGCTCAAGTACTGCCGTTTGATTTCATCCTCCGCCGCCTGCACTTTCATAGCTGCGGCGCGGGCATCTAACCGTTGCGTCATCGCGTAGACCAAAAGCGAGTCATCATCTTTGAACAGAATAGTGTCTTGCGGCAAGGAATCGTTAAGCGTCCACGGTTCGCGCCATCTAGCTAAGCCAAGCGTGTGTGCTAGTGTTGTCTGGGCAAGCTCGGCTTCGCGGTGAAGCCCCATCGTTCGTGATCTACCGCTTAGCGCACTGGCTCGCGCGAGATTGACATCCACCTTCCCACCTTCGCCAGCCTCAAACCGATCTTCAGCAAGTGTTAGCGATCTGTTAGCTATTTCCGTCGATTCGAGCGCGATGGTTTCCAATTGCTTGAGGGCCATCACTTGGTAGCAATTGCGTTTGACTTCCAAGGCAAGTTTGCTGGCCTCGTGCACGATGTTGAGGATGGTTTGCTCGAGCGCGGCTTCTGCGATTCTTTTGCGAACTGGAATCTGCCAGAGATCAGCTATCTGCTGCGCGAAGGTGAGCGTGAAATTAGATCGGCCACCAGCCTCAGGAAAGCGGGAGCTTAGTCCGATCGAAGGATTCGAAAGCAGGCCAGATTGAACCACGTCTGAACGAGATACGCCGATTTCTTGAAATAACAACTGGAACTGCCTGTTATTGAGCAACGCAATTTGAATGGCTTCATCCGTCGTGACTCCATCGACCAACAATGCCGCTATTGTTTCCTCAATATCCGAAGAAGCATCGGGATCGTACACCTGATCAACCCCAGTGCGCGCAGCTACCATCTGCTGGGCACGATCAAAGTCAGGGCGAGGATCGACGGTCACGCAGCCAGAGAGACTAAGACACCATGCAACAATCGCTACCGAGCGTGGTACGCCCCACGGAGCGGTGAGTCTCGTTGTGATACAATACCCTACTCTTACCATTCTACGGACCAGAGAATCTTTACGCCGAAGTCCGGTGTCTCCTCATCATCTAGGCCGACATCTAACGCCAGTTTCAGATGCTGGTTCTCGGCGATCTCTCTTACGCCACCGATTTCGAGAATCTGTTGATTTGAGATTCCATACTCTTCGCTACTACGATTGAGGTAATTCAGTGTGCAGATCGTGAGGTCGTCGACCTGGTAATCAAATCCGATACCCGCGCCCCACTGAAACGCACGACGGT
Organism: Phycisphaerae bacterium; assembly: GCA_029260115.1. Lineage (GTDB taxonomy): Bacteria > Planctomycetota > Phycisphaerae > UBA1845 > UBA1845 > JAJRPG01. Next base: position 46,002 of record JAJDDW010000102.1, on the reverse strand, counting down.
CATCACCCTCATCGCCACGCCCCCCGTTGGCTGTTTCCACGAATCCTTCGAGATGACCACGAACATCGGGCATTAGGGTCTTGGTAAGGTTGAGATGCAGTTCTCCGTCAACGCCGGACGAGCCTTCGCCGGTCGGGAAACGGGCTTCTACCCAAGTGGCGAACGCGGGCAACGTGTCTGTCTCCCGCGCGATCTGATAGAACAACTGCAGTGAAGTGTCCCCATTTCCCTGGTCGCCGCCGTCGCCAATGACGAGAGGTCGGACTTCGAACTCGATGAACATATCGTCGTTCAGTCCATACTTGATGTTCGGCGTGAACGCGAAGTCGTCGTCTCCTCCAGCTCCGGTTACCCACTCGCCCTCGAGTTCGAATTCCCACTCGCCAGGAATCGTATTGACGTTCGCTTCTCGCACGTTGAAGAAGTCGCTAATCTCACGGTAGTCGTGTGATTTTGCACCATCATTCGGATTGCCGGAACCGCCAGATTGCAGCGAGAGCAAGTTTGAATCGCAAAACGCAAGATTGCCGTAGTGCGGGGTCGCTAAAGAAAGCGAAGCCGTATGAGCCGCTTTCGACCCATTGGTCGGAGCCATCGGCGATTGCGCCATAGTGCGGCTCTCACTCGCGAATAGTGCAACCGAAACAATCATAACGATTCGGACAAGCGGTCTTCTATGCATATCAATTACCTTTATGGTTCGTCTACAACAAACGATGCTGCCCCGGCCGCGTCGCCGATCAACTGCAGAGCAATAGTAGTCATTAGACATGAGCCTACCATTACACGAACATGACAATGCTGTAATATCAGGCGATATCTCTGACGATCCATTGACCCTTTAATCATTTTTTAACATTTGAAAATTGCCGAGCGTTAGTGACAGAGCTACACTTGCCATGAATGTATCACGGCAAGTTTGCCGGGTTAACCCCATGTGAAGGTGAAATCAGAATGCGTGTATTGGTTATCGAAGACGAACCTGGTGTGGCCAGCTTTGTGAAGAAGGGTCTTCGCGAAGCTTCTTACACGGTGGACTTGGTCGACAACGGGATCGATGGCCTACACCGGGCCATCACTGAAACGTACGATGCCGTGGTGCTCGACCTGATGCTCCCCGGTTTGGACGGGTTTTCGATATTGCGTGAGCTACGTTCGCGTGATATTCGAACACCCGTAATTTGCTTGACGGCTCGGGACGCCGTAGACGATCGAATCAAGGGTCTTGATCTTGGCGCCGATGACTATCTCGCTAAGCCGTTTAGTTTTTCCGAGTTGTTGGCCCGCATGCGGGCCTTGTTGCGCCGTGGTCATGATCTTCACGCAAACCCAATTATTGTAGCTGATCTCAAGGTAGATGTATTGGCACGAAGCGTTCATCGCGGCGACCGTCGGATCGACTTGTCTCCTAACGAGTACGCGCTACTCGAGTATTTTGTCCGCCATAAGTGCCAGGTTTTATCGAGAACCATGATCTTGGAGCATGTGTGGGACATGAACCAAGATCCGATGACCAATGTCATCGACGTTCACATCAACCGCCTGCGCAAAAAAATTGATAACGGTTTCGATTCCCGGTTAATTCATACGATACGTGGGGTTGGATATGTCCTCAGACATGACGAAACCTAGAAAACTATTTAGGACGATCGGCGCACGCCTCACATTGTGGGGAGCAGGGATCACGCTCGCTGTTTGCGCGCTTCTTTGCTTTATGCTATACGCGGGACTCTATGCTTCGTTGCGCAATGAAATTGATACGTTCCTAGAAGGGGAAGTACGCGAGTTTATGGTCACCGTCAACGCCCACCCCAACGACGACGCCGAAATCGAACGAGATGTCCGGGCCGAACTTGGCAGCCGATTACAACGCGACCTTGCGTTCCGTCTATTCGATGATCGCGGACAACTGCTTGTCACAAGCGAATCCGATGACCCGATCACAAAACAATGGAAGGCCCCGAATAATTGGTATCAAAATCAACCACACACATTATTTCAGACTGCGAGGTTGGCTGACGAACGAGTTGCCTATCGAACATGCAGCCTGCTGGTAACCACCAATGACGGTAGAATATGTACAGCGCAGGCGAGCTATACCCTTGATCAAATGGACGAGTCGCTCGCCGATTTCCGTGATGTGTGCGCCCTCGGTCTCGTCCTGGCCGCTATCCTATCTGTCGGGAGTGGACGGTGGCTAGCCAAGAGGAGCCTGTATCCGGTTAAAACTGTCACCGAGACGGCATCGCGTATAGGTGCTAGTAGCTTGTCCGAACGGATACCGCTAAAGGGTACGGACGACGAACTAGATCGTCTAGCTGGGACATTAAACACGATGCTAGAACGAATCGAGCAGCACGTTATACGTGTGCAGCAATTCACGGCTGATGCATCGCACGAACTTCGTTCGCCACTGGCCGCGCTGCGTGGGAGCGCCGAAGTCGCGTTGACAAATCCGCGCTCAGTCGAAGAGTTGAGGCAGGTTCTAGAAGAAAGCATCGAACACTACGATCGACTAGCACATATCGCTGATGACCTCTTACTGTTAGCTAGGGCTGACGACGGGCATGAAATCGCGCACCGGGAATTGGTTCAGCTTGACGTAGCCGTTGCAAAAGTTGTTGATCTGTATGCACCGTTAGCCCAGGAACGTGGTATTAATCTTTTCTTGAAAGATCGCGTCGAAATTTCACTACACGGAGACGGTGCCCGACTTCGGCAACTGATTGGCAATCTCCTAGACAACGCCGTCAAATTTTCTGAAGCGGAGAGTCAGATTCAGGTGTCGCTTGCGATGACAGATGGTGTTGCCAGGATCACGGTCGCGGATACGGGCGTAGGCATAGAGGCTGAGAACCTCCCTTGTGTTTTCGACCGCTTTTACCGCGAAGACCAAGCCCGCTCTACCAAGCGTAGTGGCGCGGGGTTGGGACTCCCTATTTGCCACGCCATTGTCGATGCCCACGGCGGAAATATCAGTATCAACAGCACACCGGGCGATGGAACGATCGTAACCGTAGAATTGCCGCTCAACGGCAGTAAGAGGTATAAGTCGGAGCCGGACATTCGTACTACAGGCTGATAGGTGTGACTCTTTGATGAAACGTATCTTCCCTGAAAATAACGCAACCTTGACCGAGGAAAACAGGCGGCTCCCTGGGTTTGTGCTTGCCGCCTTAGGTATTGTGTTCGGTGATATCGGCACCAGCCCGCTATACGCGTTTCGAGAATGCTTTCTGGGAATACATGGACCGCAAATCAACACGGCAAATATTCTTGGCGTTCTCTCCATCATTATTTGGGCCTTGTTGTTGGTCATTTCGCTCAAGTATTTGGTCTTTGTTTTGAGGGCGGACAATCGTGGAGAAGGTGGAATCCTGGCCCTCATGGCCTTGGTGGTGCGCGGAGAGAAAGCAAACAGTAGAAGACAATCAGTCATGATATTGCTGGGGCTTTTTGGCGCGGCGCTACTGTATGGAGACAGTATGATCACGCCGGCGATCTCAGTGCTTAGTGCCGTCGAAGGTCTGCGAAAAGCATCGCCAGCTTTTGATCCCTACCTCGTACCCATAGCGATTTTTGTTTTACTGGGGCTATTCTACTATCAGCATCAGGGTACGGCACGAATTGGCAAATTGTTCGGCCCGGTAGTTCTTGTGTGGTTTGCAGTCCTAGCCATCACTGGAATCCGTTCAATTTGGTACGAGCCTGGCGTACTGCGTGCGTTCAATCCCTTGCATGCGATCCATTTCTTCGTGTCGAATGGCTGGCATGGGTTTGCAGTTATGGGCACTGTATTCCTCGTTGTGACAGGCGGTGAAGCGCTCTACGCCGACATGGGACACGTTGGTCGACGCCCCATACGAATAGGTTGGTTTTTGCTGGTGCTTCCGGCCTTGCTTTTGAATTACCTTGGGCAAGGCGCGTTGCTTATCCGATCCAGTGACAGTTTGCCGGATTTGTTTTTTGCATTAGTCCCCTCGTGGGCGTTGTATCCCATGATCTTGCTCGCGATGGTGGCGACCATCATTGCATCACAGGCTGTCTTGTCCGGCGCGTTTTCTCTTACTCAACAAGCGGTACAACTAGGCTATTTACCTAGAATGACCATCGTTCATACTTCTGACGAGGAATATGGGCAAGTCTATGTACCGATGACGAATTGGGCTTTGTTTGTTGGCGCGGTCGGTCTTGTTCTAACATTTCAAGCTTCTGGTGGACTTGCGCACGCCTATGGCGTAGCCGTCACGACCACGATGCTCATCACCACTGTCCTCATGTACTTCGCTGCCATAAAGCTTTGGCAATGGAGCATACCTGCCACTGTTATTATGACATGCGGATTTCTCGTGATCGATCTATCTTTTTTTGGATCAAATATTGTCAAAGTATTTTCTGGAGGTTGGATTCCGCTACTTATCGCAGGCATCGTTTATGTTTTTCTCGTAACGTGGAAGACCGGGCGTAGCATTCTATTGAAACAGGTTGGGCAACATTCGATATCGGTTGAAGCTTTCATCGACGAAGTGAAGCAATCCAAACCAACCCGAATACCGGGCCTAGCTGTGTTTATGACTGGTCATGCCTCTGGCGTTCCCGAGACGCTGTTGCATAATTATAAGCACAACAAGGTACTCCACGAACAGTTGATCCTCGTAACTGTGCAGACGGTGGAGCAACCTCGTGTTCCCAAGAGCGAACGGACCGAATTGGCACATCTCGGTTGTGGTTTTTACCGAGCTACGTTTCGTTTCGGGTTCAGTGAACAGCCTGATGTTCCTGCCGCCCTGCGTGGTATTGATAGCAACATCATCGACTTTAAGGTCGCTAATACTACGTTCTTCTTAGGACGAGAGACTTTGTTAGTCGACCAGAGACAAAAAGGCAATATGTGGCACTGGCAGCGTCGTCTATTTGCATTCGCCTCACGTACTTCGCCAGACGCGACCCGCTTTTTCAAAATTCCACCCAACCGAACGATTGAAATTGGCGTACAGATTCAACTGTAGTCGCGAGTGAAAAATGAAGGACTTGGTGGGCAGCACTATCACGAAATTCTGCGTGCGTATAGGAGGGAAATGTCCTGTCGCCAGACCAGAGTCATTAATGAACAGACCACGCATCGTGGCATGACTTTCGACTAGGCATCGATTGATCCATTAAACGTCATAAAAGCCTTACACAGCGTCCAAACTAAGAACGTCCAACGAATATGTCGCAAAGGCCTAAAACAAGACGATGCCCAGGTTTTGATGCTGGTGTACGAGCAAAAGCATGTCAAACGGAATTGAAAGCGACGAAATTAAGATATAGCCGAAGTAGGGCAGCTATGTCTGCAGTGCTATCAGTCACGTAGTTGTGTGTCCAGGTATGGCAAGCGTGCGCGGTAGTACCCCGTAGTATCCCAAAACTCGACCGAACGTAGGTATTTGCTTTGCAAAGTGTTACAGCCGATGGACTATGGCGGTAGGATTAGACCATGAGTGCAATTCAATCATGGCAGCTTCTTCTTTTGGTCGTTGCAGGTTGGATGAACCGGCATCAACATGATGCCATTGACAAGTCCCTCCCATAAACGTCCTCTGGAACAGAAGTAGCCCGAATCCGTTAGTTTGCGACAGTCATGGGGCACATAAACCCTTGAAAAGACTGACAGATTGAATCAAAACGAAGTGGAAATCACCTGATTTTCAGATAAATTCGCTTCGTACAGACAAGCAAAATTCCTTCAAATCACGCCAATTCTAGGCCGGAAAATTATTAATGGGATGGACAACGGCACACCGATTGCTAGAGTTTATGTAGAGCGACAGACACGCTTCTATATGGCATAATGGCCAGAAAATCGGGGCTGGAGAATCGTCTTTACTGTTTGTGAATTAATTGGGTACGGCCAAAACGCACGGGTATAATCTGAAATCGAGACGTAATTATCATGCATGCAATCCAGCAACAAGCTCAATCAGAGCAGTTATTCAACGCGGCGAAGCTTGTTATGCCCGGAGGCGTTAATAGCCCGGTTAGGGCATTTGGATCCGTTGGGGGCAATCCTCGGTTTCTACGACGTGCTCAAGGTGCCTATGTATATGACGTCGACGGCTGCCGCTACGTGGACCTAGTCGGAAGCTGGGGGCCTGCGATTGCCGGACACGCCCATCCACAGGTCATCAAAGCGGTATCCGACACTGCGGCTGACGGGATCAGTTTCGGCGCCTGCTGCCCGCTCGAAACACAACTGGCTGAAATCATTGTCGACGCTTTGCCCTCGATAGAGATGGTACGATTTGTCAATAGCGGCACCGAAGCGACGATGAGTGCGCTTCGACTGGCACGCGCCGCTACTGGGCGAACCAAAACATTGAAGTTTCTTGGTGGCTACCATGGGCACGTGGACTCTTTGCTCGTGGCTGCTGGGTCTGGTGCCACCACCTTTGGCTCGCCTGATTCGGCAGGCGTACCTAAGGCATTTGCAGATACTACCTTATTAGCGCCATACAACGACTTGCAAGCGGTGTCGCAAGTACTCGATCAACAAGGCACCGACGTAGCCGCAATCATCGTTGAACCTATCGCCGGAAACATGGGATATGTAGAACCGCGAGACGATTTTCTACTTGGATTAAGATCGATATGCGACAAACACGGTAGCCTGCTTATTTTCGATGAGGTGATGACCGGGTTTCGTACTGCTTGGGGCGGTTACCAGAACATATGTGGCGTTCGGCCCGATTTGACTTGTCTTGGAAAGGTCATCGGTGGCGGCATGCCAGTCGCCGCATACGCCGGATCAGCCAAATTGATGAAACAGGTAAGTCCGCTCGGACAGGTTTATCAAGCTGGTACACTAAGTGGAAATCCGGTTGGCATGGCCGCAGGAATCTCAACGCTTGGCTTATGTCGCGAACCGGGATTTTACGAGTCGCTAGCCGGGAAGTCGAAACGCTTGACCGAAGGGCTTGCGGATGCCGCAAATCAAGCTGGCATTGCCGTTCAAACAGGCTATACCGGTGGTATGGTTGGACTGGCCTTTTCAACAAAACGGGTTTGTAATTTCGATGATGCCAAGGCGTGCAACCACGAGTTGTTTGCACGATTCTTTCATGCGATGCTCGATCTTGGTGTTTGGCTACCACCTTCAAGTTTTGAAGCCCTGTTTGTTTCAGCCGCACATGATGACGACGCTATCGACGCCGTCCTGGTTGCGGCATCGAAAAGTTTTGCGAAAGTATCCTCATGAAACCGCTACGCATCGGCACACGTGGTAGCGACTTAGCCCTCTGGCAAACCAACTGGGTCACCGAGCGACTCAAAGCGGCCAAGCCTGGTCTCGAGATCATTCGAGTGATTATCAAGACACACGGCGACCTAGCTACGCAACAAAAGTTCGACGCGAATTGGCCGGTGGGTGGATTCGTCGGTGCGATCGAACAGGCCATCTCAAATAAAGAGGTCGACCTAGCCGTGCATAGCTACAAAGACCTGCAAACCGCTACGACACCAGGCTTGACGATCTCCGCCATTCCAATTCGAGAGGTCGTCTACGACACACTGGTTACGCGTGAACCAGTGGACCTCTATCACCTTCCCAAGGGTTTTCGGATCGGTACGAGCAGTCCACGTAGAGCAGCTCAGTTTCGCCAACTTGGTGATGTCGAAATTGTAGAAATTCGCGGCAACGTGCCTACTCGTGTGGCTAAGTTGCAAACCGAGGAACTAGACGGCGTCGTACTTGCAGGGGCCGGTATAAAACGCCTTTCCATCGAAACACCAAACCGGATCGACCTGCCCACCGATAAGTTTGTACCGGCCCCAGCACAAGGTGCACTAGCCATTCAGACACGAGATCATGGCGAGGCCAGAGATATTGTAAAGTTGCTCGATGATGCGCCTACCCGAAAGACCGTTACTGCAGAACGAGCATTTCTGCGGCAGATCGGCGGAGGTTGCCATGTGCCCGTCGGCGCATTGGCAAAACTAAATGGCCTTACGATCGAACTGCACGGACAACTTTTTAGCGACGACGGTTCTCGAATGGCCACTGGAATTGAGACAGGCCAGGATGCAGAGGCAGTTGGCATAGTTCTGGCTGACCGACTAGTTCGACAGCTCAGATAATGCAAGACGCTCAAGCATCAAACCATCCTACCCATTTCGTATTGGAATATAAAGATGAGAGTCTGGGTAACACGCGATGAAGAGAGAGACGGACCACTGGGCATGGCGCTGCGTTCCGTTGGCCTTCATGACGTGTGGCAACCCATGCTACAGCGTCAAGTGTCCGACACTTTCGACATCTCGTCAGTTAACTCGCTCGAGAAAGAGGATTGGCTAGTGCTCACAAGCCCCTTTGCGATCGAATACATAGCACGGCTCACGCAGCACCGCATCCCTCGTGTAGCCGTGGTCGGTAAGGTGTCGCAACAGTTAGCGGCAGCGCTCGGGTTTCGCGTTGCGATTGTGTCCACAGAAGGAATATCCACAAGCCTTTTTGCTGATCTTAAACAACACGTTCTAGCTGCAAAAATATGTTATCCAAGATCATCGCTAGCCAAGCCTTTGTGCGGGTGGGGTAATGCGCAGGTCACCTGTCCAATCCTTTATGAAACTAAGCCTCGTGATGTTGATCCGTTGGGCGCTGATAAGGTAGACATAATTGCAATAGCGAGCGCCTCAGCCGCCCGCGCCGTTGGATTGATTAACCTACCGTATGCCAGCATCGGTCCTTCGACAACTTCAACGCTACGCGGTATGGGTATTGAGCCTGCAGTCGAAGCACCCGACCGCTCATTCTCCTCCCTCGCATCGGCGATCGCTGCTTATGCAAAGGACTCACGCCAAGACCGTGCATAATCCAGGGCCGCATATGTAAAAATCACGTCCGCACCGGCTCGCGCTAGTGCGACTAACGATTCTCGCATACAGGCCTCGCCATCTAGCCATCCGAGTTTTGCAGCAGCCTTTATCATCGCATACTCACCGCTGACGTGATACGCTGCGATTGGCAATGTGGTCTTGTTGCGAAGTAGATGAATAATATCTAGATAGGGCAAACCGGGCTTAACCATAATCATGTCGGCGCCCTCGGCCTCATCGAGCATCGCCTCGGCTATGGCTTCCCGCGAGTTAGCGGGATCCATCTGATAGGTCTTCTTATCTTTTGGTACGTTTGGCGCATCCACAGGTGCCGACTCAAGCGCCTGACGAAATGGGCCATAAAAGGCCGACGCATATTTAGCCGTGTAACTCAAAATACCAACCTCAATGAATCCAGATTCGTCGAGGGCTGCTCGAATCGCCCTCACGCGTCCGTCCATCATATCTGATGGTGCCACAATATCGGCACCTGCCGTGGCCTGAACTACTGCCATTTTCGCAAGCACTTCGACAGTTTCGTCATTAAGCACCGGACCCTGAGGGCTAACTATGCCGTCATGACCGACATTCGAATAAGGATCGAGCGCTACATCGGTGATAACACACGCCCCAGGACAAGCCTCTTTGATCGCATGTATTGACCGGCAAACTAGATTGTCCGGATTCAACGCTTCCCGGCCATCATTGGTTTTTAACGACTCAGATACCAGGGGAAACAATGCAAACGATTGCACGCCAAGCGCCATGGCTTCCATGCATTCTGCGATTGTGCGATCTATCGTCATGCGATATCGCCCTGGCATGGCGTCTATAGCTTGGGCGGTATCATCACCTTCCATTATAAACTGCGGCAACACTAGCCGATTGGGGAGGAGTACAGTTTCGCACACGAGATCACGAATAGCTTGACTACGCCTTAGCCTACGTGGTCGCCTGACGAGGGGGAGCCATTGGTTATCATCTGTCATCTTATAAACTCCTTCGTGAGTATACCACCAACAAGCATTGTCTTAATGCATCATTATCATCGCGTCTCGTAGCAGACCAGTCTAGCACAATGCAAGTTTCTCCGTGAGCGGCTCTTGCTTTATATTACTCCCGCAGCTGCTATCCTTGATGATACTATCTGCACACAGATGAGCTACGCGTACACAATCGTTCAACGAGGCGCCATCGAGATAATTACCTACGGCGTACAGCCCAGGGCAGGCACTCACCGCATTACGGAACCGGGCTATGTGGTCACGATGACCAGCATGATATTGGGGAATAGCCGCGCTGTACCGAATCATGTCTACCAGCACAGGTTCGCCGGTAATCTGCAACAAGTCGCGCAATCCGTCAATCGCTCTGATTTTCAGTTGTTCATCCGTCAAATCTTTCACTTCTGGTTGTTGCGCGCCGCCGAGAAATACTCGGATCAGTCGGTGACCTTTGGGGGCATGATGTGGAAAGACACTATCCGAAAAAAGAGCCCCCAACACCGGCATGCCCGCCTCATTGCGCGGGACAAGAAAGCCAAACCCCCGGAGATGATGGCCAACATCACGCTCACGAAAACCTAGATTAACTACCGTTATCGGCGAACTGGTGATTGGCTCCAGGGCGGACGCGGCATCTGGAAACGACTCTGAAAGAACGTGCGCAGCTTGAGCCACGGGCAGCGCCAATACAATTCTACGACACTTCAGCGTGGACAATCCATGCTTGCTACCTTGCGGTGATTCGTATGCGACAGTATATCCCTCATCATCGGGCGAGACCGATTTGACCTGACAATTCGTCAGACAATCATCGCCAAGACGACTCGCGAGCGCGTCCATAAACACGCCAAGCCCACCTTCCACGCTGACAAGCCCACGCCATTTTCTTTTGTGTTTAGATCGCTTTTTGTTTGATCCAGCGATTGCCTTGCGTAGGCCATAACCGATAGGACTCCGCATCTCTGCGTCTATACGAGCGCCCGAAGGAAAACACGCGGCCAAGGTTAGCTTGTTGATGTCACCTGCCAAAATGCCATTGACGGCGGCACTGACTATGGTGTCGGCCACTTCATAACCAAGTCTTCGCGAGACAGCTTGTTCGATAGTTTCTTCATTAAATTGTGGGCGCTTTGACCACAATAAACCGCGGAATAGCCGTGCTCTAGCGCCTAGGGAAAGGAGTTTAGTTGTCATCAATGCAAGTGGGTTGGTGGGCACCACGTGCAACTGCCCGCGACGATAGATGTAACGCAACTTCGCAGCATCGTCCGCCGGCACGACAGATACAGTATCTGCCACATCCTCGAGCAGTTGCTCAAAAGATGGGTCTCGCACCATCACGTTAAATGGTCCTCGTTCAAGTAAAAAACCATCTTTATGCGTAGTTTGTGAACACCCGCCCATGCGTTCAGCCGCGTCCATCAAGCATACGTCGACGCCCGCTTTTTTTAATTTCCACGCTAAAGTTAGGCCGCTAATTCCGCCACCAATTACAAGAACTTCTCGACGCTGTGCGTTCATCGTGCACCCGCCTTTCAAATCGATTGTAGCTCGGGCTCGTGGCTAGCGTGCCTGGCTGACTTTATTACCTGCTGAACATTTTCAAAAGGTGTTTCTTTTAGCAAACCGTGGCTTAGATTGAGAATGTGCCCATGCTGATCACCGGCCCGAACGCAATCATGTACGGCATGATCGATTTGTTCGAGCGTGCCATGCGCCACAATCATATTGTCCACATTCCCCTGAAACGCCACTTTATGTCCAAATCGCATCTTGCATTCTGCTAGGTCTAGGCAGCGACCAATGCTGAGAACCTCCGCGCCGGAGTCAACCATTAAATCGATGTTGGGCTCTTCTTTCGCAAAAAGTATACCTGGCACACGCCCTTTCAATTCGGCAAAAATCTTCTGATGGTACGGATGTGCAAACGTCTTGTATTGCGCTGGCGTTAGCAAATCAGCCACAGATTCGAACAACTGAAATGCATCGACGCCCTGTTCAATCTGGTAGGCGAGGTAGGCGATCGTTGCATCCGTAAGCTTGTCCAATAGCCGATGAACAGCTTGTGGTGCTACTTCCATCGCCTTTTGTGGCAGCCCTGCCGTTGTCCCTGGACTTTTGCCTGCGAGCATGAAAAACGCTAACGTCAAAGGTGCACCGGCAAAACCCAAAACTGGCATTTCGCCATCGAGTTCTTTCCGCACGCGTTGAATGGTATCCCCCACAAAACTCATATCGGTGGATGGATCAAGACCACATAAACGATCTATATCCGTTGATGTCGCTATGGGACTGTCGGTGTGAGGTCCAGGACGAAACACAAAGGGCGTGCCCATCGGCGTAAGTAGTGTGAGGATATCCTGATAAATGATCACAGCATCAACGCCGAAACGCACCGGAAGCAAAGACGCCTGCGTCGCCATGTCCACATCTTGGAACATAGCTTCTTGTGGAAGGTTGGCTTGTTCGCGCAACGAGCGGTATGCGGGATCAGTTCGGCCAGCTTGTCTCATCATCCAGACGGGTGTACGCTCGGTCCGTTCACGACGAGCAGCACGGAGAACTAGATCGTTTCTCAACATGGTTTCGTCTCCTATTTCATATCACCAAAGATCGAACGTGCTCATTACGCATTAACAGAAAAATTAGCTCGCTCACCAACTCGATAAGCCTGCTTGTCGAGATAGGCGTCGAACACCGCAGCGATGTTACGCAACAGAACACGCCCAAGCGGCCTAATGACACGAATGACGTCGTCCGCGCCGATCGCCACTAGGCCGTCTGCCGCTAACTCCTGTAATACCTTCAACTCGCTAGCAAAATATTCTTTAAATTCAATATTGAATCGCTGCTCGATAGACATTGGATTTAGCTCGGCCATGCAATACAAATCACTCAGAACAGCCTGTCGAATACAGTCATCTTCGGTGAACCACTTGCCGCGATCTATGGGTGATCGATCGGCTTCCAATGCGTTCACATAATCATCTATGTTCTTCGTGTTTTGAAGAAACCCGATGTTACGTAATTGGCTGATAGAAGAGGCGCCCACCGCTAGCAAATTGAGATCACCGCCAGTAGTCATACCCTGGAAGTTGCGCTGAATTTTGTTCTCCGCGACACTTTTTGCCAGTGATTCCTCCGGCTTCGAAAAATGATCAAGCCCGATAAATTCGTAACCGGCCGCTTCAAACAATTCGAGTCCGATCTGAAACATTTCAAGCTTGGATTCACTGTTCGGTAGCTGACTCAAGTTCATACCGCGTTGTGTGGCAATCTTGTCAGGAATCTGGGCAAAATGATAAAACGCGACCCGGTCAGGCCCCAACGTGATCGTCTTCTTCACGGTCTCTCTTATCGTTTCTGGTGTCTGAAATGGCATCCCATATATCAGATCATAGTTAACACTGCGGAAGCCGAGTTCACGACACAGCGTCGTGAATTCACGTATCATCTCGTATGCCTGTATTCGTCGAACATGTTTCTGTGTAACCTCATCGAAATCCTGCACACCCAGGGATATCCGTGTGAAGCCAAGCCTTTTCAGTGTCCTCATCTTCTCCTCTGTAGCCGATCGCGGATCAATTTCCATGGCAATTTCCGCATCTGGCGCGATACGAAATGCCGTCGCAATCGTCTGATGCACACGTTCAATTTGCGTAGCATCAAGATAGGTCGGACTGCCACCACCCCAATGAATTTGCCGTAGCGGTCGATCTGTTCCAACAGCATCCGCCAACATGCGCAGCTCCTTTTCTAGCGCGGCAATGTAGCGATCGACCTGCGGCCTAACCTTTTCGTGGTTTGAACCAAGGATGACACGGTTACAAGCGCAGAATTTACACAAATGCTCACAAAATGGAATATGCAGGTATAATGAGAAGTCGCAACCAGGCAACTGACGGCTATCTTCTTCGTACATTTTCTGGGCATCTTCGCCACCCATTTTATGCCACCACGTTGGCATGGGATACGATACGTGGCGTGGCAGTGAAATACCCGAGTAACGATTAAAAACGTCCATATCAATCTTGGGCTGTGTAATGGTTTTGTTGACGGCGATCATGAATCTATACCTCCTGACGAGACAGGGCAGCGTCTGTCTTCGCTATAATCGAGTTTATGTTTGACTGTTCTAGGAATCCGATTTACGTCGTCCCCGGCAACTGAGTCAGCAATCCAGTCCTCGGCTGCACTACACGCAGCTAGAAATGCTTCATCTGTACTTAACGCGGTGGCATCAGCATTCACCGCTTTTTCAATTTCGTCCATAGCCATTAAGGCGACGTTAGGGAGCTTCACTAGGCCTGTTGTAGATCCGAAAGTGTTGAAATCCACAATAGTTAGTACCTTGCTATTTGTGCCGCGGACTCGCATAAATCGCGATTCATCAATCAGTGGTGTCTCACTATCCAGACCGAAGATAACGATGTCCACGTCACTAATTAATCTATCGACTACAGCCTCGTTATAATTCTGGACGCGAATTCTCCTACCTTGCCCGATAGCCTTGCGCAGTATTTTCAAATGGTTGCCGTTTTTATGTCCACGATGCACGAGCGTGATCTGTATGCTCGGTAAACCGAATTGTTCCGTTAAGGCTCGAAGAACACCAGCCGATGTCGTTGACCCACCAATGACGGCCACGCGGCAATTTAACCAATCGAATTTCATGCGGTCAGCCACGTATTGAAGTGCTATTTGGGCATAGCCCGGGCTGTACGACCCCCAAACTGTTTGCTTGCGTAGTGTAATATCGCTATTGGCTACCTGATGAATCAGCGCCCCGGTAAGCGAACCGGCTGTTTCTGCTTGCTCGGCAAGTCGCTGAGCGGCGTGAAGCTGCGTCAAAATATCGCGTTCGCCGGGCAGACTACTGTTTAACCCCGAAGCCGTTCTAAGCAGGTGATGGTGGGCATCCACACCAACAAGGACGTTAATATCCTCAGCTGCCACGACTTCGTCACCGACCATTTGGCGGCTAATGATCGACGCAGCCTGTTCATAAGTCTCGGCTTTGATATCACCACAGTCGCCACTGACCCATCCGTATAATTCGAATCGATGACAAGTGTTCCAGACAAAAGCTTCTGTCAAACCCGCGCCTTTGATCACACTTTTTAGAAAATCCGGCACGGCACAGGCGGGACGTTTAATTCTCTTGAGCGTGGCAGCATCTGTATAGTGGAGGTGAGGCCCCTTGCCGGTATTTATGCGGCCAGGTATAGAAGCACCTACCATAACTAACGAATCAGTCAGTAACGACTGCCCCACAGTATTTCCACCCGAATGATCGAGACTACCTGCGAGCGCTTTCCGACCGTTGACTGGGCTGCATCCCTGAAGGACAAGGTGTTTTAGGCCAGAAATAAACGGTTGAAACGTATTTAACGCTGGCGCGAGAAAAAGTTCCGCGCCAAGCCCCTCTACAAGTTCACGATAACGCACATCAATCTCTTCGAGTGTCTCAAGGCAATCAACGGTAAAGCTGATTGGGCACACGAGAATCCGCTTCTCACCTGCAGCAACTAAGTCCTTCAGCACATAGTCGGTGTATGGCTCAAGCCACTTGGCCGGTCCGAATCGACTTTGAAAGGCCATTGACATTCTATCGCGCGGCCAGCCAGACTTATCGGTAACGAGCGAAACGGTTTCAGCTATTTGACCAGGATAAGGATCACCCTTGCGTACATAGGAAACGGGTAGACCGTGAGCGGAGAATAACAGGTAAGTATTGTCCGGCGTGAGGCCATGCGCGTGGGCATATTGCTGAAGAAGTTTCGCCTGAGCGGACACATAATTATGATCGTTATACCAACTCAGTCGCGTCGTGACCTGGAGCGGATGATCATCCTGACGTAGGTAATCGTAGACAGCCTTAATGGCGGTACCAGTCGTCGGGCCACTATATTGCGGATACATGGGCACGATAACAAGTTCTTCGATTCCATCATTCTCGATTTTTTTCAACACATCTGGGATGGATGGGTTTCCATACCGCATCGCGCCATATACCCCCCATGAACGCGGCATCAACTGCTGAAGTGCCAACACTTGCTCGTTGGATGTGGCCAATAATGGTGACCCACCATCCGTCCAGATGGATTGATACATAGCCGCACTAGCCTTGCAGCGAAATCGCGCAATCATGCGACCCAGCGGGACATTAAGCCATCGCAATAAGCGTGGCAGTTGGATCACTGCAGGATCAGCTAAGAATTCACGTAAGTAATCTCGAACGCTCGCTGCCGTAGCGGCCTCTGGCGTACCGAGGTTGATCAGCAATACGCCGCGATGGGGCTGATGTGCCACCCCACTACTCGCGTGCTCCTGTGCATGATCTAAATCTAATACTGTTGCAGAATGCATGGAAAAACTCCACCTGAAATAGTCTGATTCAACATAACGGTTTGTCGCGGCCAGGCTTAACGCATACCTGACCATGGGAAAACCTAGTCCATTATATTTGGCTGCGTGCCGCGTGAGTGCACCGTCAGACAGGCGGAGCTCGTTCATGTAACGCTTGATGAACTATTAACCAAGAGTGAGTTGGAAAAGAAGCTAACCAGGCTTTTCTTGCAGCGTTGCTAAGACCTGACAAGATGCTAGCGTGCCTAACATTTGAGGACCATGCTGGCTTGCTCTCATGACGCAAGATAATCATCCGACCAACGACAAGCGTCAGTGCGAGGGCCTCCGTATATTCAACGACGATGGCATGCTCGGCGCTTGCACGACTGATATCAACATGCAGCATGCCGATCAGTATGCAAAAAATAAGGCAGGCACGGCGATCCGAAGTAGTTTTTAGAAAACGCACATTGCCGATCTTGAGTAAAAAGAAGAACATCGAAGCGATCAGGAATAGACATGGCAGTAGCGCGTCGAATGTGCAACCAACTAACAAAGCACGGCGCCATGCTACGATTAAGCCGGGTGTGTGACTTATGGCCATAGTCAGCCAGAATAACTTAGCCAACATCGTGGGTACATGAAAATTCTGTTTTGTCCACGCCATGAGCGTCTTTCGATAAGCACACTTTGGCGTCATTAACCACACGAGCGACTCCCTTGCCGGAGGAAATCAGGCACGCATTCTACCAAAAAACGTCGATTAGAGCCTGTCAGCGACCCGATTCCTACAAAATGCCTTGCAATTCATATGCCGTCGGAATGATTCCTCCTACAGTCAGGTCATTTTTACCCCGATCGTATCATCAATCGAAATTTCACCAGGGCTCAAATCCTATGTATCTTGGTGCAACGATCACCGCCCTCACACACTCTCGCAGGTAATACTCCCTACTAAGGCTATTACCATTTACGGCCTGCGAATCAACTTCCGCACATCAAACCTCGCAACTCCTGGCCAACTTACTTGATGGCAGACACCGTCTGTCGGTCGTGCTGTAGGAAACGCACTGTATAGGATTTTTTTATATATTTTTCAGCCTCGATTCACTTCATATACATATGGATGGATCCTTTACTGTTGATTTCCTGCCGATATTTGATGGTTCATGCACATCTTGCAGCTCATTCAAGTCCTGATTTAGTTAAGCTCAACGTCTTTTGGCGTAGAAAACGATCCTCGTTGTCATGTAAAATTCGCTGGACCAACACAAGGGGCGTCAGACGTACCCCCCATATAGTTTTGGAGCGACGGTAGCGCACTTTTAATGGATGGCCATTAGCGTCGTAAGTGTTGGACGAATAAAGGGGGTAACGTAACTGGGCGATATTGGAATTGAACCAACGACCTCCGGCATGTCGAGCGATGCAGCCCAGTGAATATTAACTACAATCGTTGTTTAGGATCTACCAAAGACGTTTCGTATGGCAATCTTTGCATGATTTGCCTGGGATTTTGCCCCAATTTGTATCAATGATACGATGTTGAAATCTAATAAAATGTCAGCTCTTGGAGTGGCCATGCGAAACATAATTATTCTATGCGCGTTACTAGTTTGCATGTGAACTGGGTGCGGACTTAACACACTACCAGGACATGTATCACTAGGTGATCTCACTGACACTGATGAACATTGCAATGGTTAGAGGATATTCTCTGAAAGCGAGGAGGATCATGAACACTACGTAAATTCGGTGTTAGACCTTAGAGGTATACCTAGGACTGAAGACTATAGAAGATTGGATACCATTCGATCAGGAAAATTATGATAACGATTATCTACAAAACGCCATAGCCTACATTGATTGCTCCCATTCATGGCAAGAGGCACTCGAGCGCAGCATTTTTTACCGATAACTCTATAGTAGTGATCTTGGACTGTAATAAGCATCAACTGTTCTCAGCCGGTCCGCAATGGCTCGGCACTAAAAACTCACCAAGCCCGTCAATAGGATTTAGATTCTCAAGCGCCCTAGCTTAATTACGACCCATCCTGCCAGTAGCGATCGCCGCAGGGAAGAGTCGGTGATGGTTTGCAAGATGGTTTGACGATCGGTCAACTGATCTATGCCGCTGCGGTGAAAAAAGTTAACGCACATGACGAAGACACGGTTACGAAATGTGGACGTTTCTTGGCAGATGGGAAGAGTGTTTCCGTTCCCGGCTTAGCAGCATACTTCTTCACGTGAGACGCATCCCAGCTGATGCGCGTGGCAGAGGTGCTGGAATATGGTATCATTACGGCCAATGATGGAGAACCGTCGACGGCTCAGGCGCCATTCGGAGGCGTGAAGTATTCGGGCTTTGGGCGCAAGGCGGTCGCTACGTGATAGATGAGTATACAGAAGTTCAATACGTATCGTGGCGACTGTAAGCGACTGGGTTCATTCGTAGCAAGGAACAATCGGATGACATCGAATCAGAACTTGATCGACCGACGTGATCGCGTGGTATGCCGTGGGGTTGGGCGCGTTTCGGACGTAACTGCATCGACTGCTTCTGGCGCGGTGATCACTGATGTTGAGGGCCGGCCGCTCATCGACTTCGCGGGCGGAATCGGAGTGATGAATGTTGGACATTGCGATCCTGAAGTGGTAGCGGCGATTCGCGAACAGGCGGGCATGTTGCTGCACGCATGCTTTCACGTGGCAACCTACGAGGCCTATGTCGCACTTTGCGAAAAGCTCGTTGCGATTCTGCCTCATGGTCCGAGCACCAAGGCGATGTTGGTGAACAGCGGAGCCGAGGCGGTCGAGAATTCAATCAAAATTGCGCGGCAAGCTACAGGGCGGAGCGCAGTGATCTGTTTTACCGGCGGTTTTCATGGGCGGACACTGCTGGCGACGACACTGACCTCGAAGATCAACTACAAGATAGGCTGCGGTCCATTCGCTCCGGAAGTGTACAGGCTGCCGTACCCTGAATGCAGCGATTTTGACGGCCCCGCGGCCGCCTGTGTGGCGGCGGGCGAGCTTGCTCGACTTCGGGCGGCATTCGGCAACACGGTCGCGGCGGAAAACGTGGCGGCGATCATTATCGAATTGGTCCAAGGCGAGGGCGGGTTCAACGTCGCGCCGAAGCCATACGTCGCCGGGTTACGCGAAATATGCGACGAACAAGGGATTATGCTCATTATCGACGAGGTGCAAACCGGGTTCGGGCGGACCGGGCGATGGGGCGCCTTTGAACACTACAGCGTGGTGCCGGACCTCTCGACATGGGCAAAGTCGATGGGCGGCGGGCTGCCTATTTCTTGCGTGCTCGGTCGCGGCGAGATCATGGACAGAGTGACGCCGGGTACGCTCGGTGGCACCTTTGGCGGCAATCCAGTTGCATGCGCGGCGGCACTGGCGACGATCAAACGGATGGAATCGCTCCGACTGAATGAGGTGGCGGCGCAATGCGGCGCAACAATCAGGGCACGATTCGAGGCATTATCAACAAGCGTGCCAGAAATCGTAAACGTCCGTGGACTAGGGGCGATGCTAGCCATGGAGTTTGCCGAAGAAGGCGACCCGGGAAGGCCGGCCGGCGGATTAGTACGGCAGATCATTCGCACATGCTGCGAAAAAGGATTGCTAGTGATCTCGGCCGGAATTGATGGCAACGTGATTAGGGTGCTCGCGCCACTTGTAATCGCAAACGACGAACTGGAACGCGGCCTTTCGATCCTGGAAGACACGATCCGCGATTACACCTGCGGGCCAGCAAAGGCCGGCGTGAAAGGAAGGAAATAGCGATGCGGCCATTCGCAATTGCCGGTCTACAGTTAAATATTTCTGGGCGTACATCCAACTTCGCACATATCTGTGACCGGATCGAGATGCTCATGCATCTGTATCCATGGGTTCAAATGGTGCTAGTCAGCGAACTCGCGACTTATGGTGGCTGGACGGGGAACGCCCTGCCCATGCCAAACGATACACTGCAACAATATAGCAACCTGGCAGCCAAGCACCGAATCTGGTTGATTCCTGGTTCGATGTACGAGAGCACTGAACAACTTATTTACAACACTGCACCAGTAATTAACCCCACCGGTGAAGTGGTATGCAGTTACCGAAAGATGTTTCCATTCATGCCTTACGAAGTGGGCGTGACGTCCGGCACGGAATTCGGCGTATTCGATGTTCCGGACGTGGGCCGTTTCGGATTAAGCATCTGCTACGACATGTGGTTCCCCGAGACATCGCGAACCCTGGCCGCGATGGGCGCGGAAGTGATTTTACACCCGACGCTGACGCCGAGTATTGACCGTGATGTCGAACTGTCGATTGTGCGAGCGACTGCCGCAATGAATCAGTGCTTCGTGATCGACATCAATGGTATCGGCGACGGTGGCAACGGGCGTTCGCTGCTCGTGTCACCGACCGGCGATGTGCTTTATCAGGCGGGGAGCAACGAGGAACTGCTACCTATCGAGATCGACTTGGATCGCGTCCGACGATCGAGAGAAGTCGGTCTGAAGGGTCTCGGCCAACCGCTGAAGAGCTTCCGCGAACGGGCGGTGGAGTTCTCGGTCTACGATCGGAACTCGGGTATCGCTGCATATCTGGATACGCTTGGGCCCCTGGAGAAAATGGAGCGCGGTTCGAAAGCGGGTCTCGCGTTTGGCGGTCAGGCGCCCCCTGTTGTGCCGCCGCTGACGAGCGACCCGTCAATCACGGAGAGTGTGTAATGTCGGACCACGCGATGGAGTCGACCGCGAATAAAGTGGTCCAGGGGGCATACACTGCGCCGCAGCTGCGGATGGACACGTGGAATGACCTGCAGGCCAGATGCGCCTGGCTGAACGAGTACGCCCGCGAGCAACAAAATCTGTCCGAGCCGCGGACACTGGTGGAGGCGAGCCTGGCAGACTTACGTGAGTTCGAGGCTTACTGGGCATTTCCTGGCGAATCTCAGGTGACAAGCCTGACGCACCTGCTGGAACGCGGGGCATTTGCCGACCTGGCGAGCGAGGCGCGTGAGGTTGCACGACGGCTGGTTGGCGATGGATATCGGCAGCGTGATTCAGGTAGTCAAGTACGGTCGGCACACGATACGCTTACGGATAGAGGACACGAGCCGAACCACAAGTCGCCCAAGCCTTATTTCGAGGTACTGATCGTCGACGCCTTCGACGAATGCGACCGAGAAGAGCTGCGTGAAGGGCTTCGCAGATGTCGCCGCGAGAGTGACGAATTCAACTACGATATTGTGAGCGTGTCGAGTCTCGAGGACGCGGTGATCGCGGTGCAGTTCAACTGGACCATTCAAGCGGTATTCCTGCGTTACAACTATTCCTTCCACACAGCGAACTCACACCCGTCGCTAAAACGCTATGCCGAAGTAATTGGGCACCAAAGGTTACCGATATGTTTCGGGCATGAGCGAAGCGTTGAACTGGCAAAATTGCTCAAGCGATTACGTCCGGAACTCGACCTGTACCTGGTTACCGATGCGCCGCTGGATCGCGTGGCGGGCAAACTCGGAAGCAACTTTCGGCGCGTTTTCTACCGGCTTGAGCAATTCATGGAGCAGCACTTGAGCATACTCAAGGGTGTGCGTGCCCGCTTCGAAACACCGTTCTTTGACGCACTCCGACGGTTCAGCGCTAAACCAACTGGCGTTTTCCATGCTTTGCCGATCGCACGCGGCAAATCGATGAGCAGCGGACACTGGGCGAGGGACTTCCTGGATTTCTATGGGCCGAACATTTTCATGGCGGAGACCTCGGCAACGAGTGGTGGACTGGACTCGCTATTGCAGCCGCGCGGCCCGATCAAACATGCGCAGGACCTAGCTGCTCGTGCGTTCGGGGCGCGACAGACGTTTTTCGTGACCAATGGCACATCGACAGCAAACAAAATCGTCGTGCAGGCGCTTGTCGAACCGGGAGACATTGTACTGGTGGACCGCGAATGTCATAAGTCGCACCACTACGCGCTGGTTCTGGCGGGTGCCTTGCCGATATATTTGGACTCGTACTCCCTGCCGCAGTATTCAATCTACGGTGCGGTGCCGCTGGCTGAGATTGAACGCAAGTTGCAGGAATTGAAGGACGCGTCCAAGCTTAACCGGGTGCGGATGTTGATTCTCACGAACTGCACGTTCGACGGGATCACCTATGACCCGCAACGAGTGATGGAACGAGTCCTGGCGATTAAGCCCGACATGATATTCCTATGGGACGAGGCGTGGTTCGCCTACGGGCGGTTCACCCCTACCCTACGGCAGCGGACCGCGATGGACGCGGCTGCGTGTCTGCGGCACAAGTACCGCGGATTATCGTCGCCGGCTCCAACATCCCAGGAAGACGCAGCCACGGACACTGACGCTGGTTCGCATGCGTCGGAACCGCAGATCGATCGAGACAAGATTCGGATTCGAGTGTACGCGACGCAGTCGACACATAAAACGCTAACATCATTTCGACAGGGTTCGATGATTCATGTTTATGACGAAGACTTCGAGCAGAAGGCGAAGGACTCATTCAACGAAGCGTTCATGACGCATACATCGACGTCGCCGAACTACCAGGTGATCGCGTCGCTGGACGTGGGGCGTCGTCAGGTCGAACTCGAGGGCTTCGAGATGGTCGAGCAGACCATCGGACTGGCGATGACTTTCCGGCAGCAAGTCAGTGAGAATTTGGAAATAGCGAGATTCTTTTCGGTACTGCGCCCGCATGACATGATTCCGACTGAACACCGAGCATCAGGAATCACTTACTACTACGATACCGAAGGTGGATGGGGCCCGTTGCGGCACGCGTATCGTAGTGACGAATTCGTGCTCGATCCAACGCGGGTGACGCTGTACATCGGCGCAACCGGCATGGACGGGGATACATTCCGGCATCTGCTGATGGACAAGTACGACATCCAGATTAACAAGACATCGCGCAATACGGTACTATTTATGCCGAATATTGGGACAACGCGCGGCGATATTGCATACCTGGTCGATGTTCTTGTGCAGATTTCTAACGAGCTAGCAGACCGCCTTTCTGTGGAAAGCAAGGCAGGCTTGCTGCGGCACACCACGCGCGTGGAGGGGCTTGCAGACGGTCCACCGCTCCCGGATTTCAGCAGGTTCCATAATTCGTTCAAACCGGATTCGCTTCCAACTGCGGAGGGTGACCTGCGTCGCGCGTATTTTCTCGCCTATGATGAAAACAAACTCGACCACATCGGATTGGACATGGAGACGCTGGGGGAAATCAAGGCGGGGCGCGAATATGTTTCAGCGGCTTTCATTACACCCTACCCACCCGGTTTTCCGGTACTGGTACCGGGGCAGGTGTTGAGCCCCCAAATCGTGGCGTACCTGTTGGAACTGGATGTAAAGGAAATCCACGGATACGACCCGGTCAAGGGGCTGCGGGTGTTTACCGAGGAGGCATTGGCCCAGGCAGCCGTTCTTAAAAAGGACTGTCTGAGCGTCGAAAGGAAATGATACTATGGGTTCGAACCAACCTGGACTGAAACGCGGCGGAAACAAGTCGCGAATAATCGGCACCGCACGCCCGCTAACGACGGATCAGCCAAAGAAAACCAAGCGACCAGCGTTGCGCGGCATGTCGGACGTTCGGCGGTTTTTCTATCGAAATTCGGAACCGATCTACTTCGTGAGCGCCACGCCATTCAACCTGCTGGGAATGGATGAGTGGATTCGCGGCTTCATGTTCATTAATGCGATTGACTGTTTTGACGGCCAGCATCCCAACGTGTTTGTACCTCCAGAAATAGATCACGAACCGTGGACTTCGATCGAGGATATCAACAACTACCTGCTGGCGCATCCCGCCACAAAGGAGCTGATCCGCGAACGTGGTCCGGGCGGCAAAGCAGTCTTTCTGATGTTCGACGAACAGACCGAGGAACTCTGTCGGGAATTGGGTCTAGAGGTCTGCTTCCCCACGGCGCAACTGCGGAACCAAGTGGATGACAAAGTAGAGACGACGCGAATCGCGGACAAGGCGGGCGTCAGGTCAGTACCGAACGTGCTCGAACATGTCGATTCGTATGCGACGTTGCGGAAACTTTCGAAGGGCTTGGGGGAAGACTTGGTTGTCCAGACGGCCTACGGCGACTCGGGACACACGACGTTTTTCATTTCCAGCGAATCTGATTTCGACAAATACGCGAATGAAATTACGGAGGCCCCAGAGGTCAAGGTGATGAAACGGATTCGCTGCCGCGGTGCTGCGCTCGAGGCGTGTGTCACGCGTCGTGGCACGATCGTCGGTCCGCTGATGACCGAGCTTGTCGGATTCAAGGAACTTACACCGTACAAGGGGGGCTGGTGCGGAAACGAGGTCTTCGCCGGGGCCTTCAGCAAGGACATACGCGAGAAGGCGCGCAATTCGGCGATTGCTTTTGGCGACGAGCTGAAAAAGCTTGACTACCGCGGATATTTCGAGCTCGACTTCCTGCTCGACTTGGACAACAACGAAGTCTACCTAGGCGAATGCAATCCGCGTATCACGGGCGCAAGCTCAATGACGAATCTGGCGTCCTTTGCACACGCGGACGCGCCGCTGTTTCTGTTCCACCTACTTGAGTGGATGGGTGTCAATTACTACGTGGATCCGATCAAGCTCAGTAACCGCTGGGCCAATCCGAACAACATCGATTCATGGTCACAGCTCGTGATCAAATGGCCGGAAGACGAGGTTCGCCAAATTACGGAGGCGCCCTCTTCCGGAATATGGGAACTCGACGATTCAGGCGAAATAAGGCATGTTCGCATGCAAACGCATCGCCGAACGGTTCAGCACGAGAAGCGCGCATTTTTTCTACGGATCTCCGGGCCAGGTGACTATTTATACGAAGGGGCTGACCTCGGCATTCTGGTTAGTCCCGGACGGTTCATGGACGAAGATTTTCAGCTGACCGATCGCGCACGGGCTTGGATTGTCGGCGTGCACAGCCACTATTCGGGCCAGCCGTTACCCGAAAAGGATATTGCGGCGATCGGGGTCGAGGACCACGCCTTCAAGCTACTTTAATGGTGTCATCAGACGACAATCGGCTGGACTTCCGCGCGATCGCCGATGACGGTAGGATGGAAACGCTGCCGGAAGTGTTCCGCGAGTACTGGCCAGGCTACCGTCGCTGGATGCAACGTGCGCTTAGGCAGAAGCCGCGGCATGGTGTCGAGCAACTGCGGCGCCACATGCCTGAGCTAGTGCCGATCTTTGAATCGTTGTGCGCACGACTCGAAGGCGGCGACGATGTGGCCCGATTCCTAACACTCTACGATCCACCCCCAATGGTACGGGCATGCGCACAGCTTGTGTTGGATTTGGGCTCCGGGCCCCGTATGATCCGAACCTACGATCACCACCCCGCCCTGTTTGACGCGATCGTACTGCACGCAGATTGGGGCAAGGTCAAAACACTTGCCCTCGCAGATTGTATTTGGGGCGCGCTTGACGGCATCAACGAGCATGGATGTGCGGTCGCGTTGGCATTCGGTGGTCGCAACGTAATTGGGCCGGGATTCGCTGCGCCGATTATCGTCCGGTACTTGCTGCAAACCTGCCGTGCGGTCGCGGAGGTGTGCGAAACGCTCGCAAGGCTGCCTGTGTACATGCCGTACACCTTTGTGGCGGTCGACGCCAACGGCGCCTTTACGACAGCTTTTCTTTCGCCTGATCGGCCAGCGACATTTGTGCAGCAACAAGCATCGACAAACCACCAACAAAAAATCGAATGGAGCGCTTACGCCCGGTATACACAGAGCGCTCTGCGGCTGAGCAAGCTGGAGGCACTGATTGGTAATTCGCCAAACCAGCAGCAGGTCGAAGCCGCATTCGTCCGCCCGCCGCTTTGGAGATACGACTATAAGCGTGGCAGCGGTACCCTGTACGTAGTCGAATACTCGCCGGTGGACCGTGAGATTCGGCTCATCTGGCCGGGGCGCGAGGAGAAATTTAAGATGGCCGGTTTCAGGGAACGGACGTTTACGATCGACCTTCCGCGATAGGGACCCAGGTTTCCCCAGGCCCCACGCAGTGCTGCCGACCAAAACATTCTGCCAATGCGCGACTTCTCGCTCGAACCGACATCTCGTTCGCTAACTCGCTCATCAAAACCCGGTGGCGCGCGCTCAAACATCAGTGGTTGTTCTTGAATACACTAGACACAGTGGCTAAGCTGGCCGCGTTCTATGTGGATGAGCATAACGCCCGTCTAGCGCATTCTGCATTTCGAGGTCAGACAACCGACGAAATTTATTTCGGAATCCGTGGGCCACATCCCAGATGAACTAGTTGCCGAGAAGAAGGTCGCACGCCAATCTCGGATGGAAGTATATCGTTCTACATCATGCATAATGTGCAACACGACCGAATCTACATACAGTACATAATCACCGCCGTATGCCGAGAATGATTCTCTATGTCAAAGCAGGTTACTCCGGAAAATAGGGTGAAAGGCATGTACATTTTTAGAACAATGCAGTGCGTGTTCATGCTAGTTTTCTTGAAGGCCAACCCTCGCTGTTCTTGAGTTCTGCATGACCTCGTTCGTGGGGTACGTGTGCATTCGAAGTGACGAGAACTCGCGCAAAAAAAACCAGAATGTCGTGGTTGGTAGCAAGGCTAACATCCTCAGTCCATATGGTTCCACTAATAAGCTGCCGAAATGGCTAACAACCCGATGGGTGCCAATTGGGCGCCAAAATAGCTTTGGGGGCGAGTGTAGCGCGGTGTGAGAAGGTGGACAATAGCGTCGTAAGTGTTTGACGCATAAGGGGGTTAGGTAACTGGGCGATATTGGACTTGAACCAACGACCTCCTGCGTGTCGAGCGATGCAGCCCAGTCAATATAAACTATAACCGTTGTTTAGAGTCTACCAGAGCGTTTTCGTATTGCAAGCCTTGCACATTTATCCTGTGATTTTATCCCTATTCGTATCAATGATACGTTTGCCAAGACTTGTTTGCGGCTTCTTCGACGGATAGGTGATGCGTTGCCGATGAGGATAATCTTGAGCCAAGGGTGGGTACTGGGTACGATAGACGGCGAAATGAGAGCAGGTGACAATCAAACTCAGAATTATATATCCGCGTTCCTCGTGGTGTTCATAACTCTTCATACACCACCATGGTGGCACTGGTATCGCTACAGCTTAATGGTCGTTGTCCCATTCTTGTCTTGGACGGTTGTTTTGCCTTGGATATGGAAAACGTGGAAGATAGATGCAGAAACCGATGACCGTATTGGTCGCTCACTTTCTGGTTTAATATCCGGATTAATGGTAGCAGTCGCATTTGCGTATGACGGTTTAGATTACAAGGTGGTTGGCCTGGGGATCGCATATGCATTCTTCTGGTCGAGCGTGCAGTAGGAAAACTAGTGGGGCGGTTAGCCCAAACCTAGCCCACACCACCAGCCGAACCACAATTGCTCGGCACTAAAAACTCATCCAGCCCATCAACAGGATTCAAATTCTCAACCGCCCTCGCTTCGTTGCGATATTCATCGAGAACTTAGTACCTACTTGCGAAGCTTTCCGCCCATACACGCACGCCGCCCCAAACGCAGGCCGATCCGCTATTGAGGCGATGCCGGGTTGTATGATTTAGCCGTGATACCACCATGCACAGTTGCTGCAGATGCAGGCTCGTGAAGTTCTAACGGTAATGAATTTACTGACGCTTGCTGCGTCTGTCGACCATTATCAGATGGGCAATAAGTTCCCCATCTAGACCTAGCCTGAACTCGAAGAGTCCACGGTCTAATCCTTCTTGATATTCTCATCGTGCTACTCACTCAGTACGGAGTCGGTTTGTGTTAGCGTGGTAGCCTATGCGGACACGCTTCTGTAGTACTCTGTACTATACGACACCAGTGGCGTCTATAATTACCTCTTTTGGCGTACCCCCGTATGACACCTATGACGTACCCTCACTATCAGGGGGATACGCATAAACGCGATATGTTGATATTCCGCCATTAAGTCCTCCCCTCCACAATACCTTAATAAGCCCAACCTCCTCCAGCTTTTTGAGAGAGCGATTTACCGTTCTAAGCCCCTTGCCAATAGATTCGGCAATCCGCTGTTGCGATATGCGAGCCTCCCCATTAGTTGCATGCCTGAATAAGATCCGCCAACAAGCCTGTTCGGTCGTACTAACTAGCCTAGCCCCAGCGTCATCGAACTTATTAGACTCTCCCCAGCGTCCGCTCGCCTGTTTGGGATTCTTCCTCCGTGCTTTGGTCTCAGACTCTAACGGAACAACTGGAGGTAGTACTTCGTTGGGTGCTAGTTTTTTGCAATGGGATTTAGACTCCATTTGCTACTCCCCACCTTCGGCATTTATATTAGCGGTAGGCAGCTGAGTGAAGCTCTGGACGCTAGGCTGAAAATCAATTGCAATATCTCGCATCTCTCCGTGACGGTTTTTCACACACTTTAAGGTCATTGCCTGCGGAGTATCCTCACCAGGGTTGAGTATGTATGCAGAGTCCGCCCCGTACTCGATTTCTCCTGACTCTCGAAATGATGACAAGCTTAAGTACTTTGCATCATAACTAGACCGACCACGGTCATCTTGTGATCTAGACAATGCAGCTACGCACACAATCGATATACCAGACGTGGCTATACTCCGTAAGGCCCCCATGATGGAATTAATGGCTGCTCGCGTGTCGTTGTGTTTCCCATGTGGCCTGATCCGTTGCAAATAGTCGACAACAAGCAGCACTGGTCTTTCCGCGTGATCGAATCCCTTGAGAGTCTTCACGATATTTTCAACACCAAAAGGTTCATCAACAAAAATTAGACGCTCACTAATGGCTTCAAGTACGTTGATCCCTGTCTCGATACGATCCATATGATTATCGACCTGCCGATTGGTGATATCGGTCAACGGAACACCTGATAGTCTTGATAGCTGTCTATCCAGTAATACCTCGTGCGTCATTTCCACTGAGATAACGACCGCTGTGAGCTGTTCATTCGCTCTTATTGCGTCTAGGGCAATCTGCATAACCAACGCAGTTTTCCCTAACCCAGGTTTTCCACCTAACAGTGTGACCAATCCAGGGCCAACAGGAATACCAGCGAGGACAGTATCGTCAGTTAAGGAGACCGGTTTCTCGCCACTAAAAAGTCTCTGCTTCCACAGCTCCATCATTGTCGAGGCAGTTGTGTAGTTAGTCTTCGCAATTGCTGTGTCGTTGTTAACCGCATGGCTTAGATCGTTGTGATCTGTAGCCATTGTTGTGGCCAGCTGGTTGGGTTGATATTGGCCCATGCTTTTAGCTATAGACTGAACCTCTTGTTCATCCAGAGGAGGCTTGCATCGCTCCTTGTTGATTTGTAATAATGCAGCTGCTAATTCGTTCGTACCTAAGCCAATTCGCCTCATCGAACCTCCGAGGCTAGTGAGTGTGGCATTTCGTTCCCCCTCTATAATAGTGCTGGCGTTCGACGGTTTTGATATGTTGATAGGTGCTTTTTGCTGACAACTTATCACTGCCTTTCCCCACAGTGCCGCCAGCTTGACGCTTTTATTTGAGGGGCTAGGAATATCAAATTTGATCGGCTTATTAGCAAGTTTTAAAATGTCGTTAGCACTTAGCTTCATCAATTCGTTGTAAGATAAATGCCTTTTGAACAAATTGCTCTGGGGGTGACGCGAATTGGGCTTCCTAAGGCTATGTAATCGGTGGTAGATACTCAGGTCTACTATTATGCTAGCCTGCGATGCTATTGATTTGCAAAACATTTTCGTCGTTGTTGGGAAGTCGATTGCTGGAAGTGGACTAAACAAGGCCGTTGACACTCCAACGTGAAAACCTTTTTGTCCTGAGAAAAAGATCAATAGGTCGTCAGCATTCGAGCCAAGCTCTATTAATGCACGGACAAGTAGACGTGCATCATCTAAGGCTAGTTGCGGTTCACCGTTACGATCAATGTCGAACCAAATCCACGATGCCCAAGTAGGACCAGTGTATCTGCGAACAGATCCTGTTTTGTTGAGATGGTCTGCGAACTTATTGTTGAAGCGATATAGCGAAAGGTATGACTCGCCTGACGGACAACTATCAGAACAACCTGCAAAATGTTCCGTAGCGATTGACAATCGTCGAGGCAAAGTGCAGTTGCCCTCTATCGCGAATCCATAAATAAAATTTTTGTGGTCAAGGCTGTCGGTTTGTGTTATCATAGCTTGATCGTCCTTCAGAATAAGCCGCCGTGATGCTTACCCAGCTTCGGCGGTTTTATTCATTACTTGTAAAATAATTTTCATCAGTATCGTGCATACGGCACTAAATACCCGCTGCTTCTAGTGTTTTCCGTGCCTGTTCAATTTGGCGTAATCGCTGTTTGGAGGAAGCACGTATTGGTTGAGGTAGTGGCTCGCGTTGGAAATAATCTAAATCGGATTCGGCAACAGCATGGAAGAAATCCGTGAGGGCTGCGTCGCTGGTATAAATTCGACCGCCTACCCTCACATGGGCCAGTGTTATCCGATTGCCGTTGCGTGACTTGATACCTCTGCGACACCATCGCCAAATCGTAGACGTATTGGGCCGTTTGCCGCTATTGCGGGGCACACGCTTCGTAGCCTCGGTCAAGTTAATCAGATCTGAATCACTACTTGTCGTTGTCGCTGTTTTCATTGAAACACCACCTTTCTTAAAGATGGTGAATTATTTGCAACAACCGCAACAAATTATACAGACGATGACATGCTGATTCGGTGTGTATATGACGTCGATAAAACGTCGATTGAGGTTAGTCTGATGTCCACTTTATCTTATTGCATCCTACAACGCCGAATCTGATAGATTTAGGATTAATTGACTTATTAAGTTTGGCAATAGTATCTCGAAGACGCTTCTCTGAAACTATGCTCGTAGAAGAAATGAATGGATCTTTTATGGTATCTGGCCAATTATGTTCTTCAAAAACTTCAAGTATTCGATCTTGATTTTGAGCTGTTTTCCTCGTACTTCTGCAGCACTCTCCCCGGAACCACAACTCTCGTCGCTCAGCATACCAGTGAGGATTTTTATTAGCTTCAATTATTTTAAGACCAGCTACCGTAGAAGCGTAAACTATACACCATACAGCCAAATGATCCATATCAGTGGAATTATCTGGATAATCTGCAATGACCTCGTCATGTATTACTATGGCATCAACATAAGTAGTAAGTGTTACGTCAATATACGGACCTTGCCATAATCGATCGACTTCGTTTCTAATGACTGGGCCATCCAACAATCCGTAATGAGCTCGGACAGTATTTTCATCCAATGTGCTTTTAGTCAGCATTTCCTTCAAGTACAGCCGATTCACTGCACCATCAATCTCATCAGCAGTTACATGGCTTTTTGCAGCTGCCAATTCAGCATGTATTAGACCAATGGGTACACCCTTTGGGCATCCGAATTGTGGCTGCCTAGCTACAGATACGTCGTCATCATGCTTAATAGGAAATATAAATCGTTTACTGGTAGCGTGTTCAAGCACATCAACAATACGTAGAATGCGTTGTTGCAATGCAGGAAATTCATCGGACATATAGCACCCTCTATTCGGGTAGCACCGAAGATCACTCTGACAGGGTGCAGCCAGTAGTAATCTCCGGGACTCTAAGTGGCATTTAACCACTCTCCCGATCTCTCCAACCTACCAGATTTCCATTATTCGGTCCAATGCACCCACCTGTCACTAGGCACCCACTGCCGTGTCAGTGGCACTATGATGCTGTTAGCCGTGCTGGTTTATCTGGATCAGAGTTAGGACTGCTCAAGCTACACATCACGCTATGCCTTAGCGGATAGCTATTTAGATGGATCAGAGTTATGGCCCCTGAAACTACCTAGCACATTATGTTATCCCCATAGCCCCCTCATGCCTCTCCCAGTAGTGCCATCGTCCCCGCACTTCTGCCACTAGCATAGCACACGTTTCTGCACAAAATCCATTGACTTTTTGGAACCGTTAGTGGATACTGAGTTTAGATGGAACAGAGTGGGGGCCTCTACAGCTAGTCTGCACGCCCCCCTCGCTTCCACCTCCCCTTCATTCGTATGTCTTCAAAGATGCCTAACGACCTGCTACCCATCACGCCAGGCTCTCCATGCCTCCGCCTTGATGCCAGCTACCGCAACCAGCATCTCGATAATGGCCTTGGCATAGATGGATGGGATCGCAGTGCTACCGATGTGATGCATAGCCACAACGCTCGGTCCCAGTGCTTTCTCAACCAACACTCGCTCACTAGCGTACATGACTGCCCAGAGCGGCCAGAGCGGCTCGTATGGCACAATCTCCACGCTCGTAAGCATTCCTACCATCCACCTGCGATCGTGCACTACAGGGCTTCTCAGCAGTGCTTAACGTGACGATTTCGAATGCATGTAGCAATTCCGCAGTCAACATCGAGCACTAATGACATGCATGATTGACCTCGACACTATATCGGATAATCATGACATGTTGGGAGCCCATATATCATGATAATCTTAGACGTAGTGATATTCTATGCTGGCTGGTTGCTCGGCTTGTTTGTATTTCGTGGGTATGCCGCCCACGTGACACTTACCAAGCAGCTAACCAAAATAGTTCTTCTGTCTTTCATCTTCTGGAACATTCACTACTTCGGCGGTAGATCAGTCTATTATAGCGTGCTAGTGGCGATGGCAGGAGCGATGGCTATTTTACATGGATACTGGTTTCACATTCGTCATGGAATCCATTGGCGAACCGCACAGCCAAGGGACAAGTACTTGCGACTCATCGGCCACACGAAACAAAGTAAGAATCTATAGCTATCATACATATTGCCCGAGTTCATGCTAAGCACATCGATGTTATAGGTGGGACGATTCGCAGCATGCATCATCTTGACCAGTTGGTAACTCATTATAACATTCGATATCGTGATCAGAGATCAGCTGGAGACCATAGAATAGAAACCGAGAAGAAGGGGATAGAGATGGAGATTCTGAAATCGCTCGTAGGCACTTGGGAGGGTACGTGTCGGACTTGGTTTAAACCTGGAGAACTCGCTGACGAGTCAGTGGTCTCAGGTGAATTCAAGCAGATGCTTGGAGGGAGTTTCATTCGGCACACGTACAAAGGATCGATACAAGGTAAGCCACGCTTCGGTGAGGAAACCATCGTCTTCAACACAGGAGAGGAAAAGTTTCAGATCTCTTGGTTCGACGATTTTCACATGAATTCTGGCATCATGTTTTCAGAAGGTACGCAAACCAAGCAGGGCTTCTCGGTGCACGGACACTACCGTATGACACCCGACCAGACCCCGTGGGGTTGGCGGACAGAATTTGAGATGGTCGACGACGATCACCTCACCATTACCATGTACAACATCACACCCGACGGAGAAGAAGCAAAGGGAGTCGAGACAATCTACATACGGACAACATAGAAAACGAAGTAGCGAGAGGCCGCATGGACACTGCCCCCTATAGAGATCAGGATCGGCGAGGCATAGCATCCCCTAACTCTGATCCATCTAACGAGGAGAGATATGCTTATGTTATTACAAAAAGGCACATCACACATGGTCAGCACACATCGTGCTGCACAATTCGCTTTTCACTCGCCCGTTGCCCCGCTCTGATCCACCCTGAAGGGAGTCACCACAGGCATGTCGCACCATGCAATCTTGCCGGGCCTAAGAATATCATTCACTGAGGGAAGGTTCTGCACCTATAGCCAGCACACTTTTAGCCCTTGTTGCATAAGGAATTGCATTAAGAACTCGTTGTTCCAGATAGTGATTCTGCTCTTTCCTTTGGTGCTTTTCTTTGACGGATGGTGTTTGAGAAGGCTGTTTGCGAAGCGACGTAGCCAGGAAAGATTTTCCACCACGTGTCGATCGCGAGTGCAACTTTGGTCTTCGTCCTACGGACCGCCACGCCCACAGCCATCGCGTGAGACCGCTTAAACTGCTCATCTATGCACGATGGCTCTGTAAATTAGGACTACTATCTTGTCCGAATTGACTTAAACTTCTTGTATCTAAATAGACAACTTGTTAAGCTGGTAATCAGTATGGAATCCCGAAAATGGAGACACAGCATGAAGAACAATATTGAGGTATCACGCTCATCTCTTACGATCAAACTGCCACAATCAGTCCACACTCAATTCAAAACAACAACCATACACGCACCGTGGAAACCACCACAACATTATTGCATTACGTGGTTTATGTTGATTATTACGATAGCACTTATACCTGTGTCCGTACAAGGGCAAACAGTACAGTGGGCACAGTCAGGTAATGCGACTGGATCATTTAACAGTGCTCGCATAGGAGTTGATGGTGGAGGCAACAGCTACATAACAGGATTCTACAACGGGACAGCGACTTTCGGTGCAACAGAATTAATCAGCTCCGGTCAATCAGACGTATACGTGGCTAAATATGACTCTAGCGGCAGTGAAGTTTGGGTTAAATCATTTGGAGGCGGCGGGGTTGAGCTTAGCGATGGGATAGCTGTGGATTCTGCTGGCAATAGCTATATCACCGGATTACATACTAGCGGGGCACAATTCGGTGCTTTCACCCTCAGTGCTGGAATTTTTGATATCTTTGTGGCAAAGCTAGATAGTAGTGGCACTGTGTTATGGGCCAAGGCCGCAGGAGGAGCAGGACAGTTTGACCAAGGCGCTGGAATCGCTATCGATGGAAGTGGAAACAGCTATGTGACTGGAAAGTTTCAAGGTACTGCGACATTCGACTCCATCGTTCTTAGTTCTGGAAACATGTTCGTGGCCAAGTACGACCCAAACGGTAACGTGCTCTGGGCAGTATCGGCTTCCGGTGCAAGCCGCGATATTGCTGTGGATTCTGCCGGCAATAGTTATGTGATTGGAGATTATGGGGGCACAGCTACTTTCGGTGCGTTTGTGCTCAATACTGCTGGTGCAAGCGACATATTCGTAGCCAAGTACGACAGTAGCGGTAATGTGCAATGGGCCCAATCTGCGGGTGGCACACAATCCGAAGCTGGACGGGGCATCGATGTAGATTCTCTTGGAAATAGCTATGTCACTGGCTCATTTCAAGGGGCCTCAACTTTTGGTACTTTCATGATCATTGGTGGGCAGGTTAGTAACTTTTTTGTTTCTAAGTACGACAACAGCGGTAATGTAGTATGGGTTCAATCAGATGGAGGGACAACCAATTTAGCTAGTGGTCGTGGAATAACAGTTGATGTAGCCGGTAACAGCTACGTGACAGGCAATTTCAGTGGAGGAGTATTCGGACCATTCATGCTTAATGACGGTGCATTCATTGCCAACTACGATACTGACGGTAACGCACTTTGGGCTCAATCAGGTGGTCCAGGTGCAGCTGGATTAGGAGTAGATATCGACACAGCTGGCAATAGCTACATATCTGGAAGTTATGGAGTCACTGCAACATTTGGTCCATTCACTCTGATCCCTGAAGGTAGTACTAATATCTTTCTTGCGAAATATTCAGCATACTCAGGCGGACCTAGCCAAGTCCCAACGCTTTCCGCATGGAGTATGTTTATGATGGCACTTGTACTCGTTGTGGTGGGAACCATAGTATTTTCCAATAGTCGTAGAATGACCGCACAATAGCTTACGAATAAATCTAATGTAGCTTGAATACAGCTATCCTTTTGATGAGGCGTATAAAAGGACACGGCCACATTGGTCGCACATGCTAGCATTCACTTTAACTTCGATTGGGAACCGCCCGGTCCAAAAGCTCTGTTGTGCTTCATTGACTGCATACTCCATGATGGCATGACCGTACTTTCTCCCTTGTTTATCGACGATCTGAATGTCTGTTAGCTTGCAGTCACAGTCTGGACATGTTGTTCGTCGAGATGGCATATTCGTAACTCCTATTAGAGAGCCATGCAGGAAATAGTATCACCGCCCCAGTCTAAACATTGATATTCATCATGCAACCATCGGCATGGGTTATGCTAACAAGGGCACTCTAAAAGTGTTTGCAACTTGCGCGACCATTCCCCATGGCGGGCAATTTGCTCCTAGGGCCGGAGTGGCCCCCTTGCATTCCGCCAGCCTAGCCATCGGCAAGCAAGAATTATTGCCTAACCCTTGACCACAAGCACCATGAAAGAGTGCCAATGAAAAGGCACTGCAACCGCAAGGGCATTTTGCTATAGGGGAACCGTGATAGAAAAATATGCATTTATTACTTGCAAAGTGACAAATAGGTGTCATACTGTATATAGTGAATTGAATAGTGCCCCCGCGATGCTCGAAACATCCGGGAGCGTGAGCATCTACTTTTAGGGAGTAAACGCTAATGACAAGTCTAGCAAAGAAACAGGAAACGGCCAACAAAAAGAAACGCTTAGTGCAATCTATCGATGATCGGTTGGATACGCTAGCCAAAGCTATCGACAAGGTGCGAGCATCGAAGATTTTCACCGACTATCTCAACAGCCAAGCACGCTTCCATAAGTACTCATGGAATAACTCGATGCTAATCGCCATGCAATGCCCAGACGCTACCCAAGTGGCTGGCTATCAAACTTGGAAGAAACTTAACCGCCAAGTGCGCAAAGGTGAGCATGGGATAATGATAATCGCACCTTGCCCATTCAGTAAGGAAACAGACAACAAACAAGGCGGAACCGACACGATAGATGGCATATTCTTTCGTGCTGTGCATGTATTCGACGTAGCCCAAACCGATGGACCAGAATTGCCAACCGTTGATCTACCAACCATCGATCACTGCGCAGACGATCTGCTAGCTCAGCTAGTGAGTGTGGCTCATCATCGGGGGATCATCGTCAATTTTTCTAATCTGACGGGTGGCGTTTTTGGCATATCCAAGGGTGGAGTCGTTGACGTAAACAACAGCCATCCAACCGGACAACAAGCCAAGACCTTAGCTCATGAGTTAGCCCATGAAGCATTGCACAAGACCAATAGAGGGGCACTGACGAGAAGTATGGCCGAGTTAGAGGCTGAATCAGTAGCCTATGTCGTATGCATGCACAGTGGCTTAGACGTGGAAGTAAGAGCATCACGATACATAGCCTTGTGGGATGGTGACTCGAAAGCACTGAGAGCTAGCCTGGATCGAATCTCCAAAACAGCTAGGGGCATCATCGATGACCTAGACCAGAAGCTAGCCAGCAAGGCTGTAGCCTAACTTAACTCTGATCCAGTTCCAGCCAAATAACACCACATTGCTATGTGGGGATAGTGACAACATGACAACGATGACAGCAAAATACCTATAAGGGAACATGATGAACGCTATTGGATATGTTAGATGCTCTACGCAAGAGCAAGTAGATAGTGGTCTAGGTCTAGAGGCTCAGGAGACTCGTATAAAGGCTTACTGTGCTATGCGGAATCTAGACTTGGTCCAAATAATCACCGATGCAGGCGTGTCTGGTGCTAAGCCACTGGCCAATCGTCAGGGTGGTAAGCAACTACTCATGGCTATACGCAAGAAGAAAACGAAGGCTGTGGTTATGCTCAAGCTAGATAGGATGTTCCGTAACGCTGGTGACTGCCTAACTACCATTGAGGCATGGGATAAATCTGGCCTTGCGCTGCATGTGGTGGATCTTGGCGGTAACGCGATAGATACCACTAGTGCAGCTGGTCGGTTCATGCTGGTGGTCTTGGCTGGTGCAGCCGAGATGGAGCGTAACCTCATCAGTGAACGCACTAAGAGTGCTATGGCCATTAAGCGGGCCAATGGCCAACGGGTGGGTGCAGTGCCCTTCGGTTACGACCTAGCAGATGATGGTGTCACGCTAGTGGGCATCGAATCGGAGCAATCTATAGTGGGTGATATGCAGGCCATGCGGGATAAGGGATTCACTTTACAACGTATAGCCAACACGCTAACTGATCGTGGCATCCTCACTAAGGCAGGTAACACCACATGGAGACATCAGACAGTAGCACAGATCCTGAGGAGATAACTAGTAGCCATATCTAGAAGTAAGGCATTTTGTTGTCATTGCCGTCATCGTTGTCATGGATAACGTGCTAGCTTGTTTGTAGATATTGAAACTACAGGTCGAGGGAGGCGACGAGCTTGGTACATTCTTGCATGGCCTCTAGGTCGATGTCTGGTAGGTTTACTTCACGAGTAGGTGGCGCATGCTTGTGTGCAGCCCGTTTCTTAATCTGGGCTTGGTTCTTGGTCTTGTTGCGTTCTCTAGTCGCACGCCATGTGTTGACTCGTACACGCTCTTTGTAAGCTCTTAGCTCTGCAATCATTTTGGGATTATGTTGAGACAGTTCAGCTTCTTGTATGGTACGGACAAAAGCCATGACTCGTATCTTGAATTCATCAGTGGTAGCGGGATCATGGATCACCGATATGGCATTACTCACGAACTCGCCCATCGAATGCATGATGCCCCACCTGATAAGTTGTGATGAGCTAATGTGGAATAGCTGGCGTGCCTCTCGGATGGCAGCATCCAGTTCGGGAGTGAGCCGCACACGCACAGATCGGGTGTAGCATTCACCGTATGGTCTCGGAACTATGGGTCGCTCGCGTGCCATGATGCTTATTGTACAACCTATGCAGGCTAGATTCAACGATTAAAGCTAATTCACAGGGCATAGATTGCAGTCCAACATACAAACATGATCTTACTGTGCCAGCAGAGACCAACTGATATGAAGCTATTCCGCATGGCTAAGTGTCTGTGGGCTCCCAAAACCTCACGCCATCAAATAATGCAATTCACCAAAAGTGCGGTAGAACGATTTTGCCACACGACTGACATACACCAGTGATGTCACCCACAAGCTTGAGATCGAATTGGAACCAAATATCGAAGCTTAATGCAGTATTCATTCGCATGTGTCAGGCACGCCATTACCATCGGCGTCGGCTGGAGTACTCTCGATGATCACGTCGTCAATAAACCACTCATTTGTCGGCCAGTCCGTTTCGCTACGAAACCGTAAATTGAACTTGCTGTGTCGCGCAGGATCAGGAAGCACTAAAGCAACGTATGTCCAAGGCGACGAAACATACTTCCAGTAATGAGTCTGTAGATGACGCCACAGTGTCCCATCCCAATATTCCACATGCAACAAACGCGGAGGGCCACGGAGGGGGAACCAATCAGACGCATACTTCCAAGCGTATGTAATCTTAGCTAAGTATGTTCCCGACAAATCCAATGTACGCGTTTCAATAATGTCAATTAGATTGAGGTTTGCTGCGTAGGGTGGGGTGATGACGTGACTATCAGCAATAGTTGGCCCGTTGATAAGGGTCCATTTGTTTAAGTCTAAGCTAGTGAATTCGAATTCGTCACGGAATAGAACCTCAGTCAACGTGTTTAGGTCGCATTCATCTGGCCTTTCATTGTCGTTACAGTCCTCGCTTGGATTAATCGTGGTGTCACAGTCATCTGGCAATCCGTTGTTGTTGCAATCTTCCTCGCACTCGTCTGGAATACCATTGGCATTGCAGTCAACTATCCCGTCTGCTATCTCACACGAATCCGGGATCCAGTTTCCCTGGCAATCGACCGACGTTCCAATGGCAATGTCAGCAGCATTTGTCATGAAATTACCATCGCAGTCCTCATCGAACGCCAGTGGAGAAGGACGGGATAGATCGACATAACCCAAGAACCGACAAGCAAAGTCCGTATCGAACATATTGACACCAAACTGGGCTCCGCCAAGTAGCTCCATCTCAGCTACGACGGAGACCTTTGTACCTTCCGGCAAGATGACACTAACATAATTGACTTGCTTCAGTACAACTGTGCCAACCATCCATCCGGTACTTGAGCCGACTTCGCCCACCATCTCGAACATGTTTTCATCGTAGTGCAGGACATAGCTCAAATTGGCCAGCCCCCCCTCAAAACGTGCATGAACAAAGCCGTCGATCACTGTCGCATTGACAAAAATGGGCATTCCTATTGTGTCCCCGTAAAAGAATGATTGATGGAGCAACCCATCAGACTTATAGCAATCGCTGTGTCTGAAGAAGCGTATTGCCCCGGAAGCAGCGTCAAATCGCGACGAGTCGTAATCGATAACGCCGCGTTCAACCGTAACTACATCGGCGGCAGCTTGCCCAATCGGCATGCCTAGCCCACTGACGAGCAGCACACCACATAGAAAGTTCGTAGTGACTCGCTTTCGTCTTATCCAATCGAATCTTAATGCCATATGTGCCATGCAGTTTCTACTCCACGCCGAAACGATTAACAAAAGAGGCCAGATCTAGAAGGTCCACATCACCATCGGCATCCAGATCGATCGCGGAGATACAGGATCCCTCACTAAGAGTTACCCCAGGCCCGGATTGCGTGAGGCAATCCGCGGCGAATGCGAAATCGGGAAGGTCCAATACACAATTGCCATTGATGTCGGCAAGTGGACGTCCAGACAGCGAGATCGTTAGGCCCAATGGCGTGCGGGGACACTCGTCCAAGTTGTTGTCTACACCGTCTCCGTCTATGTCTGAGTCACAGTCGTCGGGGAGCTGATCTTGATCGAAGTCATCCTGGCATTCATCCGGTATCAGATCGCCCTGGCAATCGGCGCTGCCCCCAACAAGTATCTCGCAGCTATCTAGCACGAGATTGTGATTACAGTCTGGAAGAGATCGACTAAGGATCACATTATCGACATGAAGGAATTCTGGGTAACCCTCGTAATGGGTCAGGGCCCTGAAGCGAAATCGGAATTGGGAATGCAGCGCAGATGCCGGTAACGGCCAAATTGCACTTTGCCATCCAGTTTCATAAAGCGTAGTTATGAGGCCAATGCTCTTCCATTCCGCGCCGTCCCATATCTCAACCCCAGCATGGTCGTCGCTATCGAAGCCGCGTTGGGCGCCTATATCAAAGGTTAAGACAGCTGATGATGCTCCGGACAGGTCGAAGGTACGCGATTCAACGACACCCTGATGTCGAATCATTAAGGAATATGGGGCACCATAAACCCAAGAGTCTGAAACCTCAGCATCTATTGCTACGGGCCAATCATCAATATCTAACGTCGATGCGTCAAAACCGTCTTGGAAGTTTTTGAGTAGTGGGCTTTGTATCTCGCACTTATCAAGAAGCCCATTGGAATTGCAATCACTCAACGGAAAAAGTGAGATGTCACAGTCGTCGGGCACACCGTTCGCGTCGCAATCCGGTTCGCACTCATCCGGTATTCCATTTTCGTTACAATCGCCGCCGGATTGAACTTCGCACTCATCAAGAATTTCATTGCCCTGGCAATCCGTACTGCCCCCGATGAAGAGGTCTGCTACATCCGTGATCTTGTTGTGGTTGCAGTCACCAGTCAGCGATAACGGCGCAGGCCGAGACAAATCAAGCACGCCTTGGAGATCGAAATAGAAAAAATCTCTATCAAACAAGGACTGATCTACAACGAGTCCAATGGGCAAAGTAAACATACCGCGGAAGAAAACTTTTGTGCCTACGGGAACACTCGCGTGTATGGCGTCGTATCCAGCAAGGCCATCGCTGGTTAGAGTCGTAGTGCCAACAATGATCGCAGATGAGCTACCCAGCATTCCATACAATTCGAAATTCCCATCTTCGAAGGTCATGGACATTGCCGTTCCATCACCAAGGTAATTCGTGAATTCATTAACTTTCCGTGCGTATAGTTCGGCGCGCAGGACGACGCCATCTATGATTGAAACCGAAACTATTGCAGCCCGTCCGCCTTTAGCAGAGCCCGCTCCGCCAAATGAAGACGAGCCGTCGGAGTAAGTATACTTAGAGAAGAGAAAATGAGGGGAAATATGATTGAGGTACCGATTGAAAATAACTTGATAATCTACGTGCAGTTGATCAACGGTCTTCACTTGAGCGAGAGCGAGGTTATTGTTGCAGAAGCACGTTAGGAAAAACCACATCAACAAACTTATGACGAGTGGAAATTTAATAACATTATGCACAATAAGTTCCCGAGTTATCCTTGGCGAATACCATCGTTGAGATCAACCGGACCATGCTAACAAATGATCTACGGATTTGCAAGATATT
The DNA here is from genome assembly GCA_029260115.1 of Phycisphaerae bacterium. Taxonomy (GTDB): domain Bacteria; phylum Planctomycetota; class Phycisphaerae; order UBA1845; family UBA1845; genus JAJRPG01. The sequence goes on along the minus strand of JAJDDW010000102.1, from coordinate 3,715 downwards.
TTACCTTCCACTAACCCCAACCTCAGGGCAATGTGGACTCTTTACGAGATAATTCTTGTATCCCGAAGTGCTTTTCGCTACGATAGCCCCCCGTTTCTCGAATGGCGGATCGCATATATGAAGGAGGGAATTTTCCATGTCACGTCTCGTAACAATTACTATCGCCGTTTTAAGTTTAGCTACGCTCGCCAATGGACAAACACCTGTCGTAGTGAACCATTACGTGCCAGTGTACAACCAAGATTTCAATCTAGTTTCTACTGGTGATTATCAAGACATCCCAAATTCTGAACTTGTAGTAGACATTCCAAGCGGTCTAGCTGTCATAACTTGGTCAGCAAATCCACAAGAAGCTGGAGTTTGTCAGATTAGACCTGTGATTGGCAATGACCTTCCGTCCAAGGGGTTGTGGTTCGCAAGCACTCCTGATGGCTCTCTTTCTGGGACTTGGGTTATTCAAACACAAGGTGGAATTCTCCCTATAACGTTAGAGGTCAAACTAGCAACTGGACATGCTATGAGATTCTTTTCGGGAAGTTCTCTGTCTTGGACTCTAACGGTGTACCCAGCTGCACCTGCAACTGTCCCAGCTTTGAGTAGCTTTGGTTTAGGATTACTGCTAGTAGGAATCATTGGAATTGGATCATGCGTGTTTAGGAAAAAGAAACCACTTGTCGTTGCAATCTGTTTCGGGGGATTAGTTTTTTCTACACAACCTGTGCTTGCAGGTAGTGTCATTGTAACGCTTAGTGGTCAAACAACTGAAGCGGTACCAATTGACTTCAAGGGAGATACGATTTCTGGGATCCCTAATTTCCCAAGTGCCCAGTTATACAGCATTGGTGTTGGAGAGAGTGCTCTTTCTGTAAGAAATGGGCTGATTAATGAAGAGGGCAATTTGGCATTTAATATGTCTTACCAACGAACTCGACTAAGCGGGAAGCCAGCAATTCGTGTTGAACGCTCAGACTTTCCTATTCAGACATGGCTACAGGTTTCTTCAGGTGTTAACATTTTGATTGAGCCAGGCGTACCGATCACAGTTAGCGGCATCACCTTCGAAGCTTTCATCGTTGGAGATCCTGTACCATCAGCTGCAAGTGGTACAGTTCCGACCATCTCAACTTGGGGAATAGCAATCATGGCGATGCTACTAACAATTGTAGGAACCATGATTTTCAAATCTATGAACAGAAAGGTAGTACCGAAGGGTAGAATCTGATGTTGCATTTGGTGGAGGAATTTTTCCTGAAATGCAATGTCGAATTTGACATGTACAAAGAAAAGGAGTGGTTATGACGAAACAAGGACGAGACGATTTTAAAGAACAGGTCAAACGACAATTGGCAATGAGAGTTTGCTATCAATGTTCAAAATGCTCGTCACAAACAGTTGGACCCTCTAGCTCTGTTGGCACAACGAACATCGGTGTTGCCGCTCACATTACAGCAGCATCTCAAGGAGGCCCACGGTACGATGGCAACATGTCTCTTGAAGACCGATCAGATATTTCGAATGGAATTTGGCTGTGCCAAAGTTGTGCAAAGCATATAGATAATGATGTAGCTAGATTTACAGTAGATTGTCTTAGCCGGTTAAAAAAGAAAGCTGAAGATAAAGCATACCATGCACTACCAGGAGATAGTGGCCTTGCAGATCAAGACGATGACCACGACATTCTTATTCAAGCCTATCGCTGCCTTGAATTCTCGGAAGATTGGCGTTCATCAGATGGTGAGGAAAAGTGCTTCTATTGTACGTCTCGACCTGAGTTTACAATTCGAGAGAAGGACAGTCCTTTTAAGCCATTCCATGAGGAGTGGTTGAACTCGTTTGTTAAACCGTCAGCGAGTATATATCCCCTGATAGTATTTTGGCACGGAACTCCTATATACAATACGTTCTTTGTTAAGTGCGATGAGAGCCGCTATTACTTGCCAATGCCACAAAAGGATAACACCGGTGGATTCTTCATCAAGAAAAAGTCAATTGCATATCGAATTGCTAGGCTGTACCGACAGCACTATCCACTGGATTCCACGCTCTCGCGATGTAAGATAACACTTCGAGATTAGCGTGCCATGTGGCGACTACATATTTTGCTGATCACTTTTCTTTCAATTGCTCCACAACTGATTGAGCTTTTGCTCCGTCGTGAATCTCTGCCAGCTCATGCATCTGACCTCCCTTCAATCATTGGATCAGGTCAGTGTTCGTTGTAGATGCGTTTTTGGTCTGGTCGAGCAAAAAAGGTCAGCCGTTGTGTTTGTCGTCGTCGGGCTTGCGTGAACTCAGTGCCATAGTCATGGTAGCCGTTGCAATAATGATAACGGCGAGACCGGTCAACTTATCTACGTGGGATAAGTGACGATTGGGCCCGTTAACGTCAACATAAAACAAAACCAAAAGGCCAGCACCCGCCACCAGCACGATACGTTGCCATTTGTTCAGCCTCATCGCCCGCCCTCTTTTAGATTATTTATTGCGGTGTTTCATCGAAAAAGCAAAAACACTAACAAAAAAAACACAAACACAATTATGATACGTTGCCACTTTTTCATCGCCCCGCCCTTTCATGTCGTCGTCGGGCTTGCACATGCCTAGCCCCCACTTGCAAGCACCCACCCCATTATCTTCAGTAATAACGCACACATAACAATAATGACAAGCAAAGTACGCCACTGTGTTATATGCCCTCTCATCGCCCCACCACCCCATCAACCTCGCATCCAGCCGTCGTTGTTGCCCGTCGCTGAAAAGCAAGCGTAGCAATTCCAAGCATAAGCAATAGCATGATACCGAATCCCCAAGTTGATACGGCTGGAACGGTTCCTGCGGGAGGATTGTAAGCGACCGGAGTGCGGTATATTATGGATGCACCGCCTAGTAAGCCCGGTAAAATTTCGATATTAGTACCATCTAAGTTACATCGAACGACAGCCATTTGGCTACTGTGGTGAAATTGACGCCACATAAATTTCTGTTGAACAGTATCAATCGTCAAATCAGTCATCGCATTTGCGTCTAACAAATCCACCGGATGGGCAGTTTCGACATCTGTTTCGGTTACGATTTCTATGAAATTGTTGCCGTCGTAATAGCCAATCGTATTGAAATTAGATACTTCACGCACTACATATATTTCTCCAGCCTGAACACTCGACGCCGCAACACCTAGCAACACAACACCCAACATTACTGGCTTTGATAAACGAGACATGGCTTCGCTCCCTATTGATTAGTGGATGACTTACGATTGAACACTAGAGTACCGACTGCAACTATAAGCATTAGCATGATGGCTATGCCCCATGTTGAGATAGCAGGGACACTTCCGGCAGGTGGTGGGGCGTATGCGTCTGGATGGCCAGTGTATATAGCGTTAAACGTGATGCCACTTAATGTAGCCCCTACGCCGGGTTCAATTTCAGTGAGGGTACCACCGTTGGCGGATATGAACGGGCGTTCAGAAGAAGCCAATGTTACACTAAACGCTGGAATACCACTTACTCTTGTTCGTGTTTTATGAGGCCTAAAGTCTCCAGGGTTGATTGGTACGAATCCATCGCGGACCTCTAACAGCCTGTTGAAGAACTCCTTGACAATTGCGGTATGATGTTCGAGTCGTGTGAGTGAGGAGTAGGATTTAACTCAAGGATGAGGGCGTGTCATGGCGTTGGGTAAACGTAAACGAGAGCAGCAGGATCTTTGGGTG
>JAJDDW010000101.1 GCA_029260115.1 Phycisphaerae bacterium | reverse complement strand
CCTTTTATCTCATGCACTCTTACATGAAAGCCCAGGACGTTCGCTATGCGTGCATGGTCATACCGCCCCTCTGCGTGCTAGCCACCTTGGGCGTTAAGTATGCCCTCTCGTTTGCCGGTGGCCTACCGATGGGATCATCTCGTAAGTTTGTCGCCCGCGTGGCCATGGTGCTATTAGTCGGATACCAACTCTACGATGCATCTCGTGTTCGCGTACCACACCAAGCCACAGTCTGTCGCCAAGTAGCCAACGACCTAAGCACGCAGATGGGGCCTTTCGCCTGCCTATCTTTTGCCCCACAAGAACCCGCGCGGTTGGCCACGCTTTATCGTCTGTCGATAGAAGCTCATAGAAACGACACCCCGAACATATTCGACCACGGCAGCATTTATCGAGCGGATCAGCTGTTCGGAGACTGGAAATCACGTTGGAAGAATGCGGCAGACCTAGCTTCGTCTCTTAAAAAATGGAACGTCAAATACATACTCGTAGAATGGCCAACGCATATAGTTAAGCAACGACGTGATATGGAAACCAAGGAAGCGATTGATGCGGTTCTTGCGCTTCAAGAATTCAAGGAAGTGCGTAAGTATCCCGTTAACCTCACAGTCCCACGATATCCCGTCCGCCTAACTCGCTTCGAGGTGCCTCGTCGGTCGCTACATCTGTATGAGCGCATCGAACCCATGACGTTCGAACCAGATTCAGCCCCCCCGCTTCGCCCCAAACGCGTGAAATTCACGATCAACGATGAGGCTGATCCAGCCGAATGAAATTCACCTCCTTAATGTCATTATCTTGACCTTGGCTGGGTGGCAGCAAGTCCTAAAATGTCGGCGCATCCTGCCTGTATCGGATCACAGTCACAAAATAGCCATCTGAACACATCACAACATCAAATTGCTGATGTCGTTTTCCTTAAATATCAGCATGTATGGCATGTTTCGTGCTGCAACAATGTAGCTTTTTAATTGATCAGGGGAGAAGCATATGTTAGTCCGATTATTTACGATTCCGCATATACATGCCGAATCACAATGTCCCATAAGTAAGAATATTAGCACCGGAATGCTCAAATTGAAGAAAAAATCAATTATTGCGATTCTCATGACGGTTGTCGTCGGAATTGCTTCTGATGGTGTTTATGCAGATGTGACAGGTTTTGTGCGGGAACAGGGGACGTTGAATCCCATCGCTGGTGCACTGGTCACCCAACAAGCGACTCAATTCCGCAACAAAACTGCGAACGATGGCAGCTTCACCCTTTTGGCCCCCGATGGCCTAGAGATTGTTATCGTCGGGGCTGGCAAAGGCTACTATAACCAGTCAGTTGTCGTAGATTCACCCTTGTCTGGTGTTGAGATTCTTCTCGAACTGGTCCCTCAAGGGGATGATTCGAGTTACTCATTCATGTCACCAGGTACATGTCGTATGTGTCATCCTGATCAGTACGATCAGTGGCTGGGCACGCCGATGGCACAGGCTGGCTTTAACACCTGGGTGGATGATATTTATAGTGGGCTTGGTACTCCTAACGGCATAGGAGGATTCGTATATCTCCGTGATTCAGTGTTTGCCGAGGAGAATCCTGCGTCAGAGTGTGCCGCTTGCCATCAGCCTGAGCCTTGGGTCGAAAACCCATTCAGCCCACTTGAGGATCCCTTGGATTCACCAAGCCTCGGCGTTTCGCATGGCATTTCGTGCGACATTTGTCACAAAATTGCTGACGTTGATGTTTCAAAAATAAACTATCCAGGAGTCTTCCCCGACGTGCTTACGTATACGCGCCCACAGGGCCCGTCTTACTTACAAGTTGCGTACGGTGTATTGGGCGATGTCGATTATAAGAATCCAAGTTTGATGAGGAGTTCTTACCAGCCCCAACTCTTAGCTGAGGTTTGTGGTGCTTGTCATCAGGACAAGAATGATCTCGATGGCGACCACTCGTTCACCGGTGTTACTTCTGAGCCAACCTATATTGAATGGGTTGAATCTCCCTACGGTGATATCGAATCGCCACTATACAAAAATTGTGTCGATTGCCATATGCCTCCTTCTGGTGCGACAGAAGTATGCCAGGTCCTCTATCCGCCATTAATCCGAGATCCAAATACTATTCGCTCCCATAAGATCGAAGGGACTACGCCGTTCTACTTGGAAAATGCTGTAGATATGGACATGCAAACATCGGTTAACGGGCGAGAAATTGCGGTGGAAGTTTCGATTGTCAATTCGCTGACTGGCCATCATGTGCCCACGGGCGTGACTGTGCGCAATATGATTCTTGTGGTCGAAGCCTGGCCTGCGGGGGGTGATCCGCTGATCAACGCACTGAGTGAATCGGGGACTCAAACCGTTCATCATCTAGGTGGCGTGGGCGATCCTGGGCAAGGATACTTTGCAGGCTTACCAGGAAAATTTTATGGAAAAGTGAATCATGACGCCAGTGGAAACGGTCCCACTTTTTTTACGGATGCAACGGGTATAGAATTCGACACGCGCATCCCGGCCCTATCCACGGATACCACGAACTACCGTTTTTCGATTCCGCCTGTTGGTGGAGATTTTCATGTTCGGGCAAGACTGGTGTATCGTCGTGCGTTTCGTTTTCTAGTAGATGCCAAACAATGGACACATGACGGACATGGAAACCCGCTGGAGGATATAGCTGCGCCAGATTTTGGACACTTGATGGAAATGTCTGAAATCACCATATCTGCGAACTCTGTACCTGCGGGAGCATGTTGCCTATCAAACGAAACATGTGATACGCTTGACCAGCAAACGTGCCATTTACAGGGTGGAACTTATCTCGGAGACGAAACAGTTTGCGGCAGTGATGTCGATCACGATACGATCCTCGATTGTCAGGATCAATGTCCTGGCATTGACGATCGGATCGATTTGGACAAGGATAATATTCCAGATTGCATTGGCAGTGGGCGGATTCCGACTGTCTCGCAGTGGGGACTTGTTATCATGTTGCTGCTTTTGTTGACCTTGGCAAAAGTGAATCTCATTATTCAACGATCGTCCACTGAATAATGCTATTTTCGATCAGCGACTCATAATTACGATATCTACTTGGCCCCTGTAGTCTTATTTAAGATCGCGGGGGCTTTTGTCTAATTGCCTGGAAGTCGGGTGGCCCATTTCCTTCTTTTTGGACCTGGGGGAGTTGATGATAGGTGATATGTATCAAGTACACACCAGCATTAAAACATGAAATAGATAAGAACAATCTACAAATGCCAATCCTTGTGTTGATGACTTTAGGGTTGAATCATCGACTCCCACCCCTGGAACGAGGCAGGCCGCTCGGAAGACTCCGGGCACTGGTGCTACCGGCTCTGATCAAGGATAGTATTATGCCATATTACTGGCACGGCAATAAGCAATTCGGTGAATTCGTAGCTAGCTCATCCAAATAAATCGCCCCCTGGAAAGCCTGGACCACACGCTGGATGTCTATAGCTGATAAGAAACCATCCGGGTAACAAAGCAATGATCCGCTGAGGTCATTGGATACCAAAGTCCAGCTAGCGGGAGTCCCGTATTCAAGCTGAAAACCCTCTACCACAGCCAATATGTCCGCACCGCTGACCAAGCCGTTGGCGTCGGTATCACCCCATACAGACGTCGTCGTTGTCGCCGGCGTTGTTACATAGCCACACTCCGCATGAACATGGTACACCGAAGGCATAAATGATGACGGAATGATGTCAGGCCCGGTCACATACACTACCTGACCCCATTGGGAGGGTGTCAATAGGGCGGCATTTTGTGGATTGTCTACTAGCGTAGCCACCGAACCATCGTCTACAAAATCATGATTAATATCGATAGGTGACGGTGATCCCACATATTTCCCGATACACGGAAATGTGTCAGACTGCACAAAAATTCGTACACGGGTGGTCGAGCCAGCCGGTAATAGCTCGATTTTCAGGTACCTAGGCCCGGCCGCAGTTATCAAGGGTGTTTGACAAGGGCAGCCTAGCTGCGCGTCACAAGCACCCGGGCAGGGATCCCCAGTACTCTGACAAATGCCCATCTGTGGATCGCAATACTCTAGCCCATTACATAGCTCGCCATCATCAATACATGTGTCAACGTTTTGACACTTTCCTAATAAGCAAGCATCATCAGTACACGATAAGCCATCATCGCAATCTGGATCGACGGTACAATTGACACAACCGGCCTGCGGCGTTCCAGCGCATACGCCTGCCGCGTTACAAACATCTGATTCCGTACACGGATCGCCATCATCGCATGATTCGCCAGCTAGAACACACACATGCTGCGATTCCAGAACTGCGAAAACTACGTCAATATCGCCGGCTTCCTGAGTTTGCACCGCGCTGATCGTTGGCCAATCGTTTGATGTCGTATGACCAATAACGTATATGCCTCCCTTGGCGTCGGTTATCGAAGCACGGCCAAAATCTTCGTTCGAGCCTCCGAGGAATGTGCCGTACAGCATACCCTGCAGGTCCGACGTCATATGAGCCACGAAGATGTCGCCGTTTCCCATATTGTTAGTTTGGAACGCATCGGCGGTGATAGGAAAGTCGGCGGAGAATGTGGCACCGGAAACAATGATAGTACCATCTCCCGTAACGGACACGCCTTCCAGCCCGTCGCCAAGGCTTCCGCCTAGAAACGTGGATGCGATAAGGTTTTTTCCATCTGGCGTTAATATCGTAATGAAGGCGTCACCGGGATAGTTGGACTGGGCACCGCTGCCATTGCCACCCCTACCGCCATAAGCGGTTTGAAACGCGCCGGCAGTCGTCGGGAAGTCGGATGACAATGTAGTGGCAGCTACGATAATATTTCCAGCAACGTCCAAAGCTAAGCCGTGCGTTTCCGTAAACTCAACGTCGGAACCGCCAAGGAAAGTGCCTAGCATTAGCTGCGAACCATCTGCGGAGAACTTGGCTATATGCAGATCACTGTTGCCGTTATAGGAAGTGTCGTAGGCGCCAACCGTTGTTGGCATATCAAACGAGTCGCTAAGCCCGAATACCACCGCTTGCCCGAGGTCATTCACGCGAATCGACGGCGTCCCCATGTCTGTACCGCTACCACCAAGATAAGTGGCCCAAATCACTAGTTGTCCATCTGGAGACAACTTAGCTACGATGCCGTCTCTTCCTCCATTATGTGTGGTTTGAAACGCGCCGGGCGTGATATGCGGATTCTGCCCCGTACTATTGGCGGCCAACGCGATGTACACATTACCCTGCGCGTCGATATCCATATCGCGGATAAAAGTGCGATCGTTGTCACCGAAGTAAGTGGCCCAGACTAATTGTCCTCCATCTGGCGACAGTTTCGCGACAAAGCCATCCTGCAAACCATATAGCGGGTTGGGGTCTACATCCCCTGCAAAGTTTGGTTGCAATACACCTTGTGTGGTCGGGATTCCGTCCCCCGCCCGACCGGCAATGTAAACGAATCCGTCTTTGTCCACCTCAATGGCATAGGCTCGGTCGTAATTGGGGCCGCCGAAAAAAGTTGACCATACGAGTTGGCCATCGGGGGAGAACTTGGCCACGAAGGCATCGTGCAATCGAGACCCGCCAGTATTTATCATCGTGTCGTAGGCCCAGTTTGTAACCGGAAAATCACTCGATGCGGTGCCGCCGGTGATGAATATATTCCCATCGCTATCCACGGCGATATCACGACCCGTGTCATCCATCAGCCCGCCGACATATGTTGAAAACGTTATTTCCGCTGCCGGTGCGACGGCCTGCGCTCGCCCGCTCATGATCGCTAATCCTAGGCATAGCGAACACGCATACAGCGCAAAACTCGAGAATCGTAGCGTCGGGCTGAGTATTGCGAACCATCCAATAAAGTAACCTCGTATGCGATGAATCAAGTCTACACCCCACAGTAAATTCAGACGGTGATTGTATGGCCGAGTTATCGGTCGTAGTTGACTCGTCGTCTGGTAAGCACCCCGTTCACAGGCATAGCCGATCGCATTGCCTTGAACCTTGTCACTTATTGTACCACGGTCGATACGAAAAACCAAAGATTCTATTTTTAATATCGAAAACATTATTTAATCCCCTCATCATGCTGCTTAGTAACGCACTTGCATCAAAGAGCAACCTGACGATTCCAGAGGTGTATCACTGGTAGTTGTATATCGATTGCGAGTTGTATAAACATGTCCAAATCGAAAGTAATCGTTGACGCCCTCCGACAGTAGTAGTAGACTACCTACGACAGTCGTAGTAGAGGCAACAGTGGTTTTGGAAATATTTCATGACGATTCGACAAGTAGAACTAGGTGAAGCAGAACTTTCAGTGCTAAGAGCGCTTTGGGACCGTGGGCCATCCACTGTTCGGGAGGTCTTGGCTCATCTGCACGATCGTGGGAAGCATGTGGCTTATACAACGGTACAAACTTTGCTGACTCGACTGGAAACAAAACGTTTCGCGGCGAGCGACAAATCGGGCTTGGCCTTTGTCTACAGGGCGCGGGTTACGCGCGATCGGGTCACGAAATCGCGCGTCGGCACGCTGCTCACTCAGCTATTCGACGGAGAGGCTGCGCCATTGGTGTTACAGTTGATTCGATCAGAAAAATTTTCCCCTAAGGAAATCGAAGAGCTTCAATCGCTCATCGAAGACCTTGATACGAAGTCGTAAGCAGCACCTACTAAAGCTGAGGGTCTAGTCGCGGAACAAGATTATGGGCGAATGGGTAAATGTCATAGCCGAGCTACTCTGGCGCCAGTCTATCGTGGCTATCCCGTTGATTATCGTAGTGGCAGCGTTGACCCGTTGGTTGCCATGCCGCCCGGCTACGCGTCATTTACTTTGGGCCACCATCATTGCGTGGCTATGTCTGTCTCCGATATTGCCACATAGCGGGATTATTTCTTTACCAGCGATACCGGATCAAATTACATCAAATTCAACTGAAGCATCACTCTCTCAGACAATATCGCAAACAGTTGCGACTAACATAGAGACTACACTCGAGGCGTCTAAGCTCGTTGATCTTAACGATTATATGGGTCGTCGACGTGAACTGAACCTCTCATCCGGTTCGCATTCGGCGTCTCGGCCTTCAGGTAGGCGTCGAGAGTTGCGTCGACGGGTGACTGTTACGCCGGAAAAATCGACAGTTAACGACAACGAAAAAGCAGCAGAATCTACGAAGAGTTTAGTGGCCCGCTCAGTGCCGGATACGTTGGACTCGCTCGCCCAGGCGGTCGGTGCTGGCGGGCCACTTTCTCGCTCTTTGGCCAAGACTGCCCCGCGCCGGGTTGAAACTCATCGAACAAGCCCGTCGCAGTCTTATATGCCTGACTATACCACAAAGCTTGCACCTTTTCAGCAAAAAAAGAATCCCTCGTGGTTTGATGAATGTCTTGAGCCTTTGATGGCTTCATCAATGCCACCGATTGATGATGATAGTCTGGCGCCGTTATATGAAACAGCAGAAATGGTACAGGGTGGCGACCTGAATACACATGTCCTTCCCCCACCCTTCGAGAGTACCCGAATCATGGGGCCCCCGGCTGAATCAGAAGCGACAAAAGGGTATATCCTGGGATTTTATTGTGAGTCCATCGCTTCTTTCATGGCGAGTGTGCAGACTTGGATAGATGGACTCACTGGACTGGGACGAACACTAGCGATGCTGCCGCCTATTCCAACGGTTATTTGGTTGGGCGGAATTTTCATCGTGTTTACGGTCCATATGTGGGGTATCTTGCGATTCCGTCGCGTCTTGCGAGGTGTACGACCTGCGTCAGACAAACTCAATGACATGGTAAGCGACGTGGCTCATCGTATGCAGCTCACTAAAAAACCCGTGGCGTATTTCGTGGAGGATTGTATTTCTCCGATGATCTGCTGCGGGCGTCGGCCTAAACTCATTTTCCCGGCTGATTTGTGGTCGCAGTTAGACCATAGCGGGCGGCGGGCGGTTATTAGCCATGAGCTTGCTCATTTGCGGCGTAAGGATCACTGGTTTATTTGGGCGGACCTCTTCGCGGGTGCACTTTATTGGTGGCATCCGATGGTGTGGTGGGTTCGCCAGCGATTACATATCGAAGCGGAATTCTCATGTGACGCATGGGTGACAGCCCTATGGCCTCAGGGTCGAAAAGATTATGCACAAGCATTATTGCTTACGAAGCAATATGTAAACAACCCTCGTTTTCTTGAGCAATCAGGAAGTATTGGAATCATCAGTGGGCGAGCACAACGGTTTGCAAGGAGATTGACTATGGTAATGACGCAACGAACAGCCCCCAGACTGTCCGCCTCTGGAATCATCTTAGCCCTATCGGTGGGCATAGTAGGTTGGGTGGCTACACCTGCACAATCGTGCCCCAAGAAGGAAGGCTGTGGCAAGGCCATCGCTAAAGTGGTCAGCACTGGCTGCGGGAAGTGTAAAGCAAAGTGCAAAACGAAGTGCAGCGCTTCATGCAAGGATAAGGGGCAATGCGAGAATTGCGCTCCAACTAGCAAGCCATGTGGTAAATGTAAAGCCAAGGGTGCAGTATGGGTTACGCCTGCGGCTGATGGTAGCGGCGCAATTGTTCTTGGCGCATCGGGCGCAGAAAATGGTAAAACTTCATACGAACTCTACACGGCGAATAAAGGCAAGGGCGGGGTGCAATACGTGCTCGCTGGAAGTCGCGACGATGAGGATGATGAAGACGACGACGGTGATCTAGAAGATCGATTGGAACGTCTTGAACGTAAGTTAGAAAAGTTGATGGATAAATTAGGTGATTCGCACGGTGAACATCGCAGCGAACCTAGCCATCGTGAGCGTCAAGTCCACGTCGAGAGAGAAGTTCGAACACCTAGAGCGCCTCGGGCACCTAGAGCGCCGCGTGCGCCCCGCGCACCAAGGACTCCTCCTACATGGTCAGCACCTCCTGCGCCTACAGCGCCGGCTGCGCCCGCGGCGCCGGTATTTCGTACTGGTCCCAGCGCCATCGCGCCAACCGTATCTAAAGCTTACAAGCTGAATGCTGGACAATTAGAAGCATTGACAACGCTTATGGTATTAGATGATGTTCCCGTTCTAGTTTCACCTGGGCAAGACGAACTTGTGGTTCACGCAACGCCTGCTCAGCACGCTTCATTTGGTGCGTTCGTTGCTATGATTAACGGCGGCGAGAAGGATGATAAAGTATATTCTATTCCAGGTAAGAAAGGTGAAGCACTTTTCCATTTAATGGCTCATAAAGATGTACCGATTATGGTTTCTTCTAGCAATGATGGCATTGAAGTGGAAGGGACGCCTGTCGAACAAGCTGTTTTCAAGGCTTTTGTCGACTTAATTCACCCCCAGCGCAGTCACGTTTCTTCCAGCACAACAAGTGGGCAAGCTTTTTATGCTGAGCAGGCTGGCCGATTTAACGTTGAGCGCCAGGTTGCGAAGGATTTTGCGAAGCGAGCACGTACGCAGGCCAAAGAAATCTCGGTACGTGCGAAGGCTAAGGCAAAGGAGATTCGCGCTCGCGCTCGCGAAGAACGGAAAGGTGCTCACCAATCGCATGAGCGGGCTTTGCAACGTCATAAAGGTCAACACGAACAACACCAACTAAATGAGCGCACCGATGCGTTGCAGAAAGTGACTGAGAAATTAGCACTCGCAAACATCAATATGGATGAGCTTCGAGATAAGGCTGAGGCTATGGTTGGTGAAGAGACCATGCGTGAGTTAGAGGACCAACTATCCGAGCTTACAGAAAATGGTGAATTGAAAGAACAAATCGAGAACGCTGTGCGAGCGGCTACCATGGCGGGCATCGTCTTTGATGTTGAAAATGTTTATGCTATCGAAGAACAGGCCAGAGCTTTTGCCGAAATAGCGATGGAAATGGTCGGGGAGAAATCGGAACTGGAAGATGCACAGATCCAGCTCGAAGATAAAGCTGAGCAGTTGCGGGAGCGTGCAGAACAGATCGAAGAACAAGCTCAGCAAATGAAAGAAAGAATCCTGCAAATTAGAGAAGAAAATGACGCAAATGGTGAGGTACGTAGCAGCCTAGAGGTGGAATGGGTCGCGCTCCAGGATGCATCTTCCCAAATGTTGGAAACAGCGTCTAACATGCAGTCTTCTGCCAATGATTTTGAGGAGCAGGCAGACATACTTTCTGATCGGGCGTCCCAATTAGATGAAACTGCGAACGGGTTGGAACAAGTGGCCCAGTTGGCTATGGCGTCTCGGGCGAAGTAAATACTTGGCATCGGGCAGACTGCTATCGTGTGCTGTGCCAGGCCACGTCGGCTTGGTTTGCATGGTTATAGCCGTTCGCCACGGGTAAGTTCCGATCCCTAATGGGCATCGGGATCGGAACATACCCATGCCACCCTTTCATGGGTCATCCCCATGCACTTATCAAGGAATGTACCTAGGACGCCCATTACAGGGCATACTCATACCTTATACATTCACGGGAAGGAGCGTTACATGTTTCGTCGGTACCTCTGCCAACGCTTGGCACTTGTCTTCTGCGTTTCGATGCTTATTTTCTCATCCGCGGCCAAGGCATCGTCAGAAAATGATAGCCAGCAAGAAAAACCAACGGCGGCTTCCCGTAGCTATTTTAGTGCCAACGGACTGCTGAATCGTGGCTTGTATGACCTAGCTGCCACAGAATATGAATCGTTTCTTGCAGAACATAATCAGCACGACAAAGCCCCCATGGCCCATTATGGATTAGCGGTGTGCATGTTCCGTCAACAGAAATTCGAGCCAGCGCTCATGCAATTGCAACTGTTGCAGGCCGACGAGGATTTTATTTATCACGCCGAAGTAGCGGTGATGGCTGGTCATACGCATCTTGCACTTAGACAATATCAACAAGCAGCTAGCGCCTTCGACGACGTACTTAATTCTCATGCTAAACATGATCTAGCTGATGACGCAGCGGCTGGTGCGACGGAGGCGTTATATGCGCTGGGTCAATACCCCGAGGCTATTAAGCGCAGCGCGTGGCTGGTCGCTCGTTGGCCTAGGAGTCCGCATCGCGACCGTATTGAATTGCTTTGGGGCATGAGCGCGATGGCTAGTGAAGATTTCGTGGCGGCGGCAGCGCATCTTAGCTTGTTGCTAGAACGTAATTCAAAGGGTGAGATGGCTGACCAGGCTTCACTGCTGCTGGCACAAGCGTATCATCATCTAAACTCACCGGCAGAGGCTATTCGACAGTATCGAGATACGCTAACGCGCGGGGCGAAGCGGTTCACGGCTGAGGCGAGGCTTGGTCTGGCTACATTGCTTCATCAGAAAGGTGAATTGGAAGAGGCTTCATCGCTGTTGAATCAATTGCTTACTCAATTTCCTGAAGGCGACTTGACGGTGCCCGCACAGTTTCGCTTGGCGCGCATTCGTTTTGATGAAAAGAATTATAAACAAGCCTTGCCCGTGTTTCGACGGTTGGCTGATTCGTCTCATGCATGGCAGGATGAATCAGCTTATTGGGCTGGCAAGTGTGAGCTTCGGCTCGGGCAATTTAAACAGGCTAGCGAACGACTTGATAGATTTACTGACGACTTTGAATCTAGTGAATACGTCGCGGTGGCACGATACGACAAGGCGCTGGCACTGGTTCAAACTGGCGAAGCTGAGGCCGGGGTGGCTGCGCTTAGAGAGTTTCGCAAACTACATCCTGACCATGAAATGTCTGCAGATGCTCTCTATATGATTGTTTCCACGCTCCATCAACAGCGTGCTTTCGACGAGAGTCTTGATAGCACAAAGTTATTTTTACAATCCTACAAAAAACATGAGTTGGCTGACTCCGTCGCGTTTGTTTTGGCGGAAAATCTGTACTTGTCCGGGCAATATGATAAAGCGGTTCCAGCGTATGATCGCTTGTTGAAAGCCTATCCGCACAGCCAACATTTGGGTTCTACGCTACATCGGCTGGGTGTTTCGTTGTATCATGTCGAGAATTTCAAGCGGTCAACGAGCGTGCTAAGTCGGGCAGTTAGCGATTATCCTTCGTCCGATGGTTTCGAGACCAGCCAGTTCGTGCTTGGTGATATGGCCTTTCAACGCAGCGAGTGGAATCAAGCGCTGAAGCATTTCGAATCGTATGTAGCGAATTCAGCCGATCCCCCCTCCACGGCCGACGCGCTTCTTAAAATGGGTTTGTGTCATCAACGTCAGCAGCAGTACCAACTTGCGATATCTAAGTACGATCAATTGTTGTCGCAATTCCCGGATCATACCCACTATGTGCAGGCTATGTTTGAAAAAGGTCAGGCATTGATCGCGCTAGGCCAAAAGGCCCGGGCCCGCGAAGCTTTTGCGACGGTTGTCAAAGATAGTCCGTCCACGCCGTTTGCCGCATACGCCCGCAATCACCTGGCTTCGATCGCGATGACTGAAGGAAAGTATGACCAGGCCGCCACTTTTCTGGAGCAAATGGATAGTACCGAGTTGGATGGAAAAACTGGTGAACATGCTACGCTGCGGCGCGGGCAGGCGTTGCTCGCTTCTGAGCAATATGCACAAGCGGAGTCTGTGCTTACGACCCTCTTCGAAAGCGAAGCGTCTGAGCCAATTCGCGCACAGGCTTTGGCTCATCTGACGGTTTCACTCACGCGCCAAGATCGCTGTGAGGATGCGCTCAAGGCCGCTAAGCAAATGTCTAAAACCATGGCTATAGCACTCGATCCTGCGCTGGCTCAAAGCTTTCAATACGAACGGGCATGGTGTTATCGAGAGGCTGGCAACGGAGCCGAAGCCGCGAAGTTGTACCGAGACATTCTAACGGCGGGTGGCTCGATTAACTTGCAGGCCCACGCCCTGCTCGATCTTGGGGCGTTAGCTTTTGAAGCGAGAGAATTCGATCAAGCAATGAAACATTTTCAACAGCTTCAACAACTGATTAGCACACATGATGATGGTGATTTCCCTCAAACGCTCAAGCAGCAACTCGCTTATCGATTGGGGGTATGTTCGTTTGAATTACAACAATACGACAAGGCCGCTACCTATTTAGCGAATTACGCCAAGGTGTTTCCACATAGTTCTTTGATCGCGTCGGCGAGTTTTTATTGCGGCGAGGCTTTGTATAAACTAGGAAAATTTGGACAGGCGATTCCTCATTTATCACGCGTGGTTGACGAATTTGATAAGGACACGGCCTATCGGCCAAGCCTGTTGCGTCTAGGACAATCATTGGCTGAGCTGCAGCGATGGGCACGGTGTGAACAAATTTTCACCACGTTTCTTGCTAAGTTTCCTAATGATCCTCAACACTTTCAGGCGAGTTTTGGTGTGGGTTGGGCCATGGAAAATCAATCTCGATATACCGAGGCGATCAATGCTTATCAAACCGTCATCGATTCTCATACTGGTCCTACCGCTGCGCGGGCGCAGTTCCAAATCGGTGAATGTTATTTCGCCATGAAACAATATGAGCATGCGACCCGCGAGCTGCTCAAGGTAGACATTTTATATGCCTATCCGGAGTGGAGTGCGGCTGCGCTTTACGAAGCGGGTCGATGTTTTGAGATGATGGCTAAGCATGCTGAAGCTCGCACGCAATACGCTTCCGTGGCCGAAAAGTATGGCGAGAGTAAGTGGGCACCGCTGGCGAAGCAGCGATTGGTTTCGCCAGATCGTAATCCACTGCCGGGAAAATAGGGCAATAAATTAATCGGGCCGGAATACCGAGTAGAGATTGGGAGATTGATACGTGAACATACTTTTGACGATACCAGCAAGCTTTATTTTAGGCCAAATTGACGCGGCTAATCAAGCGGCGGGCGGGCAGCAATCACAGGCCATTTTAGATTATCTATGGAAAGGCGGGCCGATGATGATACCCATCGGCCTGACCTCTTTAGTGGCAATGGCTGTGATTGTCGAACGAATGATTTCACTACGTCGACGAGCCATCATCCCGCCGAAGTTTCTACCAGGGCTAGAAAAAAACATGTCAGACAGCTCGGACGCCCAGCTGGATGCCTTAGACTACTGCCAGAAAGATGGCAGTCCTATCGCCAACATTTTTGCAGCGGGCCTCAAGAAGTTTGGCGAACCAGTCGAACGACTCGAAAAGCACATTCAAGAAGCTGGTGAACGCGAAGTACTCAAGCTGCGAAAATATACGAGGTTACTGTCAGTCATCGCTGCGGTTGCGCCGCTTATGGGATTACTTGGCACGATATTCGGCATGATTAAGGCTTTTCAGACGGTTTCCGTATCGGCCGACGCCTTGGGCAAAACCGAGCTTCTCGCTAAGGGAATCTACGAAGCCATGATAACAACGGCTGGCGGTTTGATGGTGGCGATTCCCGCCTTGCTCGGCTTTCACTGGATCCTTGGAAAAATCGATGGCGTGGTCGTCGAGATTGATCAAATGACCGTAGAATTTTTAGATACTTATACAAAGCCTGTCGCGCCTAAAACGGAGAACATCGCACCGAAGCTTCGGCGTGTTGACGAGAATGATGATGACGAAGCGGAAAAATCAATACCAACCACTGCCGCTTCTGCTTAAGCAAGGAGATTACCCATGCACATTAAAGCTGACCAAGCGGGCGTTGCCCCTATCTCCATCGAACTCACACCTATTATTGATATGGTGTTTTTGCTGCTGATTTTTTTCCTGGTGGCTACGACGTTTCATCAAACAGAACGAGAAATGCAGATCGCGTTACCGGTGGCATCTTCGGCTGCACCCATGTCTACGCTGTTGCGCGAACTCATCGTAAACATCGACGAAACCGGTAAGATTATTGTTAGTGGCGCGGCCATGGAGGCAGAGGCATTGCGTACACTTATCGCAGAAGCGGTTGAAACGAATCCCGATCAGAAAGTTACCGTGCGCGGTGATCGCAATACGTCATACGCCAACGTGGTGACGGTATTAGACATATGTAAATCTTCTGGCATACAAGAGCCTTATCTGGATACCGTACTTACGCCATGAGCGAAACCACGCCGAGCAACTCGAATCCCCCCGCGTCGCTACGATGGCTCAAACGCTTTCTTGTGACCACTGGGCTGTTGGCGGTCGCGGCGATGATCGGCCTAGCCATCTCGCTTTGGCCACAATCGGTGACGACTTTTACCGATGCGGACACCATCAAAGAATCGCTGAGCACAGCCGTCATTCGCGACATACTATGGCAGCCGCCGAAACCATTGGCTGACCTGCTTGAAGAAGCGGGCGATGTTTACGAACCCAGGCTATCTTTGGATGGTCAGTCACTTTTTTTCGTACGCGGAAAAGCTGGTGAAAACGCGGACATTTATGTCGCGCGTAAGACGATGGAAGGTTGGACTACGCCTCAGCCAATGTCGGACATCAACACCGACCAGGACGAGCTTGGTCCTGAACCGTCCCCAGACGGCGCGTCATTATATTTTTATAGCAATCGTATTGGCGGGTTCGGCGGTTACGACCTTTGGCTATCTCATCGGATCGTCATGGATGATAAAACGACCTACAGTCAACCGGTTAATCTCGGACCAGCAGCTAACTCACCTTATAACGACTATGGGCCTGCGGTATCACCTGACGGAAAGACTTTATACTTCGCATCTAACCGCCCGTTGCCCGCAGACACAGACCAACCCAATCCCAACGCTTGGCCAGGGACTTTGCGTGAAGACCTTTATCATCGCACTTACGATTTGTATCACGCCTCGCTCTCTGACGCTGGCATTGGACTGGCTCAGCCGTTGACGGCGCTCAATACGCCCTTCAACGAAGGCACGCCAGCCGTGAGCACCGTGGGAGATTTTATGTATTTTTCGTCAGATAGACCTGACGGCGAAGGCGGATTTGATTTGTATCGCGCGCGTCGATTGCTCGGCGCTCATGAGAATGTCGAATCTCTTGGGCAAGCGGTCAACTCGTATGCTAATGAGCTTGATCCCGCCTTAGCGATGGGCGGCTTCGAATTGTATTTCAGTTCGGATCGACCACGAGAACCATTAACGCCAGACAAGCCCAACCCATACAACCTATACCAAACTGCGTCGCGCGAAGTATTCCGAAATGTAGACACCTTTCAGCCCTCTTTTAATTGGGCGGCGTTGTGGGCAGCGGTCGGACCGAATCTGCTTTGGGCACTTCTCGCCCTACTGCTTTTGTTACTATTAGCCACGCTCTTGCGTGATATGCATAGCCGAAAGCTCAGCTTGTTGGCTAGATGTTTATTGGTGTCGCTATTCGCACACTTCTTGCTCATGCTACTGTTCAACGTGTGGGAAGTAGGTTCATCGTTAGCGCGAGAGTTTGGCCGGAATGGCCCGATTCAGGTAGCCATCGCTTCACCGACTGTAGGGCAAGCCATCGCTTCGCAGATCCGGGGTGAGTTCGCTTCTACTGAGCCTCCGCCAACACCGCAACTTACGATGGAACATCAAACCACACTACTAAATATCACGCCGACTACGGAGTTAGCGGCGATACGCGTGGACCGCGGGCAAGTGCAAGACGCGCACATGATTGCCGACAAAACGCCGCCACGCGACGCCCAGCCTACTCTTGCAGAGACTAGGCCCACGTTTAATCAATTGCAGTTAGTCAACGCGACCGTGCAACCGCTGGACTTTACTATTCCCGATGAAACGCGACGAGAATCGGCCTCTGAAAATGGTTTGCTAACGCTACCGAAAACCGCAAGCATCGCGAAACTCGATCGTCCAACTATGGACAATCCCGTTTCGGATACTTCGTTGACTTCCTCATCGGTAGAGATGGCGCCTAAGCCGGTGGACCCGCAACAATTAGCTGACCGGACCCCAACCACCGCCAGCAAAATTTTACCCCGATCGTCGCAGCCGATGAAACAGTTCGAGTTGCAAAAGAGCGATTCATCAGCCGTCTTGCAACTGGTTAGCTTACCGCTGGAAATAACCATCCCTACGTCGATGGAGACCCAACAATCGGATCACGCAGAGTCTAAGGCCATGGATGAGCCTATGGCCCCGGTGGTCCAAACGCGCAGTGATTTTCTCCCCGCTTCTCAAACACCGGTCCGTCCCATAGAACTAACCGCACTCGTCCCACCGGCGACTAAGCTAGCGACAAGCTATGGGTTAACTTCAATACCGTTGCCTCTCCCTCGCGATGATGCGCCGCGTAGTGCAAATGTCACGACGATGTCAGCAGCGGCTACAGAAAATTTGCCGGCGTTGCCGCTCACTGATCTCGCCCTGCCTCACGTAGAAGAATCCAATAGCCTTACAAACGACGACGAATCCCTCGCCTACGCCAATCAGCAAGAGAGAGCTAATACCCGAGCGGCCCTCAATCTCACGCCAGAAATTGAAAACTCAACGCCAGTCCAGATCGACCCGGCGCGGGCAGACCAAGATTCACTATCGAATGCGCGTAGTAGCATTCCCATCGCCACCATAGAATTAAGGGAAGCCCTTGCGATAGAAAACTCGCTAGCTGCCATGACCCCGCGCAACGATGTTACGCCTATAATCGACTATCCGCTCTTGGATTTACGTCTCCCTACCGAAATAGAGCCGGAGGCTAAAAATGAAAATTACGCCCAGCGATCGGACGATCAGCGACAGACGGTTCTTAAAGAACGAGGCGGCACGGACGAGACTGAAGCCGCAGTCGCCCGTGCGTTACAATGGCTAGCTAACCATCAAAGTGAAGATGGCCATTGGGATGGCGATGAATATGACGAAAATTGCAACGCCTGTGATGGCGAGACAGAGGCCATCGTAGATGTCGCGATCACGTCACTATCGCTGCTCACCTTCCTAGCGGCGGATCACACCCATACCAAGCCTGGCCCGTACCAGCGCACCGTAGACAATGCCCTGCAATGGCTAATGAAACAGCAACATTCAAACGGCGACTTGCGCGGTGATGAAACCATGTACACCCACGGGATGGCTACTATCGCGCTCTCGGAAGCGTTTGGTATGACCAGTGATTCCACGCTTGAATTGCCGGTACGAAAAGCCATTCGGTATATTGATCGGGCACGCAATGATCGAGAAGGCGGCTGGCGCTACGACCCCGGTCAGCCTGGAGACACATCGGTCCTCGGCTGGCAAGTCATGGCTTTGCATAGTGCGCAGATGGCTGGGATTGTAATCCCCATGCGAAATATCACGGCGGCAAGAAAGTGGATGAAAAGAGTAAGTATCCCGTCAAAACCAGGGCTTTATAGGTACCAACCTCGCGCGCCGGTCACGCGAGCCATGACTGCGGAAGGGATGTTTATTCAGCAACTACTCGGGCATCAAGCTAACGAGTCCATCATGCAAGCGTCCGCGCGACATATCTCTCAATTCCCACCGAACTGGGATAAAGAGCCTAACACATATTTTTGGTATTACGGAACGCTCGCATTGTATCAACACGAAGGCCCACTGTGGGACAAGTGGAATGCGGCGCTTACGAAAACGCTATTGGCAAACCAACGAAGGGACGGACGAGCCAGTGGTAGTTGGAATCCCGTGGGCGAGTGGTCGAAAACGGGCGGGCGGGTCTGTCAGACGGCGCTGTGTACGCTGATGCTCGAAGTGTACTATCGTTACTTACCATTATACGCGAACCAGCAGCCTATCCATGCCATTGGCGCTATTCAAGGTATCGTGACCAACGCCACAACGGGAGACCCTTTGACCGGTGTAACGATTACGCTAGACGTCGCAGACCGATCACCATTGACCACAACTACCGATTCAGCAGGAAAATACACGTTAGCAATCCCAGAGATGCCAGAATATTTCGCCATGTCCGCGTCGCGCGAAGCTTTCATTCCTGCCAGCGCCAACATGTCCTTGGCTAGCGTCGCTCGCGGCGTCGTCAGGCAAGATTTCAATTTACAGCCGCAGCGTTTTGACGTGGTTACTATCGAACCAGTCCCCCAAGTGCATCATCTGGGCGATGATAACTTTGACGGCACAATCAATAGCCAATTCCAGAAAAAGGCCGAGGGTGATTCATTCCATATCGAGTTCACGGTCTCAGCGGCTCATCATCTTGAGCGCGCACAATCGGCAGAAATTCACCTGCTCGCTAAAGGGGTTCAGGAAGAGCATCGACTAGTCTTCAATGGCCACGAGCTAGCCTACCGCCTTGATGACGCGCCCAGTGACGGAAGCTTTGGGAAATTTTCAACCGAGTTGGACCCATCCGTACTCCATGTCGGCGTGAACACCTTCGACATTTACGCCGGTCGACGAGGTAACGATGTAGACGACTTCGAATTCGTCAACGTCCAAATCCATTTTGAGTTGGCCCAAGAAAATTAGCATCCTCCTCATTCAAAATTCTGGCCAGCAGAATTCGTCCAACGGGATCCTATCAACAACTGGTAATATTTTTCGATTAGTCGGGCAAAGGGAGGACTGTGACTGCTCCAGCCGAACAGGTCAGCCGTTGATTCCGGCAGACGAATATGGGGCATTAGTCAGCATGATTTCGGACATAATCTCCGTATTAGGTTCCGTAGCATGACGCCCTGTTTTATGCGGACATGGGTCTACGATAAGGATTTATTTGTTCTCAGCGTTCGACGGCTTGCAGTCTGGATTAGATGATGATATAGATGGGCGTTCTGCGGCGTGGTTGGGAGGCTTTTTAGAGTCCTAATCGGCAGCTGCGACCGAAAATAATCGAGCATGGCGGCGTGCCCAAGTGGACTAAGGGGGCGGATTGCAAATCCGTTATTCGTGGGTTCGAATCCCACCGCCGCCTGTTGTACGAGGTATCGATAGATCGATTGACTGGCTGGGCCTGGTTCCGTGTGCTTGGCATCGGCATAACTAGGCCAGTTCGCGACGATGATACCCGAACGTTATTTTAGTCTCTGCGGGCGTAGCTCAATTGGTAGAGCATCAGCCTTCCAAGCTGAATGTTACGAGTTCGAGTCTCGTTGCCCGCTTCGAAGTTAACTTGTTTGCCGAACGCTACTTAGCGTGCCTGCCCTCGTCGGACACTGCGGCCCAGAAGTCTGTCGCAAAACCGTATATACGGTTTTGTACGGAAGAAGGAGCCGCACGATGCCCGAAGTCAAGTACCGGACCCCCAGCTACCGCCATCACAAAGCATCTGGACAGGCGATCGTCTCGATCTATGGCCGCGATTACTACCTGGGCCTTAATGGCTCGGCAGCCAGCCGAGAAAAGTACGATCAACTCATCGCCGAGTGGTACGCAACCAAAATCCTGCCACCATCCTCGGAGGAGAGCCGCGAGGCCGAGCGGCAGGACATGCAGATCTGAGAGTTGCTAGTTTGCTACTTCGATTTCGCGCGAGGCTACTACGTCAAGAACGGGAAGCTGACGGGTGATTAGACAATTCTGGTGTATTCGACCCGACCACTAGTTGATCTCTACGCTCGCCTGCCGATACCGTCGTTCAAACCGACATCGCTCAAAGCGGTACGTGACAGAATGGTCGCCGTCGGCTTGTCACGCAAAGTCATCAACGCACGCATCAATCGAATTCGGCGCATCTTCAAATGGTGAGTCGAGAACGAATTGGTCGAGCCTTCGGTTTTGCAAGCCATTACGGCGATCGCCCCCATGAAGGCCGGCCAAACCTTGGCAAGAGAATGCACCCCTGTTCGACTCGTTACTCAGGATCATGCCACTGTGGTCCTGCCACTAGTTTCGTGTCAGATTCGAGCAATGATCGAATTGCAATCACTGACCGGGATGAGGCTGGGCGAAGTTGTCATCATGCGTACGTGCGATTTCGACATGGCAGGCAAAACTTGGTGCTATCGACCGACGACGCACAAGACTGAACATCACGGGTTTGATCGCATCGTCTATATCGGGCCGAAGGCACAGGTCATCGTAAGTCCATTCTTAACAGAGTGCAGCAGGCATATTTGTACTTGCTACGCGATGCTCGATTGGATTTGATAAATCGGCGGGTCGTTGCGGCCGGAAACAAGCCACGTAAGAAACTACGATGGTACGGAACGAAGGAATCGCCGGGAGAACACTACACGTCGGGAAGCTACTGCTACACTATTCACCAAGCCTGCAAGAAAGCTGGCATTCCTATCAGGAGCCCCAATCGGTTGCGACACAACGCCGTCACATTCTTGCGGAAAGAATACGGGGTCGAAGATGCCCGCGTTATACTTGTCCACCAGTCCGCCCAGGTGACAGAGTTGTGCGCGGAATCGGATCGTAGCAAGGCCGCTGATATCATGAGACTAGTAGATTAGAATGTCGCTGCGGTGCTGGCGACTTATTCGCTGTGCGGCCTCCATCCATTCATGTGGTCGATGGAGGCTGAACCGCTTAACGTCCAAGTTCTGCGCTGCTATTCCAAACTATTTCAATCAATCTAGTGGGAAGCCACCGCGTGTGAACGCCCGTCAGACATAAAATCGGTTGTGTGCTATTTTTAGTTGAAATTTTAGACGAACGGCCCCATATTTGACGGTGGATTTTCGACAATTCCATCAAACAAGGAGCCGTGTCATGAGTAGTGTCGTACGAATAGGATCGAAGAGCAAGGGTAAGCGGAAGA
>JAJDDW010000011.1 GCA_029260115.1 Phycisphaerae bacterium | reverse complement strand
ACCGCCAAAGACCACCAGCTGCAGGAACTGTCCGTCAGCCAGTCTAGGGTATTGTGTTTAGCGATTCAACCAATAAATTAAAAAAACTCGGCCATATGAAGTGTCAATTCATTATCGCCCGGTATCAATACTGGTATACTTCCCAATCGCATATCGGCAACCCAGAGCTGGCTCGCTCCCGGCACATCCTACCACCCCAATAAGACCCATAATATCGAAATATGCGCCATACTGAATAGAATTAGGTTATAGGACGTAGTGGCTACTCCTCAACTTGACCATCGCCCTGCGTTGGGCCCCCTGTATGTTCTAAAATGGCGATCATGGCTACGATTGACGCGCATTCGGCTAACAACAGCACCGCGCCGCGCCATGTAACCTTAGACAACATAATTGCTGGCAAACCCGTGGCAGCCGTGGCTAGGTATATGGTTAATACCGCCACCCGGGGACTCATGCCTCGTTTCACTAATCGGTGAGAAAAATGTCTCTGATCACCGCGGAATGGACTATCACCGGCTCGAAGGCGGTGAATCACAACGCTGATAACATCATAAAGAGGTACGGCTAACACAACTATAGGGACGAAAACGCCAAACGGCTGTAGACCCTGCCGGGGGTCATAAAAAGTTGTGAGGATGGTCAGCACGCTCAGTAAATAACCGACCACCAGGCTACCGGAATCTCCCATGTAAATCGACGCAGGCGAAAAGTTGTAGACTAAAAAGCCCAGCAACGCGCCAATCGTAACCCAGGCCATGACTGGTACGAAAATCTGGCCCGTCTGTATCGCCGCGATGGAGAAAATAGACAAAGCGACAACAGCGACTCCGGCGCTAAGGCCATCCATATTGTCCAGGAAGTTGAATGCGTTGGTAATTAGTACAATCCAAAATACTGTCAGCGTAACTGATAAGATAGGGGATAGAGCCTCGCACGCACGTATCCCCACCGGACCTGCAATAAAAATGGCCACGGCGGTCTGAGCGAATAGCTTTGGCCACGGCCCCATGGCCCGGCGGTCGTCCAGGATCCCCACCACATGTAGCACCAACGCCCCCAACGTGATCGAAGCTATAGTAATGAGTTTGGAGGCGATGCCATCTAGATGGGTTCGCAGCATGTCGGGTAGCCAGGCCGGTGGGGATGTCCGCTGAAACCACCAAGCTATGCCCATGCCGAGTACAATGGGTGTAAAAATGGAAAGCATAATCGCGATGCCGCCACCGAGGGCGACTGGCTTTTCGTGGCGTTTATGGCCCGAGGGATGATCTACGAATCCGCGACGGACTGACCATGTCTTAACGATGATCGTTAGCATCACAGAAAGTAGCAACGGGCCAAGGATGGAAAGGAAAACGATAAGCGTCATGCAATTGAGTCTACTTGTAGAACTTCGTCTCGGCTAACACATGGGGTACGTTCGTCAGCGAAATTCTGTTCATCCGCCCCACTGACCTATAATCGCCCCGCCGAGCGGAAATCCGCTATAATTAACGATGATGACCGTCGATATTCACCAACTTCCTATCCCAGAGTGGCATCTGCGCTGCCCCAATTGTGATTACCTTCTTAATGGACTGCCTAGCCATAGGTGCCCGGAGTGCGGCGACCCGCTGGACATGGCCAACATCATTCCATCCTGGCTGAGATTGCGTGATCCTAGTTTTACCGGGGAGGAATTGCCCCTTCCTGATTTTGGTTTGTATTGTAATCACTGTGACGCGCCGCTGGCTGGTGCGAACAAACAAGCGTGCCCGTCGTGCCATGAGCCGTTCGAGCCGAGGAGGTCACGCCCGGCGAAGGCATGGTTTGTGGCGAACAAGATAGTTAAAGACGAGATAGCACCTCAACTTCTGGCGATGATGCTAGAGCGTGATTTTGTGCCGTATACGCTCGAAGAAAAACAGAATCCCGTCACGGGGCTATTGTCCTGGTCGCTACATGTGTTGAGTGAATTCTATTTCGATTTTCTTTGGCTTGTAAGATGCCGACGAAACGAAGTGGTAGAAGCCGCGGTTCAACCAGATTGGAAGTGCCAATCATGTGACGGCGACAACCCGTCTAACTTCGAGACCTGCTGGAAATGCAGTAATTCACGAACGTGAGCACCATGTGCTGATGGGAACATCAACATCAATAGAAACTCATACGTCGAATGAAATATGGGGGCGAACACCTTGTGGTATCCGCCCCCTAAAAGATCACAACATCGCCTTTGTAGCGACATGACAACTTATATTACTTGCAGGTCTTTCCGCCTGGCTTGCCTTTACAACTATTGGAGCAGCAGTCAGAAGCATTGACGCACGGGTCTCCAACCTGACCGAGCGTGCAGTTGCATGCCGCATCGGCACTACAGTCGCTGTCGGCACAGTCGGTCGCACCATCGCAATCGTTGTCGATACCATCATCACAAATTTCCGTCGACGGTGTGCAGTTACACGCGGCATCGGCACTGCAATCACTATCAGCACAATCCGTCGCGCCGTCGCAATCATTGTCAACACCATCATTGCAAATCTCAGTAGAAGGCGTGCAACCAACTGGATTTAGGATTGAGGCTACATTGTCATAATAGAATGCCAACGCACCATCGACGGTTGAGTTGGAAGCAGTATCGCACTCATCACCACAATTGAAACCACAGCAACCAGATAGTTGTCCAACCACTTCGCCTGAAGCATTAACAACGGGAGAGCCACTGCTACCACCCATAGTTGCGCCTGTAACGTCCGCGCTATAAATGCGCTCGCCACGAGGCCAGCCCCGACAAGTACCAGCACCTGTATCGACTGCGTGCTGCGAATAGGCCTGAGGACCGAAATTTGGGTTACTAATACGATGAAGGCTGGCACCATTGCTATTTGCGACGGCTGCGTTTGTCCAACCCATAAAGACTGGGTTGTGTGCTATTTTTAGTTGAAATTTTAGACGAACGGCCCCATATTTGACGGTGGATTTTCGACAATTCCATCAAACAAGGAGCCGTGTCATGAGTAGTGTCGTACGAATAGGATCGAAGAGCAAGGGTAAGCGG
>JAJDDW010000002.1 GCA_029260115.1 Phycisphaerae bacterium | reverse complement strand
GCGGTTATTCTGGTCGCGAACAAACAAGCCTGCCGAACCATCTTTATCAATTGCGAGCTCGGCCCGGATTCGCCCCGCTTCATCTACCAACTGGATGCCGCGGGCTTGAAGCACTTGTAATTCAGGTGACCCGGTGTTTGCGTCGGTCACGACACCTACGATCAGAGCCCCCACTAAGAGCGCCAATAGAAACCAATTCCTACGGGCGAGCGCATCAATTCGCTGTTGAAGTTCAAAGTACTCTTCAGAACTACTTACTGATTGCATCCCTAATTCTCCTGAATTCAACGAGTCTGGTGCTCCTTACAAACGGCCTGGGCCTCCGCAACCTTCATTTTGGACCTGGGGGGAGTCGATGATCGAACGCCGATCGCATCACCCAATAATTATCCAACTTTCGTCCCGGCCTTGTAGATAAAGATGAAGTCCCTATCTCTACCCTACCCTGGCTTCGTCATGGACATTGCATCAAGCGCGTTATCCAATTCCTCATCCGAAAGCACTTTGTGCTCTTTCGCTACTTGTCGCACGGTCTTTCCTGAAGCAAAGGCTTCCTTAGCAATAGCTGCAGCTTTGTCATAACCGATGAGCGGAGCCAGGCTGGTACACATCGCTAATGAGCCTTCGATCAAATCCTTAGCTACTTGTTCGTTAGCCTCAATACCCGCTACACATTTATCCGCGAACACCCGGGCGGCGCTGGCTAATAGTCGCGCGGATTCTAATGCGTTGTGAGCCATCATGGGCATCATGACATTTAACTCGAAGTGGCCATCGCGACATCCGATTGTCACTGCTACGTCGTTGCCGATGACCTGAGCGCAGACCTGGATCATCATCTCGCACATTACCGGATTCACTTTACCCGGCATGATACTACTGCCCGGCTGAACCGAAGGCAGGCTGATTTCGCCAATGCCGCATCGAGGGCCGCAGCCCAGTAGTCGTATATCGCTAGCAATTTTTGTGAGGCCGACAGCCATGGTCTTTAGATGCCCAGAAGCTTCGCAGACCGCATCTTTAGACGCCTGAGCTTCAAAATGATCTTCCGCTTCCACAAAATCCACACCGGTCGACTCGGCTAGAAATACGCACATGCGCTTCCCAAATTCTGGATGCGTGTTAATGCCGGTCCCGACAGCTGTCCCGCCAATAGGCAATTCGCGCAACGCTTTAACGGCCTTGGTTGCTCTCATCGCTGCGAGATGAGCTTGTCTCGCAAAGCCGCCGAATTCCTGACCCAGCGTAACGGGTGTTGCGTCTTGAAGATGCGTTCGCCCGATTTTCACCACATGGTCAAACGCCTTGCCCTTCGCGCTAAGTGTCGTAGCGAGATGTTCGAGCGCAGGTAGAAGATCGTATTTGATGGTCTCGGCTAAGGAAACATGCATCGCTGTGGGAATTACATCGTTGGAGGATTGGCCCATGTTGACGTGGTCATTGGGGTGAACTGGATCGCGCGACCCGATTTGCCCGCCAGCTAATTCGATGGCCCGGTTCGCGATGACCTCGTTGGTGTTCATATTGGTACTGGTCCCCGAGCCGGTCTGGAAGATGTCGAGAACGAAGTGGTCGTCGAGTTTCCCTTCAACGACCTCTTGGCCCGCAGTCGTTATCATGTCCGCTATTTTCCCGTCGAGTTTATCCAGGTCACGGTTGACCTTCGCGGCTGAGAGTTTGATCAGCCCGAGTGCCCGGATGAATCGTCGTCCGAAGCGATAGCCACTGATGGGGAAGTTTTCGACCGCTCGTTGGGTCTGAGCACCCCAATAAGCCGTGTCTGGTACCGTCATCTCGCCCATACTGTCTTTTTCGATCCGGGTATTCGTTGTCATAGCCATGTATCCTTTAGATGAAACTTATGCCAATGTTGTGACAATTTTAACAATTATTCTTATCGTAACGCGCCGCCAGTGTTGGCGATACCAAAGTAATCGCACCAATCACCTGCAGGGTGCGTACCAATATCAAAAGCGGCCAACGATGTCGAGGAATTGGTGTTTCGATAGCCGTTTCCCTGTTTATTAGCCGACAATGTATCAATATGGACATGGTAATCGCGGACAATCTGGTCAAAACTTTCCCCGCGCCTGACGGAAAAGAGAAACGAGCGGTCGATGGGCTGACTTTTCGCGTGGGTGAGGGGCAGATTTACGGGCTTCTTGGCCCCAATGGAGCCGGTAAAACCACCTCACTGAGGATGCTGAGCGGGTTGATGGCTCCTACGAGTGGTGGGGCGATGTTGGCTGGTTACGATGTAGCCACGCAGCCTCAAGAGGTTAAGCGGGTGCTCGGATTTTTGACGGCGAATACTGGGCTGTATCAGCGGCTGACACCAAGAGAATTGCTGGTATATTTCGCACAGCTTCACGGGATGAATAAGCTTGAGGCTTTCGATAAGGCGGATCATCTTATCGAGTGGCTAGGGCTTACAGATTTTGCGGCGCTTCGATGCGGGGCGCTTTCTACTGGCCAAAAGCAACGGGTGAACATTGCCCGAGCGCTGATCGCCGACCCGCCGATTTTGATTATGGACGAGCCGACGTTGGGGCTGGATGTATTGAGCAATCGAATCATTCTCGAATACATCAAACGCGAGCGCGATCGTGGCAAGACCATCATTCTTTCTACCCACTACCTAGATGAAGCCGAGGACATGTGTGACAACATCGGCCTCATTTACGACGGCACGTTAGTCGCAGAGGGAACGCTCGAATCGTTGCGGGCCTCAACTGATGAACAGCGACTGAGTAACATCTTTCTTAAAATTATACACGCAAGCGAAAAGGTGGAGGCGGCTATCGCATGAGTTCGGTACATCGCATTCGCACCGTATATCAAAAAGAGTTGATTGACATCCTGCGGGACCGTCGCACGCTGATCGCTATGATCGTCGTGCCCATCGTATTGTACCCGCTATTGATGGTCGGTTCGCTACAGGCCGTGTCAATTCAAGCCGCGTCGCTGGACGAAGAGAAATATACCATCGGAGTCGTAGGACGCGATCAGCAGAACCTTTTGGAATATATGCTCCAATGGGATGCGAAACTGGTGTCTCAGGAAAAGATGGCCGACGAGAACGCGGAATCTGATTCTGATGATAAAAAAGATGCAGCCCCGTTGGTTGATTTAGTTAAAATAATTCCAATCAAGACTCAAGAAGCGCTGCAGATTAACATTCGCGAGCGTGCGATCCATGTAGGCATTGTGTTTAATTCGAACGAATTTCTAAAAGCGATCGACCAACAAAATGGCGTGACCATTTTGTCGGATAAGGCGGAAGTTCGTGGCCAATATGTGACAGGGCGCCTTCAAGATATGTTCGAGCGCCTCAGCAATCGCTTAGTGGAACAGCGTAAGCAGCGAGCGGCATTGCCCACTTATTTCGATCAGCCCTTCGCAATTGAATACGTGAATTTGTCAGCCCCGCAATCAATTCTAGGGCAAATTTTGCCGTTGATTTTAATTCTAATGACCATTACCGGAGCCATATATCCGGCTATCGACTTGACCGCCGGTGAAAGAGAGCGCGGGACGCTCGAGTCGCTGATGGTCTGCCCTGTGCCGGTGATCGATTTGGTCGTCGGTAAATTTCTTGTCGTGACGACCGTAGCCATCATGGGGGCCACCCTAAATCTCGCATCCGTCACGGCGACGGTATACTTCGGTGGTTTTGATATGCTCATCGCAACCAGTGGCCAGGGGCTACCGTTGGCGACGATGCTGCTGATTCTTGTCTGTTTAATTCCATTCGCCGTGCTCATGTCAGCTATGATGTTAGCCGTGTGTAGCTTTGCGCGGACATTTAAGGAAGCGCAAAACTATGTCACGCCCGTTATTCTCGCGGCCCTGTTGCCAGGCGGGATGGCTGCCTTGCCGGCGGCACGATTAGAAGGCGTGATGTTGGTACTGCCGGTTGGGAATATGGTGCTGCTGTCGAGGGAGTTGTTGTTGGGGGCACCCGTACCCGTTGGGCATCTGTTGACGGTGCTGTTTTCCACGACCCTATACGCCGGGGCCGCTGTGGCGATTGCGGCTGCGTTATTCGGGAAAGAGTCAGTCGTTTTTGCGGATACTGGTTCGTTGAAAACGTTGCTATCCCGGAAACTGTTCAAGCCAACCCGCCTACCATCCGTAGCCATGA
The DNA here is from genome assembly GCA_029260115.1 of Phycisphaerae bacterium. GTDB lineage: Bacteria > Planctomycetota > Phycisphaerae > UBA1845 > UBA1845 > JAJRPG01. The sequence continues at coordinate 45,041 of JAJDDW010000002.1, read as the reverse complement.
GCTTGTTGTATGTGTCTCTGTTGTTTCCCGCGTGGTTTTTTGTTCAATCAGCCTTATCGCCAGGGCCAAACGAAAACGCAGTCGGACTGTTGCAAACTTCCGCTTGGCTTATGCCGCTTATGTTCGTGCTAATGCCAATATTGATTATGGCGTTTTGGAAAGTGGGCGTGAAACATGCTTTGTCTTTCAGAGTGCCATCGATAAGGCATCTATCAGCGGCGATTTTGTTGGGGCTATGCATGTGGGTTCCAGCCCATGAATTGAATCTCATTCAGTTTCAATTGCTGGGTATGCCGCAAGCGGTTGCAGCGCAGGCTGAATCGATAGCGGCTACCTTGCAAGCCTTGCCAATCGTCGGCGTGATACTACTGATCGCCATCATACCAGCCGTGTGCGAGGAACTACTTTTCCGTGGTTTTCTGATGGGAGGGCTTTCCGGGGCCGCTCGAAAGTGGCCGGCAATTTTGGCGAGCGCCGCTATTTTCGGTGTCTTCCATTTTCTCATTTTCAAATTTATCGTAACCGCTACGCTAGGCGTCATGTTGGGTTATCTCTGTTGGCAGTCTCGGTCGATTTGGCCAGCGATTATCGCGCACGCGCTGCACAATTCGCTAGCGGTTATTTCGGTTGTCAGCCCAACGACATTCGAACGTCTGGGAATTAGACTTGAAGATGGCGCCCATTTGCCCTGGACAGTGCTATTCATAGGCTGCGGAGCCGTGGTTATGGGATTCGTAATGGTGGGCAAGCGATCACCTTCCCAACCACAAGCTGCTATAGTAACAGCTTAGGTGCGTGGCATGTGGGACTAAAAAAATGAGCCGCAGACTTCAGCCCGTGTGGACGCCAGCTATAGGCTTAAAGATAAGGATAATGTTAGAGCGTACACTTAACGCTATAGGAAGTGATTAGCAGTAGTCGATAATTAGGAGTAAATGTTATGAATAGCAAAATAAGGTTTTTCGCCACCTCATTAGCATTCTCAAGCTTATTGAGCGGTTGCGCTACGACCGGCGGCCAACCAATCCCCACCCACGCACATGCTGATTTGAAAGCTAACGCTTCGATTCTCGTCCGCGGCATTACGTGACCAAGCTGAGCCTTCGGCATTCGTCGCTCGGTCGAGCGCGTCAAAAATGTAGCCAATGCTCATGTTGATTTGAATACTGGTGACGTTTCCATTTTCTTCTCCCCGGACGGCGTGCCAGATGCCAAAGCCATATGGCAAGCGATCATTGATGCTGGCATGACGCCCGTAAAACTCAAGATGCCAAATGAGACATTTACATCCGCACCCGGTAAATAAGTGAGAAAATTTCTTTGCCATCAAATACAAAATAACTAACAATAATCGAACTGTATGCGTCAGCTTGCGCGTTCTTGTGAACGATGTTTGAATTTAGCAGTAAATGAAGTTGGAAATTAGCATGACGTAGCTACTGACTCAGTAGCTCTCCTACCAGTAGAAGAATTTTCATGCGTTATCCTAAATGCCGAGCAAACCATGCGCTAACCTTTTTGATGGCTGCCACACTAACATCAACATGCATAGCTGGCCCTATCAACAGTGACGTCGCGTTCACGCCCCGCAAAGGTGGCGGTGTGTTACGCATGCAATACACCTACGCCGACGCCCATGGCCATGGTAGCGCGCGAAATGTTAGAGAGGTGCAGACTTCCGTTGCCCGCGTAGCCGTGGTACTAGGATTGGAATCCAACCTCGCGATGATTGTCAACGTGCCGTATGTATATCGGGAGCGAAAAGCCTACAATAGCAGGGAGGGTAGCGTAGAAGATCGGCGTGATGGCCCGACCGATACGACGTTGTTATTGAAATATCGTTTCTGGCAAATAGATGAAGGTCCTTTGCAGACTAAGCGTTTAGCTGCGCTGTTCGGGGTGAACCTTAGCAACGGCGATAGCAGTTTTTCCAGCGACAGTTGCGACCCAATTGTAGGCTTGGTTTATTCCTGGCAACATGGCCGAAAAATATTCGATGCTGACGTAGTGTACACGATCAACACCGGCGACGACAATTTTAATGTCGACTCCTTGCGCTACGATCTTGCGTATTCCTATCGTATTTTCCCCGAAAGATTTAGTGCGAATTCGCTCTCGCAATGGAGCGTCGTAGCCGAGATGAATGGCCGATATAATACCGACGGCACGCACGAGATTTTTCTCTCGCCCGGCATTCAATACACCTCAGAACAATGGACCTGGGAAGCATCTTTTCAATTACCCACGATCCAAGAGCTAGCCAGTAACAGCGTCGAAACCGACTATCGATTTTCGATAGGCTGGCGATATCGTTGGTAAATCGTCATTCCCACGCAGGCGGGAAACCAGGCGTACCTATTACATGAGGCAATCGAAGCACGATGGGTTATGACTAATGCGTGTGATGCGTAGATTCCATCGGGTCAGAAATTTCGTCGTGACCACCTGGGTGAACAGCTTCATGGTCATCCGGTTCGATGTGTGATGTGACGATGACTTGATACTTGGGGAATAACGCTTCCAATGATGTCTCCACCAGAGTCACCCGCCCATGAGCCTCCATCGTTGAAAGTTTTCCGGGAACCAACACATGGACATCGATCCAAATTTGATTATTGATTTTGCGACAGCGAAGCTGATGGAATTCGGTGATCAACTCGCGCTCGACGGCATCGCGTAATCCACCGGTCAATATTTCCAATGTTTGTGGATCGAGTTCGTCCATCAGCCCGGCAAAAGATTTTCTTATTAGCGACGCCCCGGTCATCATAATGTAGCCGCCGATGAATATCGCGATAACAGGGTCTAGCCAAGTTTGCCCGGTATACATCACCAGGGTAAGCCCAACGATAGCCGCGACCGTCGTCCACATATCTGAAAATACATGCCTGCCATTCGCGACGAGTATGAGCGAGTTGTATTTGTTTCCCACATGCACCAGCGACCAGCCTAGCGCAAGATTAACCAGTGTCAGTCCGCCAGAAATAGCCAATCCCACGCCCAAATTGTTAAGTACTGGTTCGTGGAGAAGTCCTGTGATCCCGCTGTAGATGACAGTGAATGAAGCTACCAAAACCAGCGCGCCTTCAAACCCCGCAGAGAAATAGGCGATGCGCCCGTGCCCGTAAGGGTGATTGTCATCAGCCGGCTTGGATGAGAAAGATAGGCTAAACGCCGCCAGCCCGGTGGCTATGCCATGCACGACGGATTCAGCCGCGTCAGAAAGCACCGCTACACTGTGGGTAAGGTAGTAGGCGGAGAGTTTGCCTACGAGCATGAGTACTGAAGCTGCTAAACTAACGCGCATCACAAAAACGCGCGGATCGCGGATTTTCATCTACTGAATTTCCTGTTTCACCTACGAGGTCAGCATAACATAGAACTATATAGATCGTCGTCCGAAATTGCTACGCAATCCATCAGCTAAATTTCGACTTTTCAGTGCAGATGAACAGAGCGCAAGCAAACTAGCCCAACCTATCGAGTCGCATCTTGTTAACGGTTTGGAGTGAGTCATGCGTGAAATCCCCCCACGTTGGGGCGAATCCACCCAAAATATATTTTGATGACCAAATACCAATTCTCATTTGTGGCAGGTCTCGTGCTACTTTAGATCAGTTGAATGTGGTTTTCGGACTTAATCACACGATATCGGAGTTCGACATGTTTATGGCATGGGGATTGCCAGTTCCCTTATAGAGGTCGGTGCGCGATTGTCGCGCCCCGAAGCCCTAGTTTGCCCCAAATGCCGACCAGCAGGGGATGTGAAGTCAGGATTGTGCATTACCTGACTTCAGAGGCGTGTTTGACGACGGCGTTTTAGATTTTCCAATCCTTCCTCATTCCGGCCCGAACTTGGAAGGACGCCGTTGGCACGCGCTTCGTGCTAAGTTTTTTTACCTGCTGGCTCGGCTTCCTTTTTGTCTTGGCCACACCTTCGTCTAGCCCATTGATCCTATGGCAGACTCCGCTATCGTGGGTAAGGAATCAGAGTTTATATTGAGAATACTATGTGCGAATGGGGTCAATTTATGCAGCAGTATGTTGAAGTCGGCGCTCGGGATAATGTAGATAGTGCCCGCGTGTCCTGCTTTGAAACCGTTGACCAGGAATATGCCGCTGTCCGCAATGGCGTGGGCATGGTGGATCGGTCAAATCGTCGCCTACTACGGGCCATCGGGGCGGACCGAGCCGCTTGGTTACATAACTTAACCACGAACCATGTGAAGTCGCTCGGCGTTGGCGACGGCAATTACGCTTTTTCGCTCGATGTCAAAGGGCGCATTCTGTTCGATTTGAATGTCGTCGTCCGCGAGCAAGAGATTTGGCTAGACATAGAATCTTGCTATCTAGATAAAGCGCTCACCCATCTGTCCAAGTATATCATCATGGAGAATGTGACGCTTAGTAACAGCTCGGACGAATTTGTACGCATCGGCCTAGCGGGCGGCGGCTTGAAAGCTTGGTTGGCCCTTAAGCAAGCGGGGCAAGTCGCAAATTTGCCTATCCTCGGATCAAGCTTGATGACGATTGATGGCCAAGCGATGGACGTATTACGTACAGATTTCTGCGGCGTCTTTGCTGTGGAACTATTCGCGCCGCAGGCCATAGCTGAATCTGTTTGGAAGCAATTAGCTGACGGCGCAGCGGAGCAAGCTATAACACTTGTTGGTGATGATGCCGTGCAAGTGCATCGTATAGAAGCCGGGATCGCTTGGCCTGGATACGAAATCACTGAAGAATACGTTCCGGCCGAGACTGGGCAAAGCGAGCGTGCGGTGGGCGTAAACAAGGGGTGCTATCTGGGGCAAGAAGTTGTCGAGCGCATGCGGGCGAGGCAAGTTGTCGCACGACGATTGATGTCCTTAACTGTCGGCGGAGAGGGGATGCCCCGCGTAGGTGATAGCGTGTGTGATGGTAAAGGTAATGCTGTGGGAAAAGTTACGAGCGTGTGTCGATCGATAGCCAACGGCAAGCCTTTGGCGCTAGCTTATGTTCGCGCATCTGCCGCATCAGACGCGGCTTTAACCATCACTGGTGAACAGACGTCTTGGCCCGTAGAGTTCGCTCATATTGTCACGTCTGCGCATTAGCAGATGGCAAACCAACATTAACGTGTTAACCGGGATGAACGCCAAGCGAGGGCCGGTGGTGCAAGCCTACGAAAATCGATTAAGAACCGCAACAATTGATATAATCGCCAGCGCGCATCAAGTCTGGTAGAGTGCACATCAGTTAGGAGGCGATGCAAATGGCTGATCAAGTTGTAGTCGTTACAGGTGCGGGTCGAGGCATTGGCCGGGCGGTGTGTCTACGTTTTGCCGCAGACGGGGCACAGATTGTAGCTGCTTCGCGCACATCTCGTGAGCTGAATGATACGCGCACGCTGGTAGAAAAAGCCGGCGGTCAATGCGACACCATCCCCACCGATATGTGCGAAGCGGATGATATTGCCGCATTAATAGAAACGACTGTTAGCCGACACCAACGCATCGATGTGTTGGTCAATTGTGCAGGCGTCGCACCGCTAAGCGACATCGAACAGCTTGAGCCTCAATTGTTCGGTTTGATCCAAACAGTAAACATGGAGGCGATCTACCATGCCAGTCGAGCCGTTTGGCCAGTGATGAAAGCCGGTAGCGGCGGCGTGATCGTAAACATTTCCTCGGTGGCTTCCGTCGATCCATTCCCCGGTTTCACAGCCTACGGCGCATCCAAGGCGTGGGTCAATGCCTGGACTGTAGGGCTGGCGGACGAGGGTCGAGATCACGGGATACGTGTCATATCAGTGGCACCCGGAGCCGTGGATACGCGACTGTTACGCGATGTGTTCCCTGATTTTCCACATGATCAAGTGCTGCAGCCAGAAGAGGTGGCCGATGTCGTATTTGCCATGACGCTGCCTGATTGTGAAATCGCGAGCGGTGAAACGATTTTCGTTAATAAAGAGTCTGACCAAGAAAAATAAGATAGCGACGCAAAGCCCAGCTTAGCGGTATTGCGGAATGGTCGAAATATTTTTATACGGATACGTCGTTAAGCGATTACTTATTTTCACTTATTCAACGGAGGATTAACATGACGTTCTTATTTCACATGCCCAGGCCAGAAGGCGGCGGTGACGGTGGCTCTAAAGGCAGGACGGCCGGTACTCTTCATTTGGAAAAACGCCTGGATCGTGCGATGTTGGCCTGCGAAGCGTTGTGGTCGATCGTGCGGGAAAAACTTGACCTCACCGATGAACAGCTCGTTCAGCGAATGAATGATCTCGATCTTGCAGACGGCAATCTCGACGGCAAAGCCAGCAAGACCGCTGTCGCCTGCCCGAAGTGTGGCCGAACCATAAAACGATCCTTGCCCAAGTGCATGTATTGCGGCCAGCCGATCGTACACGACCCATTTGCATAAGTGGTGGATGATTCAGCAGTAGTTGGTCAAAAGCAAACAACCGCGTTACCTGGTTTTGAATGCTACGACTAACATTGATGTCCATGCCATGGAGGTAATCTATATGACTAAGACAGCCTTGAAACTGTTGATGTTTTTCTGTTGCTGTGCTTGCAATCGAGGGATTGCACAAGTAAATGAAAATACAAAGAGAAACATCGATAGTACATTAGGGATTACAGGCGATCAAGAGAATATTGTGTTCAAAGCGAGGGAGATAGTGCCCGCGCCTTCCACCAAGCACAGCTACATAGGAACTTTCGAATTTAAGAACAATTCTCAGAGGGCAATTATGCTTACAGGCTTTCCTAGCCCGCGGGTGGGTACATATAGACCGCACGCTGTTGAGTTTGAAGTAAAGGAAAGCAATGGTTGGACCAAACTTGATATTGGATATTGTGGGTTTCATGAAAGCGAAATCTCTATAGCTGCTAACTCGGAATGTTTGTTGGTTATCGACCTTGGGTCTTTCAAGGAGAGCCGCGGCGCCGTTGACGGAAGAGTTCGTTTAGGAAAATATACATCAGATAGTTTTGTATTAGATTGGGCGAGAGACGAGTCAAAGGGATTATTCAAGCTCGCGAGGCAAACACATCTAAACAAATTACGCAGACTAATGCGCGACGCAGGATTCAAACACTCAGAAACTTCAGGTGAGGATTTCTATAAACAACTTCTTTTCACCCTATTGAGCCCGACCGATTCTGATGACTTAGGATTCGATCCATTTTTGGGTGATCTAGATTTTATACCAGTTGAAAGTTCTGGGGGTAATCTTAGAATCGATTTTCATGGTAGCGTTATGGTCGAATATGAATACCAGTATTCGGGGTTGATTTATCTAAATCCAGCAACATTTACACCTGAATGGTATAGGACAATCATGCCAAACCACGTAGCAATTGGAGCATGGGGGAATGCTAGGAGTCTCAAGCTTGATGATGGATCTGCCTTCTACACTGATGCAAATAAACTCTATATCGAAATAAAGTATCATGCTCGACTTGGTCAACAGCTTCCGGGAATTGATGCCTCAAAAAAAATCTTTACCCAAATGTTAAGTAAATTTGGTGATTGCCTCGAGACAAGCCCCGAATGACGAGGGTGATACTGATGAAGAGGCTTTCTGATGAAATCAGAAAAGGACTTTACTCAGAAAATGACATTAAAAAAATTGAAACTCCGCGCGGGCTGAAGCCCGCGGCTCGCTTAGAGTAAGAAAAAATCGTTAAGCTAGCTGTTCGCCTTGTTGCAACTCGGTAATAAACGCCTCATCCTCACCAGGGTTCGTATACAAGAACTGATGCTTATATTGTTCATTTGCCGTCCGCGTTGAAGCCTTGGGCTTGTCAATTATCTCTTGCGAAACATGATGTGTGACAATTTCGCCTAAGCGTTGAGATTTTCGTTTGCTGTCATACTCAATATTGAGCGACCGAAGCTCATCGTCAAAGGTTTTCGCAAAACCCGTAGCACGCTCGACAGACAGTTGTAGATGCAGGCGGTAGAACGGTGGCTGACCCCACACCGGAGCTAGGACAAAATGGTCCGAAGGCAAGCCCAGTTGCGCGCATGTCCGGGTAAAAGCCTGAGTCACTTGCCATTCCGTAATTTTCTCTCCCGTAATGGAACTGACCCGCGAGCCTCGGTGTAAAAATTCGATGATGGGCGCTTGCCCCTCAAATCCATGTACCAGAACATGATCCCCAATGTCGTAGCGATATAGTCCAGATGATGTTGTCATAAGAATGCGATACGTGCGACCAACTTGAACTTCGTGGCATCGACACACAGGCAACGGGTCATCAGATTTGCTATCAATATCTAAAAATTCAAAAAAGCTTCCGGTAATGTCTAGCACGCCATGTGCGTCGTTGTCTTGCATGGGAATCGACATACGTCCTTCGGTAGCTAATAAGCCAATGTCTCGAACGGGAGTATCACCGAAATAATGCGGAAAGTCCCGCAAATGCAGGCTAAGCGTACCGCCCGTCCAATTGGCTAAGAAGCCTAAATTCCAATAGTGCTTGGGCAGTAGTTGTCCGTGTTGGGCGAGTAACGTTTCCAATTGCTTCGCTCGTAAGGCGTTGGGCTGCAACAAAGACTCTAGTTCACAAGACACATCAGCTGGTATCTGCCCAGGAGGTGTCAACGTTCCGTCATAAATATCGCGGATAAGTTGCTCGGCATGGTCCGCTGCGATTGAGGCGAGTTTTACCTGAGTAGCCGGGTTAGCTGTCACCATCCAGCCGACGTCGTTCGGAATCGCGTGGCGCATAATGGTATAATATCGCGCGTCAGGGTCAGCGATTTGCGCGGTCGAAGCTGGCGTGGTGTAATATTTGTGAACGACCTTTTTTTGGTTTGAGGCTAATAAACCAGAAATGGATCCGCAGGGAATGCCCCCGGGCGTACGATATTCCTCCATCGAAGATGCGGTTTGGACAATTCTCTTAAAAAAAGCTTGCGGGTGATCGAGCAGCGCTTTGATCCCGAATATATGCCAGCCTCGTCGGTATTCTTTGGCGAAAGTGGGTGTGATGGGAATGTGTTTAGGCTCATTGGTACTGCCGCTGGTTAGTGCGAACATCAACACCGATTCGCTAGGTCCGAACAAGGCGCCGGTCTGCCCTTCCATCACGCGGCGAATATAGGGCTTATGATTTTCGTAAGATTGCACGGGCACAGCTGCGATAAAGTCTGCGTAGGTGCGGATACGAGAAAAATCGTGGTCTCTGCCAAAATCACTAGCTGCATTACGTTTAATTTTTTCCAGTAACGTACGTTCCTGAACGAGAGCTGCTTTGCGCGTCGCCCGGAGAAAACCTTTTAGTTGACTCCGCACATGGACACGGGCAACGGCTTCAAGAAGTAAATGTGAAAAACTTAGAGCCATTAGTTACTCTTACGCACTCATGAATCATACCCACGCATAATAGCATCATTCCCATTCGTCGTAGTCTGTGAAATTGGTTCTGTCTGCCGCGCCATCCTGAGCTTCGAGAAATCCTTGCAGCAATATTTGTGCTGCGACCCCATCTAGCCGGGCCTTTTTCTTCGCCCGCGTAAGCCCTGTTTCGACAAGCTTCATTTGTGCCTCGCGGGACGTGAGTCGTTCATCCCAATAATGAACCGGAGCTTGAGCTACGCTGGCCAGTTGATCGCCAAATTGTCGGGTGAGCTTTGCCTGAGGCCCTTCGCTATCGTCCATGTTCAATGGCAATCCGACCACGAATTCATCGGCCATGTATTCGCGGGCAATCGCGATAATCGCAGTGATAGTGTCGATAGCGATGGGGCAAGTCGGCAACATTCTCAACGGGGTAGCCATCCGCAGGTTGTCGTCGCCCACCGAAAGCCCGATGCGTTTCGTGCCGTAATCGATTCCCATGTATGTTGGCATGAATAGTTTGAGCTTTGATTCAGCAGCGTATTAGCTATGGCGCGCTATCAACGTTTAGCCAATAAGTAGCCTCATCTACAGATACTTCTCTCCAAATTCTTTGCGAATATTGTCGACTAATTCCTTGATACTCTGGGCATCGCGCCGCTTACAAATTAGCGTGGCGTCCGGAGAATGCACGATAACCAGATCATCTACCCCAATCGTAGCGATAAGATGATCAGACTCGGCTATGACGATATTGCCGCGCGAACCAAGATGAGATACTTGGCTGCCGGTCGTGACATTGCCATCGCCATCGGATTCGACAATCGCTTCAATCGCGGGCCAAGACCCGACATCGACCCATTGGCAATTCATTTCCACCACCAACACCCGGTCCGCTCGTTCCATCACCGCAAAGTCGATACTAATTTTTAGCAAGTTAGGATACAGTTCCTCTAGCTTTTGCTGCCGCTCGTCCGTAGCCCATGCTCGGGCGATGGCATCGATAGATTCAAAAGTTTGCGGCAGGTGTTTCTTGATCTGATTTAGCACTGTCGCGGCCTGCCAGACGAACATGCCACTATTCCAATAGTATTCACCGCTGGAAATATATTTGACCGCCTCGGCTAGGTTTGGCTTCTCGGTAAACTTCTTAACCTGAAAAACACCATCGCGAATACGCTCACCACGGCGGATATATCCATATCCCGTTTCGGGTTGCGACGGCTTAATACCCATCGTCACTAATGCGTCAGGCTCTTGTTCAGCCGTTTCAAAAGCCGAATTCACAGCACTGCAGAATCGATCCATCGGCGTGATAATATGGTCCGCCGTGAATACGCCAATCACCGCTTCGGGATCGCGCTGGGCGAGCACAGCCGAAGCTAACGCAACCGCGTTGGCCGTGTCTCGTCCCACGGGTTCACCGATAAGGTTCGCCGCTGGCAATTCGGGAATTTCTTCGGCTACCAACGGTAAATGAGCTTGATTCGTAATAACGCTAATCTGTTCAGGCGGGAACATCGCGGCGATACGATCGTAGGATTGCCGTAGCAAACTCGTGCCTCGAAATAATCGGAGTAATTGCTTGGGCCTACCCTGACGACTCAAAGGCCAAAGACGGACCCCCGCACCACCAGCCATGATTACTGCATGTCTCATCACATTCTTCCTCTAGCACTTACTTGGCAAGCAAATCGCCAATTCTCAAAGAGTTTTCGGTCGAAACTTTGTTTTAGCTGCAACTGAAAAATCGCGATTTCTCGAACCTAAATCTAAAATGCGTCACCTATTTCATCGAAATCGACGCGCTGCAAGTCGGCGAACTCCAAAATCCACGATCGCTCTGATCCGTCTCGAAATTTGACATCCACACGCGTTTGTCGCGGATGTTGGTGGATCATGGCTATACTACCAAGCCCCAATACCGGATGACGCACGATGGACCCGATTTCCCATTGTTCTATGTCGTCGGGCAACCGATCGCGATCAGCCGACGGACGTCGCGGAGCATCTCCCTCAGACCTCGCCCATTCTATCTCAACACGGGGTAGTTCGTCGAGGAATGGGCTTTTCACTGTTCTTTCGGTGATCCCTCGCCGCATTCTGTATCGAGCGCGAGACAGTGTGAGCCGTTTTCTAGCGCGGGTCATCCCCACAAAACAGAGCCGACGCTCCTCTTCTTCGTCCACACCAGCGTCTTCGTGGCGTCGAAACGGGAGCAACCCATCTTCTAGCCCCACAATATAGACGACGTCAAATTCAAGACCCTTCGCCGCGTGCAGTGTCAGCAACGTAACAGCACCAGAGGCGTTGCTAACGATGTCAACGTCACTAATAAGCGCCGCATGTTCCAGCCAATCGACCAGCGTAGCCCCTTCATGCTCTCGTTCAAAAGACGCCGCCGCGTTTATAAGTTCGTCAAGGTTAGCCAGTGGCATTTCATCAACGACATCTTCTTTTCGATACATCGCCCGAATGCCAGTGTGCGACATGATATATTCCATCGCTTGGCTAGCTGGCAACGTCATCGCTGGCTGGAGCGTTTGCAGTAGCGCCCCAAAAGCCCTGACTTTACTAGCCGATCGACCAAGTTCAGACAACACGTTCTCGCGATACAACGCTTCTAGCGCGGAGAGTTCGTACAACTTCGCCTGCTCGTTCAGACGGTTGATCGTGGTCGTGCCGATTCCGCGTGTTGGCGTATTGATGATTCGATTCAGCGCGATGTCGTCAGTCGGATTCACAAGTATTCTGGCGTAGGCAAGTACGTCCTTGATTTCTCTGCGATTGTAAAACTCTACACCTCGCGCTATGGAATAAGGAATCCCTTCACGAAGAAACGCTTCCTCCAGTGAGCGACTAAGCGCATTCACGCGATACAAAATACCTATTTCACGGGCCGGCGTACCTTCGCGGATGCGCGAGGCTATTTCCCGCACAATGGCTCTGGCTTCATCATCCCCGCTTTCATGCTCCATCACCACGACAGCTGGCCCCTCGTCATTTTCCGTCCAAAGCGTTTTTTCTTTTCGCTGCGAATTAGAAGCGATGAGCACATCCGCCGCCGACAAAATCCGCTGCGTAGATCGATAGTTTTGTTCTAGCCGAACAATGGTCGCGTCCTTGAAATCTCGTTCAAAATTTAGAATGTTACTGATGTCCGCCCCGCGCCAACCATAAATTGATTGGTCGGGATCACCAGTCGCGCAAATGTTATGATGGGTTTTCGTAAGCTGTCGCGCGATCGCGTATTGTGCAGCGTTGGTATCTTGATACTCGTCGATGAGCATATACTTGTACTGTTGCTCAAGAATTTCGCAAAGCTCAGAGTCAGCTTGAATCAACCTAGCCACGCGACAAAGAAGATCGTCGAAGTCTACGCCGTTCATTTTTTGGAGTAGTTGCTCGTAGCATAGAAAAATGCGTGCGTAGGATTGCTGCTGCCAATCCAAATTTCCAGAGGCATAGTCATCGGCAGTCAACATGTCATTTTTTGCGCTACTAATCACGGCTTCGACCGCAGCCGGTGACCAGTTGGTGGTAGATAAATCGCACGCTTCGATCGCCTTTTTGATTAACTTGCGTCGGTCGTCGGTATCGAAAATAGTAAAATTTCGAGAGATGCCCGCGCGATCCGAGTGAATGCGGAGCAATCTAGCACAGAAAGCGTGAAAGGTCGCGACGGTCATGCCTTCGCCCACGCCGAGTGCGTCGATACGCTCCCTCATCTCGCGAGACGCCTTATTCGTAAACGTAATAGCCAAGATTTGATAGGGTCTGGCTACCGTCGCAGCAAGATAGGCTGCGCGACGGGTTACAACGCGGGTTTTGCCACTGCCCGGTCCCGCCAGAATCAGCAATGGACCCTCTACATGACGCACCGCCTGCCGTTGCGGCTCATTCAGGTCAGCCAATAAATGTTCAGTAAAAGCGTCCGTGCCTTGTTGCATTTAGACAAGTGTATCACCGACGCGCACTCGAATCCACCGTGTGATATTTTACGCGAGGCTATAGCCACGCCGTCATTCCCGCGCAGGCGGGAATCCAGTGCGAAGCCATCTACGGGGCATAACTGGCTTGCACCTTTGCGATGTTGCCCCAATCACGTTACGTTGGTCCCCATGTCAGTCCTAGGTCATGGTTTAGATCTTGTAGAATGTTCCCGCATCGCCCGAGTGCTGGATAATCATCGCGAGCGATTCCTGGCCCGTGTGTTAACCGAATCAGAGCGAACCAGAGCCAGTCAGTTCAAACAATCCTTACAACACGTTGCTGGTAGATGGGCAGCCAAAGAGGCCATCCTTAAGATGATCGGCGTCGGCTGGCGGGGGCAAATCGCCTGGACAGATATGGAAATTTTACCCAACGAGCTTGGTGCACCAATCGTCACACTTCGTGGCGAAACCGCTCGCCGCGCAGAACAATTGGGCATCAAACGTGTCATGCTTTCTATCACGCATACGGAAAACTTTGCAGCCGCTTCAGCCATTGGCCTGAGCGAATAGACGAGAATATCTGAAGATCGATCGGCCTTCGAGCATGAAAGTGAAGGAGCCCGGGGCAGTCGGCCTGGGGTATCTACCGTTTGCCCGGGCTCCCCACCACAAAACTCATGGTCTCGTGGAGCGGAGCCTTTCAACCTAAAGGACACCCGACTATAGAACCTGTAGGTAGCGGATTTCTTCCCAAAAATAAAATTAATTTGAAACTCGGCCAAAGCCCTACTTATAATCACTAGCGTGCTTAACTATTTTCTCATCGCTAGCGGATTTTACAACGAGACTTGATAATTCGCGTTAATTTGCCGTGAGTTCAGGAATGCGTATGTGCAACCCATCGTAAGCGAGGGCCGTGCCTGAGGGAAGTTCTGACATAGTGCGTTCGTGATGGAGTTCGTGTGCGATGTGAGTAAAAAAAGTTTGCTTAGCCGAGATGCGCGTCGCTGCTGCGATAGCCTGTTCCAAGTTGAAATGTGTAGGATGAGGTGTTCGCCGGAGGGCGTCTAATATCAGCACGTCCAATCCCTGCAGCCTATCCATTGATGCTTCTGGAATAAAGCTACAGTCCGTGCAATAAGCAAAGCGGCCAATACGAAATCCTAGCACGGGCAATGGGCCATGCATGAGCGGAATTGGTTCCACGCGAACGCCAGCTATATCCATAGGTTGGTCATCAATCTCATGCAAAACTAATTGGGGCCGGCTATGTAGCGAATCTTGGGTCGCGTCGAACGCGTAAGAAAACATGCGCCGCAGCGCATCAACCGTGCGAGATAAACCATAACAATTAACCGGCTGACGCATGAGCCAATTAAAGCGTCGTAAATCGTCCAGTCCCGTTACATGATCCGCATGATGATGGGTATATAACACCGCGTCGATACGGTCGATATGATTCGCGATGCACTGCAGGCGTAGTTCCGGCGAGGTATCCACCAACAGGCAAGTATCTCCCGATCGAACCCAAATGCTAGGCCTGGTGCGATTGTCACGCGGGTCGCTAGAGCAGCACACATCACAATCACAGCCAATCATGGGCACGCCGTGCGACGTCCCGCTACCGAGTACGACAATCTCAAGTTCAGCCTGATTTTCCATTTTATCCATCAAAATAAAATTCGTGGTTGTAACATCAGTCGCGCTACTCACCTATATAGTCACCAAGCACAAGCCAGCCATCATATAGTGGAGACGCTCACCTGGCCACCCAGATGTTGTGACTCAACCGTCGATTTGACCGGCAAAACGCAACCTGCTACTAATCGCAAGACGCAATGGATATTTTGATTGGACTCTATCATGCTCACGTTACTGCGATCACCGGCGTTGTTCTTATTATGGGGGACGACAATTGGGTTTGTGTGTCTATCTTGTGTGGAGAACGATACTCACGTTGTGCCTACCGTAAGTCGTGGCGTACTCGATACTCAAATGAACGCGCCCACGCCACAGACGGATTCGATTGTTTCAATTTCTTCGCAGAAAGATGCGGCGCATAACATTAGCCAGGGAAAGGGGGGAGACGTGATTGCTACAGTCAATGGCCATGCGATCATGCGACATCGGGTCGTTGAATTACTCTTGCGTTCTCATGGGCCCGGCGTGCTAGAGCAATTGATCGTACTTGACCGTGTGCAATTCACATGCGCTCAGCGAGGGATAGTCGTGGTGCAACGCGATATTGATGACGAGTATAATCGCATGTTAGCCCAGATGGCCGACCCACTATCGGGTTTGTCAAGCGTACCATACCCGCGTGAAAAAGCCGAGCAGATGCTCGATGCCATTTTGCTACAGCGTAACATGTCGCGAGAAGAATTTATGATCGGCGTGCGTCTCAATGCCTACCTGCGCATGGTAGTCACCTCGGACGATCATTTCACGGAGGCTCAGTTGCAAGCGGAGTATGCGCGAGAGTTCGGGCGGCGGTTCGTAGTCACGCACATTCAACTAGCTTCCCAAGCCGAGGTTTCTCGCGCGATGGATCAGCTATTATCCGGTGTGGATTTTTCTACCGTGGCTAAGCGTTATAGTGCTAACAGAATGAGCGCGGCGGACGGCGGTCTACTCGATCCGTTCTCGATGGATGATGACATCGTGCCCCAAGCTTTGCGGGATGTGGTTGGCCATTTGGCCGTGGGTGAGATGTCGCAGCCGACGCGCATCGGAAGATGGTATCAGATCGTGCGCTTGGAGTCGGTGATAGAGGCTGCTTCTGTGGGGTTTCCTGGCGTGCGTGACCAGCTAATCCACCGTTTACAAGAGAAGAAGGCACCGGAGGCGATGCGGAAATTGTACGAATCGCTCTTGGCTGGGGCACAGGTGGAAGTCGTTGACGACACACTACGTGCCGCCTGGCAACGAAAAAATGAGGTGGATAATCCATAGATCTGGCTTTATCTCACCGATTGCCGTGTGTCGTCGATGTGGCCTGGGCCGTATACCCTTGTCAGATATAACCTTACGTGTATTGGAGTGACCTGTGTCGTTGCTGGTAGATGGAGAAGAATGGCGTTAAAGCTATCGAAACTATAGACCGTAACACTATAAGTATATTAACCTACATTGAACATGACTGTAACATATTCGATGTGTACAGTGTCATTGAGGACTGTAGCAACATAAGTTTAAGGAGTAAGTGGTGCCGGCGAATAACCTTTATCCATCTGTACTATTTTTTGGATGTCCTGGTTCGGGAAAAGGGACTCAGGGTGTCGTGATAGCGCAACTTCCTAACATGGTTCACTTAGCCATGGGAGACATTTTCCGGGCTATGGATAAGGAATCAGAGATTGGAAAAGAGTTTCTCTCCTATGCGACGAAGGGTCAGCTCGTTCCGGATGAATTGACGATTCGTGTATTTCATCAACATGTGGAGTCGTGTATCGAATCAGGTGAAATCGATCTATCCTATCACACGCTCATTCTAGACGGCATTCCACGAACGACTGCCCAAGTGGAATTGTTGAGCAAGATGATCGATGTAAAACGCGTGGTTCACTTGATGATCGACGATCATGATGCGCTCATCGCTCGACTCATGGGGCGGGCTAAAAAATCCAACCGGCCTGATGACGCGGATCGTAGCGTGATTGAAAACCGTATTCGGGTGTACGAACAAGAGACACTTCCGGTGCTAGAAAGCTATCCCAAAAAGTTAATCGCCAAAATAAATGCCGACCAGCCGCCCTTGGCTGTTCTGCGTGATGTAGCCGATTCGCTAGTGGGCTTCATTTCAACTAAGATATAGGTGTTGCATGACGTGGTCCGCGAAGTCGTGACGGTTTATGTTTCAAACCGTCATGGCGTATTTCATTAGCCAATTGGGAAAGGGCAAGTCTTTTGGAAGGTACTAAGATTCGACTTCGTAGACAGAAAAACGCCGACGGTAAAGAATACCTCGTCGGATCTATGTCTAAGATGACCCGTCTAATTGTTGTTGAAAACGATCGCAAATCAAAGCCCGACGAACCGGACGCTTATGCATATATTGTCCCTGCTGCCGGACCAGTTCGATTGCCTGTTTGAACTGCTGAGTAACTTGATCTGCAAAATAGGATGGCGTTGTGTATCGCGTCCGCTCAAGCCAAAATGCTAAAGACGGCCCATAAGCCGACGCCGACGCCGACCATACCTAGCACGATAGTCACCCAGAGTATGAGCGTAGCCACTGGAAGTTCTTTAAGGTTGTTGCAACGAGCGGTTTTGTACACGATGGCGATGCTCAAACATAATGGCAGCATGAAAGGGAATCGTGGTATGCCAGCTAGGTCAAGGCCATTGTAGAGAAAATTCGCGAGGATGTTCAAGTTACAACACTCCCCTGGCTGTCGGCCATAGCTAGTAGTTTTCGCGTTGTTGGATCAGCGCAGAAAATGGCGTCGAGTATGACCAGAAAATTTAGCAGGCCAGCGACGCCGGTGTAGTGAGTACCCACATCGATGGATAGCCAATGTCCGATGACTGGTGCCTTTTCTGATTCAGGGTAAGGGGCGATGGCATTTTGGTGAATCGCGACGGCTACCAACGACTGACCACCCGTGAGTAGTTGGGCAGCGAACCATAATCGACGATGCTGTGGGTCGACGGTCGAGCCTGCGCCACCGATGGCGATGCCAGCCCAAAAGGTAGCAGAAATCGTAATCATGAATATCAGACCGCGCGCGCGATCACCGATGTACAAGTGGCCCAGCCCTGGTACGAGCCAAGCGAGTAAACCTGCCAGGGGTATGCGAAGAGAAGCCTGTGTGGCTGATTGTGACAATGCGTTGCGTCCTTAAAAATGAAATGGCATTACATGCCGCATGGCCCATTCATATCACCGCATCGGCCACACCCGCCAGTAGGGACCGGTTGGGCAGCGGCCTGCTGCGGGGCGAATACACTTGGCTTACGCTGTAGCGTTAGGCTATCGCAGGATGGGCACTTCGTTTTCTTTGTGCCTGACATTGAACGCACCAATTCCTCGAACTCGTGATCGCAGTCTTGGCAAATAAACTCATATATGGGCACTGATACCATCTCCGTCTTAATCCTGACGAAAGTATAGAGACCGACGGCGTATGCCGCAATGTCGCCTGGAGATTGGGCTGATCGAGTCAGTAGGTTGTCGTTTGAGCGCACTTAAGGGATAATGGCTTGTATCAATGTTTGGCATGGGCATTGGCCCGGGTAGTGTCGTGTTGGTGGTTGTCATCCAGATACATTTTATACGAGAAATTACGGATAGCGACATGAAACTGAATGCGTGTATCAATAGTAAGGGCTGGGCAAAGCGATGTTATGGACTGGTCGCGGCGGGGCTGTTTTTTGTCGCGGTAGGCGGGTGCAGTATCGCTGGTCAATGGCGGACGTCTCAGCGTGAGCTGCCTCCACATTGGACGATTGCTGAAATGACGTTGACTGAGGACGGTAGATATACCTCGACCGACGCGGACTTGGTTAACACCGAAACCGGTCGTTATCAGTGGAATGGGGCTACATTGGAATTGTTGCCGACTGACGGCCCGAATCATGTGTACTCCGGTCGAATGGCTGGGGATGGCGCGCTTTTGCTTAGTGAGCCTAACCAAAAAAACGACACGGTGCGTTTCGAGAAAATGGACGAGTAGGTTCTTGTAGCTGAATTATTTCATGTCGCGTCAGCCAACTTCATTTTTAGATGGTATTATTACCCTCGATAAGCCGACCGGAATCACCTCGGCTAGGGCGTTGTATAAAGTTCGCGCGATCAGTGGGCAGCGAAAAAGCGGTCATGCGGGCACGTTAGACCCTGGCGCTTCGGGCGTACTTGTGCTTTGTCTGGGTAAAGCTACGAAACTGGTAGAATCGATCATGGATCAGCCAAAAGTTTATCGATGCACCGCTCGATTAGATGTGACTAGCCATAGTCATGACAGCGACTCGGCACTTATTCCTTTTGATATTACGCATCAACCAAGCGTGGAGGAAGTGACGTCTGCGTTGATGAGTTTTGAAGGAGAGATCGAGCAGACGCCGCCTGTTGTTAGTGCGATTAAGATTGATGGGGTTCCGGCTTATAAACGTGCGGCTCGTGGGCAAGAACTCAATCTTAAATCGCGTAAGGTGCGTATTTATTGGCTATGCGTTCATGCGTACGACTGGCCTTGTTTGGATTTTGAGATGGCTTGTGGTCGCGGCACATATGTGCGGTCGGTGATTCGTGATTTAGGCGCTCGGCTAGGGACCGGCGGATGCTTGACGTCATTGATTAGGCGGCAGGTGGGACCATTTCGGTTGGATGATAGTTGGACGTTTGAGACGCTGGAACAAGCGGGTGGCACGTCTGACTACGTGACTACGCTTGACCGGTCGCAGACATTACTCGCGCCGGAATTGATTGAGATACCCGTAAGGCCTGTGGTGAATGGTCGATGTGTGGAATAGGGGGCTAATGATGTTTCTCGCATGCTCTAAATATCGAATATTCTCGGGTTAATTCCTATAGTCATCGAATCGTACCCATGCTACCTAACATGTGAGTTGGGCTATTGTGTCGCTTGATCCAAAATCCTTTTTATCACGGCTTGGTCATCTGGAAGCAATCCGCTGCGCACGAGCTTGGGGACTAGCTGTACCCAGACTGGCTCGCGTCGAAATACGTCATTGAAGATCGGTAATGAGGCTTCTACTTGGCCCGTGCTTGCTAGGGTTACGGCACTCCAGAATGGAATTTCGATAATATGTGGTGCGAGCTTTTGCGCGGCGGCGTACTCTTGAGATGCGGCTGCGAAGTCTTTGTGCTCAATCGCTAGATCGCCTGCGTTCATGTGTTGATAGGCTCGTTGTAGCGTGACCAATCGTATTAGTTCTTTGATGGGTGTGGGGTGATCCTCGATGCGTAGGTCGAATTTTCGATCTAGCCAAGGTTTGCCGGTTGAAGTTGCGCTGACTACGAGTAGGGCTGCGGACTGCTTTCCACGAATATCTCCGCCAGCGTTTTGCGCCGCTTCGAGGGCGGCTAACATGCGGTCTGCGAGGTCGCCCGTCGATTCTCGATAAGCCTTGGCCATCGCGGGCCAAATATCGTCATTGGCCATCAGGTTCGCTTGAACCGAAAACTGAGCCTCGGTATCAATAATGTGCCCCGCCTGGGCGATGCACTTTTCGCCAGTGTGGGCGGCGACCTGACCGGTAGCATCGATCATGGCTACTTGCCGGACTGCGCGACCAGAATCACCGGCGATGACACTTTGCAGTGCTTCCTGCGCCGATCGCCCGAGGCGCATCAATTCTAAGCCTAGTGGCCCATAGGCTGGGTCGACGAGTGATTGCGTGGCGACTGCGCCAACCCCGGCCTGTGCCCAGGGCACGACACTGCCGACGGAGAACCAGTGTGATTGAACCGCGACGCCGATTTCGCCGGTTTTCGGGTCGCGGGCGACGATGGAATAAGTAGCCACCGGACGGCGCGGCTGTTGGAGTGTTGATTTTTGTGGGGGAGCATCTGGGGGCGTGCTCGGTTGACCAAGTAGTAATGTGGTCAGCAAGGCCAGGGCGGTAGTGGGGGGAAATGTAGTCATAATATTTTTTCCTTTGTGGCATTTATGTTAGAGGCCGTTGGTTGTGCAGTTATTTCTGCGCTCCTTCATCATAATTAAGATCGAAAGGCCCATAGGTTAGTGATCCATGCCAGACGCTGTACAGGTCAACAGTCTGTCGTGCTAGTTCTTTGCTAGAGCGCAATACGATTTCAACTTGATTGGTATCAAGGCGCGGAACCTCAAGACAAAAAATCCGGAATCGTCCTTGTTTTGTAGTACTGACGAGGCTAGTTGCAGCACGATCTCGTGGCCTGAAGGTATTATGTCCGCTAGTTTTGGCATAGATCATTCGACCATTTGCACGCACAAAAAACTTAAACGCATAAGGAACATCTGAATTCCGATGCGATACAACCGAGATGATGATAAAGTCCGAGGTTCTTTCTGGTCGACGGGCATTTTGAGCGGATTTACGATTCGACCACCACATCATGTCGTCTGCTATTTGGACATTGATCGAGCGATGCAATTTTTCGTGAAGTTCCGGTCGCTCGATCCATGATACTGGGTCTTCGTCGTCACGATTGATAATTTCGACTGTAGCGTCAAGTGAGATATCCTTTGTCCAGTTTGGCACTATGTTTTCATGATCCTGATTGAATTCTCTATAGCGAAGGCCATGCATCATGACATGGCGTCCATCGTATTTGAGCTTATACACGCCTGGCTCTAGTATGGGTATTTTTTCCGCAATACAGGTATCAAACACTGGTGTCGAATCAGATCTATACCAACTGGGCCAGTGGTTTTGCCATGAGTCATCTTGAGCGTCGTAAACGATGTCTTTTCCAAGAAAAATTTGTCTAGGTATTTGCCAATAGGCATATCCATTCATGCCACCTCGTGCTGATTGGTAAGACAGCCGCAGTGCAACATAGTCTCCCTGTCGAATACGTGTCCGACATTCTAACGTCGGTCGAACATATTTTGGGAAAATTTGATCACCCTCATTTTGGAGAAGTAGCCCATGATAGTCAATAACTTCGAGAATTCTGGTCCACTTGTCTGTGAATGTTCCTAGAGGCCATTGTTTGTGTTTTGAAATGGCGAAATCTACGATTCTGCGAATATGTCTTGAGGCAGGAGGATTAGTTTCGATGCGCCTTTGGATTTCATCGGTGGCTGATTCGTCTCCTTGTTTCGCTCGGTCGAATATTGTTGTAGTGAGCGCATAATGGTTCCACTGAAATCTAGGTAAGAATTTTATGCTATCTATTGAAGACTGCCAGAATAATGGTACTAATAGAGTCATAAGCAACCATCGCCATCGAATATGTCGTTTGCCGTAGATGACGGAAGTTAAGTTGATTCCATTGCCGCATTCTGGACAGTTGGAAGAAGTGATACCGGTTAATTCGTAAGTGCATTTAAGGCATCGAGGTTCGTCGCCTATATATATGCCTCGAAGACCTTTGGCAATAAGTAGGCCAGCTATGAGGAGTAATCCGAATGTATGCCACCACCACATAATACGCATCCGTCAATGTTAACCAATCAAAATCTAGTAAGCAGACAGGAAGTGTAATTGTATCAGCCGAGAAGTCAGTTAGTCAAATACGACGGTTTTGTTCTTACACACTAGTATTTTATCTTCGTCGTGCAAACGCACTGCGGCTGAGAGTACTACTTTTTCTAGGTCGCGTCCTTTACGGATGAGGTCGTCGACGGAGTCGCGATGGTCTACGGGCATGGTGGCTTGGGTGATGATTGGCCCTTCGTCCAGCACGTTGGTCACAAAGTGGCTAGTGGCTCCGATTATTTTTACGCCGCGCTGGAAGGCGTGGTGATAAGGTCTTGGGCCAGCGAATGCGGGCAAAAAGCTGTGGTGGATGTTGATGATTCGCTCGGGGTAAGACGCCACGAAATCGGATGAAAGAATTTGCATATATCTGGCTAGCACGATGAAGTCGACGTGGGCCTCTTGTAGTAAAGTGAGAAGTTGGCCTTCTTGCACGGTTTTGTTTGTTGGGGTGATCGGCAGATGGTGAAACGTTAGCCCGGAGGCGTGGGCTTGTTCCCTGAGGGATTCATGGTTGCTGGCTATGAATGGAATGTCTACGTTTAATTCTCCGGTTTTCCATCGCCATAAGAGGTCGCTGAGGCAGTGACTCTCTTTTGTCACTAGGATAGCCATGCGCTTTACTGTGCTACCCCAGTGGATTTGCCATCGCATGTCGTACTGCTTGGCTAATGGTGCCCAGAGAGAGTCGAAATTTTCTTGACTTAGATTGAAGCCGTCTAGCTCAACCTCTAAGCGCATGAGGAATTCGCCTTGTTGGGTGTCGGTGTGCTGATCGGCTTCGAGGACGTTGCCATTATGTTGCGCGACAAAACCAGTGACGGCGGCGATGATGCCTCTGGTGTCGGGGCAGGCAATTAACAATCGGGCGGTTTTCTTAGCCATAGGTGTTACTCGGTAGGGCAAATATATTTCTTTATGTCATTCGCGCCAATGCGTCGTCTCTAGTAAACAATGGCTCGTATGGGTTCCTGCTGCGTTTAGGATTTGTCCATTATATAGTTATCGAAAGACACGGGTAAGCGTCAGCTTACCCATGCCACCCATTCATCACGGCGTACTGGCTAGATTGTGACCTCAACGCCGCTGGGGATCAATGCGCAATTTTATCTTACCATCATGAAAACTCATCGATTCAATACGGTATGGGCGTCGGCCATTGGGCCAGAGGAAATTATTATCGATGTTAAGCCCGGTAAAGACCTCGTCGACCGATTGTGTCTGGCTTAGGATCGAAGACTTTTTATCGTTCTGATGGTCAATCATACCCGATAGGATTTTTTTAAGGGTTGAATGTGGAATTGGTATGGAGCCGCCGTGGGCCTCACGTAGTGCTAGCATGATTGATGCGCCGTCCTGTGAAACGGAAAGTTGTACCCCAGCGTTGAGTATCGCCCGCCATCCATTTTTGTCGTAGCGCACGCCGACCCGCAGCATATCCGATGAGACGCTCACGGCTGATTCACTCAGCCAATCTGGTAGTTCTTTTCGAGCTTGGGGGAACAACGCTGGCATGGCCGCTAACCAAATGTTGATCTGCTGCTGATTCAGGACGATGTCGAAAGGTGTACCTTTGACCATCTTATGGCTGGTATCATCCACGAATGTCGTGAAAGAATGCTGCGCGGTTTCTAAGGTGAGATCATCGACGTGTGCGGGGTGATACCAATCAGGCTTGTGCTGGAAAATCATCCAGGCCACGCCGAGGCTGATCAACGTGGCAACACCGACGGTTAGGCTGAGGCGCCTTAGCCATCGCCGACGTTTGGGTTTTATGTCGTTATTTTTCACGACTAGCAGGCCATCTCTCGTAGGTGCCATCTGAATATGTCATTACAATTGACCCATTGGAGCGTCATGTACTAGAATCACGCAGCACGGCTGAACATAGCGTGCCAGGGTTTTTGTCGCAATTGGGGTGGCTATGTTTACACGTATGACCGGATTTTTGATCGTTCCGCTTTGGCTAATCGCAATGAGCTGGGTCTTTGCGCACGACGTTTGGCCTCGCTGGACGGCGATGGAGGCTCCACCGCTTTCGGTCAATGATTGGCTCGTGGAGCAAGGGCGAGAGTCTCAGTATGCGATTTTTCAAAATAATGTGCGGGTAGGGGATCTATGGACAACGTATCGAATTGATAGCAAATCCGCTCAAAGGGAAGACGTCTTGTGGATCGAAAAATTTTCCCTGGATATCACACCGTTGCGCGTGATTAGTTTGTCTAAATTCACTGGGGCTGGCAAGCTCGACGAATTCACGGTGCGTTTGGCGAATCCAGGTATACATGGTGAGTTGCATGGCGAGCGATTTTCGGAGGATTTTTCCTTTACGTTTAAGGTCGGACCTTCACCTAGATTGAATCGGCGGTATAAGGTTCCGTTAGCTGATGGCGATTTGATTTCTGAGGCGACGAATCCATTTGCTCATCTAAGTGATGTGCAAGTCGGTCAGCGATGGCGCATGCAAGTTTTTAATCCTTTGACAGCTATTCTGGGGATTGGGTCGCAATTTACCTCGATGCTTGTCGAAGTGACGGGGAAAGAATCGATCATCGTGGATGGTTCGCCGCGTAATTGTTTTGTTATAGAGTCGGCTAAGGCCAAGGCTTGGATTGATGAAAATGGCGCGGTGCAGATTCAAGAGGCGCAGCTGCCGTTGGTGGGAACATTGCGTATGGTTCGTCAGGCCTATTGTGATGTCGATGCGCGACACGATGTGCAGAGGCGATACATATATGAGGGTGAAATAGATGACCGACGAGATGATTGATGACAATCTTGCGGTCTCACTGCAAGGCGTTCGCAAATGTTACGGCTCGAAGGTGGCGGTAGAAAACCTGACACTAGAATTGAAGCGTGGCGAGTTGTTTGCGTTTTTGGGGCCTAACGGGGCTGGTAAGACGACTACGATAAAGATGATCGTCGGTTTGCTTCAGCCTAATAAGGGGGAGGTTCGGGTATGTGGGCATCATGTTGGCACTAACGGACTAGAAGCTAAGTCACAGCTTGCCTATGTTCCGGATCAGCCATTTCTATACGAAAAATTGACCGGACGAGAGTTCCTGTATTTCGTGGCAGAAATGTATAACCTAACGAAGGAGCAACGGACTGAGCGCATTGCCACGCTTATGGAAAGGCTAGATTTTAGCGAGTATATCGACCATCTCACGGAAAATTATAGCCATGGCATGAAGCAGAAGGTCGTACTTGCCGCCGCGCTGTTGCACGAGCCAACGGTCCTGGTAATTGATGAACCTATGGTAGGGCTTGATCCGAGAAGTATACGTACTGTGAAAAATCTTTTTGTGGAACGCACCCGTGCCGGCGGCGCAGTATTTATGAGTACGCATACGTTAGACATAGCCGAGGCGGTGGCGGATCGGATTGGTATTATTCATCGCGGTAAGCTGGTGGCTGTGGGGACGCTCGAACAACTTAAATCTCAGGCTCAGAAGGACCATTCCCTCGAAGAAATATTTTTAGGCATGACGGAGGCTACTGATGCGTGTTGATGCGCCATTCGAGCGTCGTCCATTAATTGGCCTATTGCTACGTGTCAAAATGCGCTCGCTGTATAACCGTGCCAATAAAGCGGCAGATGAAGCACCGATCCGATTGACGGTCTCGGTGTTGCTTGTCGGACTGATTTGGTTCGCGTTGTATTTCATGTTCGATTTGGTGTTTGCAAATCTGGAACGCACTCCGTTAGAGGCGACTGTCGCTTTGCCATTAATTTTCAACTTTTTCTTCATGGCGATGCTAGCGATGCTGACGTTTTCTAATGCGATTATTGCCTATGGGGCTATGTTCGGAAAAAATGAGTCGTCGTATCTGCTTACTTCGCCGTTGACGCCGCTGGATGTCGTCACGCTCAAGTATATCGAAAGTTTGGTGATGGCTAGCTGGGCGTTGGTTTTGTTGGGGCTTCCGCTGATGGTTGCCATGGCTGGGCTGGTGGACCAGTCTAATCAATTGTTGTTTTATGGCTTGTTTCTCGCTTTTTTTCTTGCGTTTATTCCTATTCCAGGTGCATTGGGTCTTTTTCTCGCATGGCTTGCGGCGCGCGTATTTCCGCGCCGGGCTACGCGGGTCGTCTCCGTGTTGATCGGCGTCGCTATTATGGTGTCGGTTTTTTGGGGGATGCGTTCACTACAGACCTCGGACGATGCGATGGAGATTTGGCTGCGTAACTTTCAGTCGCGCATGCGATTTTTACGCGCGGCTTTTTTGCCGAATAACTGGGTCGCCTCTGGTATCGATCACGCTATTCGATATCGATTTTCCGAAGCATTCATGTATTTGGGTGTAACTATAGCCAATGCGTTATTTTTGAGCTGGGCGGTGGTGCGGTTTGTCGCGCGATATTTCGACGGCGCGCTCGATCGGGCTATGGTCGGGCGAGGCGAAGGGGTGCGTTATGTACCAGCGGCTGGTGGGGGGATGACTGGATGGTTGTTTATCTACTTGCCAAAACCATTGCGAATTATTGCCACGAAAGACTTGCGCGTTTTCATGCGCGATCCGTTACAATGGAGTCAGTTGGCTATTTTGTTTGGGCTATTGTTTTTGTATCTGTCGAATATGCCAACGCTGCGCATTCAGCTTTCTGGTGCGGGGTGGCGGCTGATGATGCCATTTCTAAATTTATGCGCTGTTAGCCTTATTCTCGCAACGTTTACGTGCCGATTCGTCTTCCCGCTGATTTCTTTGGAAGGGCGAAAATTGTGGCTGGTGGGTTTACTCCCAATGAAACGAAGCAGGGTACTATGGGCGAAGTTCGCTTTTGCCATGACGATCACTTTAGCTGTGGCGATGAGCGCCATGATTATGTCACTCATCGTGCTTAAGCTGAATTTGTTTTGGTCGATCACGCATTTAGCGGTCGTCGCGAGTATCTGTTTTGGGCTGTGCGGCATTTCGGTGGGACTCGGCGCGAGGCTTCCGATGTACGAGGAGCTTAACGCCGCGCGCATCGCCAATGGTCTGGGGGGCACGACCAATTTGTTAATGTCCGTAGTCTTGGTCGCGATGGTGCTTACAGGGGTCGGTCTCGCGACTTGGCGGTCAAGATTTTTACCTTTTATGGAAACTCCTGAGGTATCTACGATTGCCATGTGCGTCTTTTCTGTTTCGTTGAGTATTATTGTGGGTGTGGTGGCGCTGCGAATTGGCGGGAAACATTTCGCGAAGGCCGAGGTTTAGACGCTACGCCATCTCTGGCGTTGGTCCAATTGCACAAAAGGCGGCACAGTCTGCGAGATGTCGACAGGCCGTCCGAGGCGGGCACATCATGCGAAACACGGTTCGGTACTTTTTACTTTATTGCGCGATAAAAAGTATAGCATACAAATACGTTACGCAGAGGGGCCATTATCAGGTATCAGTCAGGCGATTGTAATCGCTCATGGTATCTATGTCGTTTAGTATCTCTGGCTCATCAACTAATACTCGTGTTACTCGATCTGGATATAGCTTCGGTATCATGTTGAGTCCTCCCTCAAGTTGCATAATGGCAGATTGCATTTCGAATGGGAATATCATGGGGTGGCCGGGCTTTTGGTCGTGGGCTGCGATGATGATTCGACGGGGTTTCTCCTTGAATGCTCTGATACACTGTGTGCAAGTGTTCGTCGAAATGCCTGGGATATCCGCAGGGATAACGAGCACACCATCTTGACTATCGGTTTCGAGGGGGGAGGCTTTGCGGAGGTTTGCGATTCGTGGTAGCGCAATGCGGATTGAATCAATCATCTCGGTATACGAGTCGTTATTAAATTCTATGTGAATTCGCGGATCATCGGGGAGATCAAGCGCGTCGACAAGTAGGGGATTTCGTTTTCTGCTGATGCTCTCACCCTGCCCGACGGGGTGGAAATCAGAACCTGAGGATGGGGTTGATCTAATCAGATATGCGGTACGATGCGGGTTGTTTCCGCTCTATGAAGTGTACGACGGTGATCGATATCGCATCAATGTGGAGAGAGATCAAACATCCATTGAAGAATATATCAAACGGCAGCGACGATATACGAAAGGCTCGATCCTGGCTGAGGAGCTAACTAAATTGATCGATGCTCGATGGCATCAGCTAGAGAGAATCGTGCGTGCGTTTCCGGTAGATAACGAAGTGTAATGCTTAACAAATAATTACTCTTGGCCGGGGTCTGAGAAGTTGCCTTGGAGGATCGAGTAATCAACCAAGTCGACGTCGCAATCGGCATCGACGTCGCCAAGAGGGCGGCCTTCTGCGTCCACGCCCATTGGTGCAGGTGACACCGGACATATGTCACTGCAGCCTACAAAACTGTCTAGGTCAGGATCATCCGCACAAGTCAGAAAATTTCCCAGATATCTACCGCCGAACATGAGACAATCGCTTTCAGTTACGTCCTCGCTGCAAGCGTTGATGGAATCGCAGCACGCACCGGTTTCGTTCACGATGACGCCGATGGGGACGCTGCAAGTCCCGTAGTCTATGTTAGTCGTTGAAATTACCCCGCCACCGAATGGCGCTGATTCCATAGTCGCGGGCTGAAGCGCAAAATTGGCTAATCCCGTCCCGTCAGCCGTAAACTGAACAAATGCCACCCGTGCCCATTCTGGCGCAGCGCCAACGCCACCTGCGAATTGACTACCGCCTAACTCGTCGACAATCAAACCATCACAAGTACCGGAAGCAAACAGGCTGAAAAGCGGCGTGACTGTTGGCATACAACCACTCACTAAATTTTGCGGATAGTCCAGATCAGCAATGGCGAAAACGATGCCCGGATTCGATGTTCCTGAATCTGTAGCCCAGAATTCGACGAAAAATGTATCGCCACCGAGTAGTTGTGTTTCACCCGTTGGTAATGTAGTCGTTGTATTTACGATACTTTGAGTTTTTAAGATCACGCAGCGATATTCGAAGTCAATCTCTTGGGCGATCAATGGCGTAGCGCTAAGCCCAAACGCGAGGGCCAAGATTGAGACGCTTGACATTGTTCGTAGATTCATCCCCATCATCACTGCATCTCCGAAAACAGTTTGACGTTGAGGCCCCTCCCTCAACGTCGTCGGCAGGATGATAAAATCACGACGGCTACCAATAATAGCCAGCGTATCTATTTACCCTACTACTCGCTAGTGACATTGATTAGTCACCAATCGCTTAATTGCGCAGCCTAGTACTTTTGCCATTGGTTTTCTGGATTTGGTTGGGAAGCACACGAATCTGATGATCGAGTACCAGCCCTTGTCCATATCGAGAAATCGCTTCACCCGGGCTTGGAAGAAGCGAAACAACTGGCCTGGTAATATTTGCAATCGCCTTTAGCTCTACGACGCCTACTTGTATCCATGCACCGTCACCTTGGTTAGCATCCATTGTCGCGCCACCCACGCCCCTGACGACGCCATGCGCTTCGTCAATAGCAAGGTCTGAGAACAATGTAAACGTTTCACTTGATGTAGCAGATACGACAACGAATTCTGATGGATCAAAATGAACATCAGTGAACACCGCTGTTAAGCCGTCAGCGCTAAGGCTTGTATCCTGGGCCCACACTTCTGCGAAAACGTGTTGTCCTGCTTTAACCGGACCGAGTGCGCTACGGGAAACTTGTGATGGCGTAAGGTCTTGGCTTGGCAATTCTCGCAGGTCCAGTGAAAGAAGGACGTAAGAATCGGCTGGAGAAGACTGCGTATCTAGCATCAGGCTCGCAATTACAGGAACCTCGCCGCTTCGAGCCGGCGCCCCAGCCGAGCAAGCTACTGAACCAATGCACGCGCGACATGGTGGGAAATTAACGTTTGAGACAAAGCTGCTGCAGCTTCTGTTCCAACCACCAGCAAACCAGCCAAGATCGCCGCCGCTGACCCTACCGTTGCAATCGAAATCTTTATCGCCACAACTAAATGTATCCCACATGGCATCGGTGTCGAACAGAGACCAGCACGGGGCGAACAGTCCCAGGTCACCACCGCCGACGTTGCAGTTGTTGTCCAGATCAAAAATACATGGGCAAGTTGCATTGATAAATACCGAACATGTCCCGTGCACGATGGTATTTGTCGGAACCAAGCCTCGCGCGTAAGCGGATGACTCTTCCAGCGCAGGCTTAAATTCGAAATTTGCCGTCCCACCGATACCCTTATCCGCGGTGAATTCGGCATAAGCAATGCGGGTCCATTCCGGGGTGACCCCAAAGCCAGAGTCAAGATTGGTCCCGCCTAGCTCATCGATGATAAAGCCATCATCGACGCCTTCTGGAAAGCCGCTGAATGTAGTCGTGTGAGTGATTGAAAACGGATTGTAGGAGAACAAGTCTTCCGGATAATCAAGGTCTGCGTAAGCGGCAGCGATACCTGGATTTGAAGTCCCTGAATCGGTTGCCCAGAACTCAACGAAAACAGAATCGCCTGGTAAAATGATATTATTTGAAGCAGGCAATGCCGTTACATGATCAACCGGGCTGAGCGCGGAACGAATAACACATTCATATTCGAAGTCCGCGAACGTACAGGTGGAAGAACAGGTGTCACCGTCGAGGATATTGCCATCGTCGCACGATTCAGGAGGACATATAACTCCGTCACCACATCCAGTGATTATAGTCATACAGTTGCCCTGACAGGTATCGCAATCTAACGTATTGCCATCGTCACAAACTTCGGTACCACAGACAAATCCATCACCGCACCCGGTCTCTATAGCAGAGCAATCGCCACGGCAATTGTCGCAATTCCTTGTGTTTCCGTCGTCGCAAACTTCGTTACCACAGACAAATCCGTCACCACACCCATCTTCTACGTCGCTGCAATCGCCGCGACAACCATCGCAATTCGTAGTATTGCCGTCGTCGCAACCCTCAGATCCACATTTAACGCCGTCACCACAACCTGTTACTAAGGTACAATTATTGCTACAGCTGTCGCAATTATTTACGTTACCATCGTCACAAACCTCATCACCTTCCATCACACCATCGCCACATTCAGGTTGATCTTTGACAACAATAGTAGCCTCAATGTAGTCCGAAACGCCTGGACTACCTGGGTTAGGGCTGAAAGGACCATCACCAAAGAATTTCTGAATACCCACTGTTCCCCATGTCATGGCCAACCTAATTCGATAAGTGCCGGGTGTAACAGGTGCTTGGAATGAGAACGTAAGTCCTACCGTCATGGGGTCAGTTTCAAATTCGAAATCCTGGACTATAGTGACGGGGCTGTTCGGGGACCATTCTGCGAGCAAATATTTAGTGATCTGATCACCGTTGTTGTTCGCGACTATAGTCCACCGCACAAAACCGTTTACCAGTACATTTGGAAAAGTGTCAATTGGGATGTTGAAGCTATCAAGCTTGAAATACGGTCTGGCCGCGGTAGGCGGATCACCAGGAAGGTACTTATGGATTTGGCCAAGAGCCTCTGCGTCTTGGAAGTGGTCCTGCACCTGTGCCGTAGCAGGCTCAAGAAGCATCCCGCTTAATACGAAGCATAAGCCGAAAAACATCACTCTATTCAACATGGTATTCAACTCCAACAATTCAGTGTCTACTACTAAGATTTTGGCTCATGCATTGCTACAACCGACTGGTTGTCGCGAGCACCCCGGCCTGCCTCAATGACTAACGCAGATTAGTCCCGGATGTCTCCAACAATTCAGACAAAAGGCACCGTACCGACGTTGGTCTCTCACACGCATCGATTCATACTCTACTCCGCTAAGTGTCGCTACAACCACCCAATCGCTGATCGCATTGCGAAATAGTCGCGATTAACCCCTCGTGACCGGCGTCTTAGCAGAGCCTGCCATCCTGGCAGTTAAAAATCATTGTATCAGACCGGCGCTATCTAGCCAACGCTAATCTTGCGAAAATATATGCATCCTGAGAACGTGGGGGCGGGTCTCGCTTGCACACTTTTTCTCGGACTTCCAGCCAAAATCGGTAATTCGGCCTTGAATTTCCGTTCGACGAATGGGGGCAATCCATGGAATGGAGATGGGGGGGGAAGAATCGTTGTGGAGCACGACTATGCTCTTGTGAAATTCTCGTAACATCCATCGTTATTCTCGTGCAGGCGAGAATCTAGGGCCGGCACGATGCGGTATGATATATCGACTATCTGCAACTAAGGACAGGTTAGCCGATGCGTGGGATGACGGTGCGTAGGTTAGTAACGCTCGGAGGTCGCAATATTCACCTGTGCTTCTGCTCATTTAAGTCATTGCTTGCTTCTCGGACCTACGGTGAAATAACTCTAGGCAGGTTTTTATCCCACCCTGCTTGGCTGTAATATTCAATTGGGCCATAGAAAACAACAGCAAGCAGAGGCGGTATTTCACGACCTGGTAGATCAAACTCCCGACGAGCAGAATAAGTTTTTTGAAATGGCCTGCAAAGGCGACATCGAGCTGCGCGAGCTTGCCGAAAAATTGCTCGAACCGTCGGACGAAGTCATCGATAGATTTCTACAAACACCAGCCTTCGCACCTGAGCACAGAAATGCTGTACAATTGCAGGCGGAGCATTCGGAAAAAATTGTTTGGTATTACTCGATGGATTGATTCGATTTTGCCTGATTTAATTTGAGTAAATCGGAACCTATGAATTCTCTATTCATAACGTGGAGTCCCCTGATTCACTTGATTGATTCTAATCTTCTTTGTGCTTCTTGTATTTTTAGAAATTGTTGTCCGCTAGGGTCGAGGACCGGAATACACATTGCAAAAGAAGAGCTAGGATCATCATTGTTCTCGTTGAAAGCAATGAACGACGCTGATCCAGTAAGGTGATTCATTCGCAGCAACAGTTCCTTGCCCCTGGCGTCAGTGAGCATTTGTATCTCGTATATTCTTGCAGATGCAGCCAGCCAACCCGTCGTCAATCCAACTACGAATGCAATCCACGGGGTGAAGCGTTTCATCGCATTCCCTTTTCGTTTTAATTGGGTAACCGTTTTGGGCTGCAAATGGTCAAGTTCTTGGACATTTCTGCCAAAATATCGATTCGGTGTGCAGAAAACAATAGAAAAACGACTTACCTAACAAAAGGCATACAAAAGAAATGGGCAAAAAATAAGCCCCCTCTCACATTATCGTGAAAAGGGTTGACCTTAATTGCCTTTTGGCGTTCCATAAGTCCTTTGTTGGTAAGGACTTTCAATAGCGGGGACAGGACTCGAACCTGTGACCTCCGGGTTATGAGGGGGCTTTAGGTGACTAACCTAAGCTACAACCGACGTTTAGAGTCTATCAGAGCCATTTCGTATTGCAAGCCTTGCATGATTTGCCTGTGATTTTACCCCATAACGTATAATTTATACGTTAATGAAAGGACACATTGATAAGGCTATAGTCCCTCTTGGTCGCACGTCAAATCTAATGATATTCACGCTATTGCATGTTTAGTTATTGCGGCTAGAACGCAAAACCAGCACCAATTCGCATGTGCGAGGGTTGAGTAATTGGGTAACTTCAACCCCAGTAATCGGGTTAGCAATAATGACTATCCGGTCTCCTCTGTGCCAATCGAAAACTTCAGGGCTGTTTGCACGCCATACATCTCCGTCGCTCAACGCAATCTCTAATGAACCATCGCGGAAGTCAGTAATAAATACATCATTTCCGGTTGTACTGCCTTCCCAGTCTAATGACCCAGTTTGTAAAGTATCCAGGTTCAGCCGTATCGAGTGTAATATGAAACCGGATATTACGAATTTCGAGAACACAATTGAATCACCACGAGTAAATCCACCTTCAAAATCGTAGCGACTTGAGTTAGCTAAAGAATAAACACCATTGTAAGAGCCTAGATGGGCCAAAATGAAATCCGCGCAGTATACTTCGATGATAGATCCAACGGGATTCGGGTTTAGTAATTCTAGCCCTAGCTCTATCTCTTCCCCATCAAGAAATCCATCTCCATCTGTGTCTGGATTCAATGGGTCTGATCTGATTTCTTCATTTATCTCAAGGCTATCACTAAGGCCAT
This sequence comes from Phycisphaerae bacterium, assembly GCA_029260115.1. GTDB lineage: Bacteria > Planctomycetota > Phycisphaerae > UBA1845 > UBA1845 > JAJRPG01. Next base: position 10,644 of record JAJDDW010000002.1, on the reverse strand, counting down.
CCGAATCCGAGTCTGAGTTAGTCGGGGAAGTTCCAATGATGAGCTCGTTGAAATCATTAATTGAATCGAAATCCGAATCTATATCATTCGGATTAGTACCCAAACTAACCTCTTCGCCATCAAGTAAGCCATCCCCGTCGCTATCAGCGTTGAATGGATTTGTACCTCCAGCTAGTTCATCGTTGTCTATTAACCCATCGCCATCGGAATCTCGAACGCTGTCAGGATTATCACTTGCATCAAACGGATCGGTGCTAGGTATTCCGTTGATTTCTTCCGAATCTGGAAAACCGTCTCTATCACTGTCGATAGGTGCAGACGTCGTAGCCGTTGGGATGGGGTTCGTGCTGCCGGTTGTATTGTTGCCCGTGATAGTTGAGCCGCAGCCAGATATTAACAACAAGCTAACGAACAGTAATTTTTTCATGTCTGAAATCTCTTCAATTGATATTGACCGCACCATCGTAACAATTTGTGTCGCAAGATTCAAGAGGCTATCCCATACCTTTTCTGGTGAGAGACATATGATGTTAATACTCATGGATGAGCAATTGGATTGGCTTATAGTATGGATTCCTAAATGCCCGCGCAGCCCAAAAGGCGGACGACCAACGACTGATCGCAGAAAAATCGTTGGCGGTATTTTCTGGATTCTAGATAACGGGGCTAAGTGGAAGGATTTGTCAGCACGGTATGGATCCAAGAGCACCGCACATCGGTGGTTTCAAAAATGGGTAAAGGACGGCGTGTTCGAGACGATCATGCGAGACGCCGGTCGATGCGTGGAGCAGCGCGATGGCTATCGATTATACGAGTGCTTTATCGATGGCACTTTTAGTAAAGCCCGTGGCGGTGGCGACGGGATTAGCTGTACCAAGGCCGGAAAAGGCGTAAAAATCATGGTTTTAGTGGATGCGCGAGGCTTGCCAGTGGCTGTCGATACTACGTCGGCCAACCCCCACGAAAGTCAATTCGTTCAACGTCTGTTTGAATTTATGTTGACCGAAGAGACTCCGCCGCGTGTGATTGGCGACAAGGCCTACGATAGTGAAAGTCTCGATATAGAACTGGCCCATCAAGGCATTGAGATGATCGCGCCACACCGGCGAAATCAGAGGCCGGAAAATGTTACGCAGGATGGAAGAAGTCTTTGACGTTATAAGCCTCTATGGAAAGTCGAGCGTACCATTTCATGGATTCAGAACTATCGCAGACTGCGCATTCGTTGGAAGAAATCAACGACGATGCTCCAAGGTTTTCTTCACTTTGGATGCACGATGTTATTACTTAAACAGGTATTGGGATAGCCTCTAGAGTAGATGGCGGGTTCCGATCGACAAACACTGGGGATTGTGCAAGAATGCTTCATCGGAAGATTGGATTTACATGTTAAAGCACATCAAATATCATGCACATAGCAAAAACAGAAGCGGCGAAGGTATTCCAGAAACCCAGTTGGATCATCTCCAACATGTATCCAAACGTGCCGAACGATATGCCTCCGCATTTGGCGCGGGGCAACAGGCCTTCATCGCCGGGGTTTTGCACGATCTAGGTAAGTATGCCGACCAATTTCAACGACGACTTACTGATCCCAATGAGAAAGGACGCGATCATTCATCTGCGGGCGCGCTAATCGCTACGAAGTGTTATAAACATCTAGGCATCGTTCCTGCACTCGCGATTCAAGGCCATCATATCGGGTTGCAACAGCTTGATCAGTGGAAGGAATTCGAAACAGAACTTGAACGGGCGTTCCTTGATCCAAAACGAAATACCAAATTCACTGATGGAGACCTGACGAAATTACTAAACCGTTTTGAGCAGGATGGGTTTGCTTTCCCCCACATACAACAGGATGCTGACACGCATTTAATTCCCGCGCAGGATAGGTCTGATATAGCTGACATGCTTGATGTGCGTATGCTTTTTTCCGCACTCGTGGATGCAGACTTTATTGAAACGGAAGCCCATTTTGACGGTGATCGAGAGCAGCCTCGAAGAACCAGAGCTGACGGGCCTATATTGGACGCGGCCCGGGCACTTGAGGTCGTGAAAAAAGAAATTGATTCGCTGACTCAAGACTCATCAGCTAGTAGTGACATGCAACAGATTCGCACGAACCTTTATCACCAATGCCTTGGGGCCGGCACCAAGCACAAGCCTGGATTATTTACGCTCTCTGCACCGACCGGGACCGGCAAGACGCTTTCCATGCTCGCATTTGCATTACAGCACGCCGCAGAACACAAGCTTCGTCGCGTCATTGTCGTCATGCCATTCCTGAGCATCATCGAGCAAACGGCTACCATCTATCGCAGACTCTTTTCGGAAGATAAAGGATTCCACCCTAATTTTGTGATCGAAGACCATAGCCACGTTCGTTCGCAAGATGACGATGCCAAGGAGAACGATGACGCCGACAAGGACAACATCAACGCTTCAAACCGAATGCGAAATCTCTTAGCCCAGAATTGGGACGCGCCTATAGTGCTAACCACCAGCATTCAATGCCTCGAATCGCTCATGGCTAATCGACCGGCGGCATGTCGTAAATTGCATCGCCTAGCCGGTAGCGTGATCCTGTTCGACGAGGTTCAAACGATCCCAAAACATTTAGCAGTATCCACGCTGGCTACGTTATCACGTTTATCAGAGCGATTTGGATCAACCATCGTTTTTAGCACAGCTACCCAACCTGCGTTTGATAGCTTACACGATATGGTGAGTAAACAAGCGCGAGCTGGATGGAAACCCATCGAAATTGTAAAGAACGCTCAAGACATGTTTGAACCAAGTGCCAATCGCATTCACGTCCGCTGGCGACACTTCGAACCGCTCCCCTGGAAATCACTCGCCGACGAACTTGTAGATGACCAAGCAATTAATAAGTCCCAGGTTTTGTGCATTGTTAATCTAAAACGACATGCACAACAGCTTACCCAACTTCTTTTGGACCGTGGCTTTGACGCGAAAGGCCATGGCATTTTACATTTATCAACCAACATGTGCCCGGCTCATCGACAGAAGTTGCTTGAAGAAGTTAAGCAACGATTTGATGATAAGCTTCCAATTAGATTGATTTCCACGCAATGTATCGAAGCCGGGGTCGATCTGGATTTTCCAACTGTCTACCGAGCCTTAGGTCCGTTGGAAGCGATAGCGCAGGCGGCGGGGCGGTGCAATCGGAGTGGTGGACAACCGCAGGCCGGAATCGTTCATGTATTCTCTCCTGAAGATGATGGCCGGGCGAAGTCTCCGCCTGGTGCATATAAAAGTGCCATCCAAGTGACAACAGCATTCTTAAATATGTTTCAACAGGATGAACAATCGCTTGATGAGCTAAACATTATAAATGACCCCAATAAGTTGCGAAGTTATTTCAGGATGCTTTATAAACTAACCGGGACAGGGGATGAATCAGGCCCGCTTCAAGTCGCCATTGAGATTTGCAATTTCGTAGACGTAGCTAAAGAGTATCGACTGATCGATCAGAATTCGATTAACATTGTCGTGCCATACGACAACGACAAATTCAATGAACTAGTTGAGCGGACGCAGCAGCCAGAGTTTCACCGTCCCGAGGCCATTCGCAAGTGGACTAGAGACGCCCGGCCTTACACGGTCAGCATATACCGTCCATCCCTCGATAATGTCCTCTGGCATCACATACAGCCAGTCGAGTGGTCAGCCAAGAGAGAGCTAAGTGACAGGGAAGCCACATGGTTCACAGCGCTGGAGGGCGGAAAATACCACGAAGTCATGGGCTGGCTGGGTGGCGATGATTCGCTAGTGGCCTGATGAACATCAGCAAATCTATTTCTTGCTGAATATTTGTTATTAATAGTAGAGAAATATATAATCGCTTTGTTTTTCTCTGTTCAGTGTTGACTACCCAAGTTTTTCGTGTTAGGTGTATGTACGGATAGTCAGAGTAAGACAATTGACTATTGATTCCGTATTCGACCGATCTTGAGGTGTGAATTTTGGGAGTGCGTTCTTGGATTCCGCCGTACCGGAGGTTCATCTACGAACGGCTGATTCGTGACGGATGGCCGTTCTGCAATTCCGCTATGACGAACGATAGTTACATTTTTTTATCAAAGGAGGACATTTCTATGGTTAGTGACAATCACCAGACACATATCATTGAAGTCTGGGCAGATTACGCATGCTTTAGCAGACCGGAGTTGAAGATCGAACGCTTCAGCTATCCCTGCCCCACGCCTAGTGCAGCTAGGGGGGTATTCGACGCCATTTACGTTAAGCCCAACAAGGATCCGGCCAACGCGGAGTTTAGATGGCAGATCACACAGATCGAAATCCTAAACCCCATCACATACATCGCCTTGCGGCGTAACGAAGTGAGCCAGGTCGCTAGCGAACGAAACGCGAAGCAATGGATGAAAGGCTCCGCCGAGCCTGAGCCTATTTTTGCAGACGACAGCAAAACGCGACAGCAGCGGCAGACGATGGCGCTGCGAGATGTCCGCTATCGTTTGCATGGCCACATTGTACGCTGGCCGGGTTGTAATCGGAACCAAGCAGCACTCGATGCCCAATTCATTCGCCGAGCCAAAGGTGGGAAGTGTTTTCAGCAACCCTATCTCGGGTGCCGAGAATTTGTCACTTACTTCAGGCTCATCAAAGAAATCGACACCGAGCCAAAGCCTCAGCCTATCAATCAGGACTTGGGATATATGCTCTACGACGTATTTGATTTGTCCTCGCCGAACACCAACACCGTTCAGCCATCAATTAGCCTGTTCAAAGCGGTGATTCGAGAAGGCGTTCTCAAGGTGCCGGAATACAGACATAAGGACGTTAGGAAATTAGAAAGGAGGGCCGGGTAATGCTCGCCAATCTCGTAGCTTACGCCCACCAGGAGGGAATCGAAGCCGAAGAAGGCTTCACCCCAAATAAAACAGTGCGTTGGCTAATCCTGTTTAACCCAAAAGGAAAGTTCATCGACATCCACGATCTCAAGGATGATGGGGACAAGCGTAGTCGTGGTAGATCATTCGTTAAAACGCCTCACCTAAAGTTCGCAGGCGATACGCCCATGCGACAATTTTTGGTGGATACCGCTAAGTACGCACTGCTATTTGGCGAAGATAACCCAGATAAGAAATTGTTGATTAAGCACGAGTTCTTTCTCAACCTGCTTAGAGAAGCTGCTTCTGCTGATCGCGTTTTTGGAGTAATCGCTGACGCTATTAGTGATGAAGAAGTGCGTAAGGAAATCTGTGAAGCCCTTGCTGACCCCGAAAAGAAGGCCAAATCGCCAGATAACGTGACCTTCGCCATCACATCAGAAGATGGCGAGCCGCGCATTCTTGTAGATGAGGATGTCTGGCACGACTGGTGGCGGGGACATTTTCCAACACTTTTCGATCGTAAGTCCGACGGTGACGAGGCTCCCATGCTTTGTCTGGTGACAGGTGAAGAATCGCAGCCAGCGAGAACGCACCCGAAAGTAAAAGGGCTAGGCGGTGTTGGTGGTAGGGTGGATACGACGCTGATTTCTTTTAACGAAGATGCGTTTTGTTCCTATGGCCTGGAGCAATCTTGCAACGCTGCGCTCTCGCAGGAGGCAGCGCAGCAATATGTCGCTGCTCTCAATGCGCTGATCGAACGCGGTGAGACGATGGCTGGTACGAAAGTCCTCTATTGGTATGTGGGAGATAAAAAGCTTCCACCAGAGGATGACCCGTTAAAGTTTCTTATTCACGGCCTTGATTTTGGTGACTCAGAAATTGTTGAAGAGGGTGACGAGCAGTCGTCACTAACCTCACGCGACGTTGCTCAGCTAACCAACAAAGCCAAGATGCTTCTTACAGCTATTCGCTCAGGTAAGCGGCCGGACTTAGCCAACGCAAGGTACAACGCGCTAACCCTCTCAGGCAACTCCGCACGAGTGGTCATCAGAGATTGGATGGAAGGGCAGTTTGAAGACCTGGTGGAGAATATTGATGCGTGGATAAGTGATTTGGCTATTGTTCGACGGGATGGCAATGGCGTGGTTCGATCACATAAGTTCGCAGCTATACTTGCGGCTACTGTTCGTGATCTTGGTGACGTAGCCGCACCAACAGTAGCCGTGCTATGGCACGCAGCTATCCGCCGTGAACCTATTTCTCATCAGGTCATGGCTCAAACATTGTTAAGGGTCAAGATTGACATTATTCAAGACGACGCAGAACGACATGCCCGTCTTGGTTTACTCAAAGCTTATTGCATTCGGAAAGGAATCGATATGAAGGAAGAACTTAATACAGACCTGCACGAACCAGCGTATCTATGTGGCCGCATCATGGCGATATTAGCTTCCATCCAACACAAGGCTTTGCCTAATGTGGGAGCTGGCGTTGTACAGCGATACTACGCCGCAGCCAGCGCGACGCCAGGTCTCGTTCTTGGCCGCTTGGTTCGACAAGCACAAGTTGGACACTTGCCAAAAATCGACGGGGGCTTAGGCCATTGGTTTGAAATGCAACTAGCTGAGGTGTGGGATATGATGAAGCAAGCACCACCTAAAACGCTATCGCTGGAAGGGCAGACTCTTTTTGCTATGGGCTACTATCAGCAAAAAGCCAAGAGATATAACGATAAGACCGAAGATAACTCGAACGAATAAACAATAGTACATAGCAATATTTTTAACTTACCTTTTCAAAGGAGACTGAATAATATGTCCAATACTCTTGAAAACCGATACGAATTCCTCTTTCTTTTTGACTGCGAAAATGGCAATCCTAACGGTGATCCCGACTCGGGTAACGCGCCACGGGTTGATCCGCAGGATATGCACGGCATTGTTTCTGATGTGGCTATCAAAAGGCGCATTCGTAATTATGTTCAAATCGTTCGTGAAAACGAAATGCCTAACGCAATTTTCATTGAACATGCAACCAATTTGAATACTAAGATTGCACGATCACACGAAGCTACGCCGGAAGTGGAATCAGGAAAGAAGGTGGCCACTAAAGAAAAAGTCGACGTGGCTCGCCGATGGATGTGCGAAAATTTCTATGACGTTCGTACATTCGGAGCTGTCATGTCTACAGGTGCAAACGCTGGCCAGGTTCGTGGACCAGTGCAAATTGCGTTTGCTAGGTCGGTGGATTCAATCCTACCGCTTGACATTTCTATAACGCGCATGGCTGTGGCCGAAACTGTTCCAGGCGGTAAGGTGTCAGACCACGAAAAATGGGAAGCAGAACACGAGGAAAGCAAGCTCCGCACTATGGGCCGCAAATCCCTCATCCCTTATGGCCTATACCTTGGCAAAGGTTTCATCAGCGCTCATTTAGCTAGGCAAACCGGCTTTACGGGCGATGATTTGAAGCTGCTATTCGAGTCTATCTTGAACATGTACGAGCATGATCGATCAGCTAGCAAAGGTGTGATGACCGTTCGTCAGCCTTTATATGTTTTCAAGCATATTGGCAACGATAGCGACAATAGCCAACGTGTGCAGCAAGCCATGCTAGGCTGCGCCCCGGCCCAGGTACTCTTTGAAGACGTTTTTGAAGTCAAGCGAAAAGATGACGTGGAAGTAGCTCGTAAATTTTCAGATTACGACGTCACCATCCACAACGACAAAGTCCCCAAAGGCGTGGAACTACTAGAATTACCACGCGACATGGACAAACTATAACAAACGAGCCACCTGCTTCAGCTTGCGCGGTCTTAAAAATGCCGTGCAAGCTGCGGCGGCCTCTTGTTATACAATCTTCAATCCCGGACCATAAGTGCCAAAAGAGAGACACTAACCATGTTCTCTGAAGACAATTTACTTCCCATCTCCGCCTTGCAACACTTAGCCTTTTGCGAAAGGCAGTGGGCGCTCATCCATCTCGAAGGCCAGTGGATGGAAAACCGTTTAACAGTTGAGGGCAAAATCCTTCACGAGCGAGCCGATACCGACGAAACCGAAGTTCGCGGCGATTTTCGCATCGCTCGTGGATTGCGTTTACGATCACTTAGGCTAGGGCTATCTGGCCGTGCGGACATCGTAGAGTTTCATCAAATAGAAGACTCTGATAACGAAAACATGCCTGAGGAATCGGTGGGATCATTGGCCCAAAGTGATTCGTTGATAGCTGCGAACATCATGCTATCGAATGCCGCTGGCAGATGGCATCCCATTCCCATCGAATACAAGCATGGCCGAGTTAAGAATGAACCGATCGATGAGGTTCAGCTCTGCGCTCAGGCTTTTTGCCTAGAGGAAATGTTGAGTGCCCGGATCAATGTGGGATACATTTTCTACGGAAAGACACGCCGACGGCACGCTGTCATGTTTGACGATAAACTTCGCACACACACCGAATCATTAATCCATAAGTTACACATGATGAATGATGCCCGCGTAACGCCAGTCGCCCGTTATGAAAAAAAGTGTGATAACTGTTCGCTATATGATGCCTGCCTTCCAAAAACGATAGGCCAGGCAAGAAGCGTGAAACATTATCTCGATCAAACATGGCGATCAGTCATAAGCGGGTAGGAGCAATAATCCCATGAAACGTCTTCTAAATACGTTATTCGTAACGACCCAGGGAACATATTTAGCTAGGAAGGGCGAGACCATTCTCGTGCGTGTAGAGCACGAAACTAAGTTACGCGTGCCGATTCATACCATCAACGGCGTCGTTTGTTTTGGCCAGGTATCGTGTAGCCCATCCATGATGCATTTGTGCGGTGAAAACGGTGTGGCTATATCTTTCCTCAGCGAGTGGGGAAAGTTTTATGCAAGAGTGCAAGGTTCAGTCTCTGGAAACGTGTTGTTGCGCAGACAGCAGTACCGTAAGGCTGACGATGAATCCTTTTCTGCCGAGACCGCGAAAATTATTATAGCTGCAAAAATATGTAATTGTCGCACAGTCTTACTGCGGGCGGCCAGGGAGCATACCGACCCGCAGTCTGCGCAAAAATTGTCTGAAGCCGCAACAAGGATGGCTGGCGCCTTAGATGATTTGATTCGCTCAAAAAGCTTGGATGAAGCCAGAGGCCATGAGGGCGACGTCGCAAGGTTATATTTTGGTGTTTTCGATCACCTCATCATCGCACAAAAGCACGGGTTTATTTTTGAGAAGCGATCACGTCGGCCACCTTTGGATAATATGAACGCTATGCTATCTTTTTTGTATGCCATACTGGGGCATGACATAAGGGCGGCACTTGAAACCGTCGGGTTAGATCCCGCTGTCGGCTATCTTCATCGAGACAGACCAGGGAGATTCGGCTTAGCCTTGGACTTAATGGAAGAGTTTCGGCCATTCCTCGCCGACAGACTTGCGTTGTCATTGATTAACCGTCAACAAATCAAGTCGAAAGGATTCGAGCAGACAGAAACCGGAGCTGTGAACATGGATGACAAAACGAGAAAAACCGTATTGGTCGCACTACAAAATAGAAAAAAAGAGCAGATCGAGCATCCGTATTTGAACGAGAAAATTTCAATAGGGATGTTGCCACATGTCCAGGCTATGTTGTTCGCAAGATTTTTACGAGGAGAGCTAGATGCTTATCCAACTTTTATTTGGAAGTAATTCGTTATGATGGTTTTAGTGACATACGATGTAAGCACGCAATCGCCTACTGGCGCGAGACGTCTTCGCCACGTCGCCAAAATTTGCGAAAACTATGGCCAGCGTGTTCAATGTTCGGTGTTCGAATGTTTAGTTGACCCGGCTCAGTGGACAGAGCTAAGACATAAATTGGTCACAACAGCCGATGCTTCTCAAGATAGTTTACGTTTTTACTTCTTGGGGAAAAACTGGCAGCGTCGAGTGGAGCATGTCGGTGCAAAGGAATCGTACGACCCGGAAGGGCCTATGATTGTGTAGTTGTTGACGATCAATGGGCAACCATCATTGTTCCGCGAACCCGAAGCGCGCAGTTGGCGGCAGGGAGGTTCGCGGTACGGCTAAGCCGTGGAATAATGAGTACTTATGAATTTGTAAAAAATGGCGTTTAATTATGAACAATGATTTCTGGCTTGTTCGCGGATTGATAGGTTTAAGCGGTTTTGATATAAGAAGTTCTGAATAGTGAGTTCGCCCCCACACGGGGGCGTGGATTGAAACATCCTCCGACCGTCATCAGGGTCGTGTTCCAAAAGTTCGCCCCCACACGGGGGCGTGGATTGAAACATCCCAGGTGTTGTTGGCCTTATGCAGCAGCAGCGTTCGCCCCCACACGGGGGCGTGGATTGAAACGCCATCCCCGTCGAACACCACGTGCGCGGCATACGTTCGCCCCCACACGGGGGCGTGGATTGAAACACATCCCACGGATGGTCTGGGTTGTTTTTGTGCGTTCGCCCCCACACGGGGGCGTGGATTGAAACTATGCACCAACAACCCCCTGTCCCCCACGTAAATGTTCGCCCCCACACGGGGGCGTGGATTGAAACACAATTCTGTCCACAATCTACGCACCTAGGCGCGTTCGCCCCCACACGGGGGCGAGGATTGAAACGCACACTGAACATGTGGATCGAGCAGCACGCCCGTTCGCCCCCACACGGGGGCGTGGATTGAAACCATCAACCACCGCTAAACCGGTCCAAACGGTGCGTTCGCCCCCACACGGGGGCGTGGATTGAAACCATGACCGCATCGGAAAAGCATTTTA
>JAJDDW010000001.1 GCA_029260115.1 Phycisphaerae bacterium | reverse complement strand
TTCGATGGTGGCGGCCTCAAAAGTAACACTAGCCGGCGGAAATTCATAATCCCCTGCCAATGTAAAAGCCACATCGTATTCCATGCGCCATCGCAATTGACCATTGGCCAAGGGCGACGCGATTTCCTGGTTACGCAATTTTATTCGGTAGTCGTAATAAGTGTCTGTCTCTCGCAAGGCTAAGACGTAGTTGGCGAGCGTTAACGTGACTGACGCGTCTGCGATAGCTTCTATGGTCAAGCGCGCGGGGACTGTGGTGTCCGGCTTGGTCGGCGATAGCGTAAGCGACAACGAGACCGGCCCTTCTTTAGCATCTACCGTTTTTCCCTGGTCAGCGGGAGCAAGCTCTGCAGTTTTGGGCTTTTCGTTACACCCGGCCGCGAATAGACCGAGCAAAAAAACACTACAAACCATGCTGCGCCGGGTAGCCATTAGTAGCTGTGACCGCTTACGCGACCATTGCCCTGGTCTATTCAATGTCTGTAACGTTTGTGTCAACGGTATACTAAGTCTTTCTACGCATAAACACCCGTTATGCGTTATCGTCATGCTTATCGTTATCTTTGCTTCCCCCGGCGCTTGAAAAAATGAACCAGCGGGTCCACATAAGACTCATCCGTGCGAATATCAATGGTCTGGGTTTTATTTTTCAAAAACATAGCTTCGCGCTGCTCTATACTGGATCGCACAGCGAACGCATACTGATCACGCACGCGCCGGCGGGCGGTATCTACGAGCGACCTGGCCCCTGTTTCGGGGTCTTCTAATTCAATTGTACCGACGTTTGGCAATACGCATTCGCGCGGATCTGTGATCGTAATAGGAATGAGATCATGTCGCTGCCGGGCTATGCGCAGGGACTGATGATAATCCGAAGTTAGAAAATCGCTCACAAGAAAACACACGGACTTACGCCGCGTCACCCGATTGAGAAAATTTAAGGCCTCGGAAATATCCGTACCTCGACCCTGGGGTGCGTGAAAGAGCAACTCGCGAATGATGCGTAGTACGTGCTGCGTCCCCTTCTTAGCTGGGAGGTATTTTTCTACGGTATCGGTAAATAAAATCAGCCCCACTTTGTCGTTACTGCGAATCGCAGAAAAAGCTAACACCGCACAAAGTTCCGCCGCAATGTCCAACTTGAACTGGCGAACACTGCCGAACAAGCCTGACCGACTGACATCCACGACCAACATGACGGTTAGCTCGCGCTCTTCACGAAACTTCTTAATGTAAGGCTCGCCATAGCGGGCGGACACGTTGCGATCGATGAGCCTTACGTCGTCACCAATTTGATACTTGGCAACTTCTTCAAATTCCATGCCCAAACCACGGAATGCAGAGTGGTATTGCCCGGCAAACAGATCGTTGACCACCCGCGCAGTGCGAATCTGTATCTGGCGAACTTTTTTTAATAACTCCTTGGGAATCATAGCTGATTACTTTAGCTCGCAATATCTTAGGACAGGCTCGTCATCTTACCGCACGGCCTCTTCGTCACCGATACATCCACTAACACAATGCCAACACAAGGACACATTCCCTAGGGAACAGGCACATGGTCTAGCACTGCCCGGACGGCATCGTCCGCCGTTTTTTCTTCGGCTTCGGCTTCGTAGGTGATAATGACACGGTGTCGCAATACTTCCATCGCGATGCTCTTTACATCCTGCGGCGTAACGTAACCTCGACCCGCGAGAAAAGCAGACGCCTTGGCCCCCAGACTCAGCGCCAACGTCGCACGCGGCGATGCGCCGAACTGAATCCAATCGGCAATTGGGATGTTGTATGCTTGGGGGTCGCGGGTAGCTAAGGTGAGATCGACGACGTAATCCTTAATTTTATCGTCAATGTAAATCTGATCGACAGCCAGCCGCGCTTGGCGAATGTCTTCAGGTTTCATCACGGCGTCAATATCTAAGTTGGGGGCGGTGGAAGCCATGCGGTCGAGAATCTGACGCTCTTCTTCTTTCGTCGGATAATCGACCAACACTTTCATCATGAATCGATCGACCTGCGCTTCAGGTAGAGGATAAGTTCCTTCCTGCTCGATCGGATTTTGGGTAGCCATGACTAGGAATGGGTCGTCTAACGGGAATGTCTCCTTGCCAATCGTCACCTGTCGCTCTTGCATCGCCTCAAGTAAAGCTGACTGAACTTTGGCCGGTGCTCGGTTGATTTCGTCGGCTAAGATGATGTTTGAAAATATTGGCCCTTTCTGTACGACGAAGGTGCCATCATGCGGGCGATAGATTAACGTACCAGTGAGGTCAGCAGGGAGTAGATCTGGGGTGAACTGCAGTCGCTGGAAGCCGACGTTGATCCCACGTGCGAGGCATGAGACAGCCGTGGTTTTCGCCAAGCCTGGCACACCCTCGATAAGCAGATGACCATTGGATAGTAGCGCTACGAACATGCGCCGCAAGAGGTCGTCCTGCCCCACGATAACACGGTGCATCTGTTCTAGTAATAAGCGGAACGGCTCACTGGCTGATTCCACCTTGGCTGATATTTCTTTCACATCCATATAATTCGTAACCATAATCTTAAACTCCGGACCGTACATTTTCACGGGTAGCGACGCAATCTAGCAGTGCAGGGATACAGACGCAAGCCGTAACCTCACCCTGTCAAACTGACGCTTGTGTAATCGTGTGTGTTCGATGAAAAATCAAGGCCGTTGCGCAATTGTTACGCAACGAAACGGCCTCAATAAAAATAGTAAAAAAGACAGCTACTCTGCGGGTGAAGTCGGCTCGTCTGTGGTCAAAGCCATGCGAATTTCGTCCAGCAGTTGATCAACCTTAAACGGTTTAAAAAGAACGGCGGCTAATCCTTCTCGGCGAGCGCGGATAATTGTGTGGTTGGGATCATAACCAAAGCCTGTGGTCAAGATGACCGGGGTAAGGCTATTGGCCTCCTTCGCGGCGGCGAATACTTCATAGCCATTCTTTTTGGGCATGCGAATATCACTCAACACAAGATCAAAATCGCTCTGCGCAATTAGCTCGATCGCCGCTTCACCATCAGTGGCTACGCTCACTTTGCAGCCATACCCGTTGAGAATATCACACACCGTATCGCGAATCACGTCTTCATCGTCAGCAATAAGAATCCGCTTGTTCAAGAGCAACGGATCGTGCCTTGGCGTAGAGGATCGTATACCGATCGGGCCAGCCTTGGCGGAGGTCATGTTCTTGATGGTCTCGCGAATGTCGTCGGCGTTCTCTGAAATAGCCCGCAAACGGTGGCGCAGATCATCATGGCCAATATAGTCTTCGACGAGGTTTTCAACGTCTGTAACGATGTCGTTTAGTGGCGCGGTGATTTCAGCCATCACGTCACTACCTAGTCTACCGGTTGTAGTACGCCGCTCGGTAACGAGCAGCTCAAACACATTCAAGGCCAAAGCGATATATCGGCCAAAAATCTCCGCAAACTGCCGATCGTCCTCGTTAAATGACGCTAGCTTAGTACTCTCAAAATTCGCGACGCCCACAACTTTATCATGCAAAGTCAGCGGAACCGTTAGCGAAGACAGTGCATCTGCAATACCCGATTGATAGCGGGGATCGGTAGAAGTATTCGGACAAATATAACTTTTACCCCGCACAGCAACATAGCCTCGGATGCCATTTCCTTCGGTAGACGCATATATATCAGATTCTAGCACTTCGTTAGGCATGCCAAACGCCAGCACCAATTCCAACTTATTATCGTTTTTGTTGAGAATGCGAATTTCAAAATTGTCGAAATGAAGCAGCTCTTGCGTACAACGAAGAATACGCTGCTCAAGCAGTGACAACCGATCTTGCACGTCAAGAGGCGCGATTTGCGCAGCATCAAAACTCAGCAGTTCCCGACCGGCCCGATCAATGGCATCTATCTTATTTTGAAGACCATTGGCCGTAGTCGTTTCCCAAACCACAGCTGCGACTTGGGTAATGCGATGATGCAGGTCGATTACCGGAGTGGCCGTAAGCACATAGTGGTTATTCGTCGCACTCGAAAAACTAAATCGCCGCGCACGAATCGCATCCGCTTGATCCCCTACTTCCGATCGCGCCCATGTAAATGTCTCTCGGCAATACTGACATACCCGCGATCTCACTTCTTCTGAAAAAGCGAGAAGTTTCGCATTCGCCCATTGAAGCTCGCCAGAATCATTGGCAATGCCAACACCTTGACTCACGCCGTCAAAAATAGCAGCGGTTTCTTTGGAAAAGTGAATCCCCGGAGCCGGGAGAAAATCGCTGGGCTTGCTGACCACGATATCATAAGCATCATCCTGCAACATCTGAATCGCCTCGGCCGCATTGGCCGCGTGATCGATGCGTGTATCGTCTTCATTGAAATTAAACGCCTCACTCAGGTCTGACTCAACCACAAGCAACACGCGTATCGATTTGGTGCGATTCTCACCCATCGCTATCTCGTCCAACGGCCTTCGGCTTAGCCATATTAGCTTCACCAACTCGCCGGTATATTCTAGTCGGTTGCCATATCAAATTTCCTGTACATTTACCGGAATTTTTTTTATATCAGCCAACCCAGCCGCTACCATAGCAAGTTAAGCTAGCTAATCAAACACTTTTTTAGCAGAACTTCAACGCCTACATAACAAAGCTGCGGACCACACTTTCAACTCACCGTGCAATAGGTCACGTCACACTGTGCATGTGATGGGCGGTCTAATGGGGCTTCTTACGTGACAAAACGATACAGGGCTCAGAACCGGCTAATAAACGCGATATATTGGGACGGTGTCGCCAGACCACAACGACAGCAGTCAGAAGTGCAAAAGCAGCCAATGGCCAACGACTTATCAGGTCGCGATGAGACCAATAAGCGAAGGCCGTGAATAGAACGGGGAAGGCTAAAGCGGATGCCAGGGAGGCGGCGGAAACAATTCGCGTTACTAATAGGCTAACTAGCCAAATACCAAGGCATGCGAGGGCCGGATAGGTAAGGTCCGGGAATATTGCCATGGACGCCCCCAGCGAAGTCGCTACGCCTTTCCCACCGCGAAACCCTAAAAACGGAGAGGCCATGTGCCCGGCGACGCATGACAGACCAACAAGCATCCAGGTCGTATAGATCGCCCACTGCGGCAGGCCAGTGGCATAACCCCCTTCACGCAACATAAAACCAGCGGCCAGCGTTGGCCCGAATCCTTTGGACACATCCAGCAAAAAAACCAGTAAGCCCAAACGCCAACCCAGTAGCCGAGCCGCGTTGGTCGCGCCGGTATTCCCACTCCCTGCCTGGCGAATGTCCACGCCCCGCCATCGACCTATCAACACGCCGAACGGGATCGCCCCAAACATATAGGCCAATAGCAATCCCAGGATGATGACCAGCAGCGAACTCATCGATCAACGCGCCTTGACGACAACATTTCCTCATAGAGCGCAAGAACCGCGCGAGCGTGCCGGGCCATACTCACGGTATCTGCGACCTTCACCGCCGACGCCCCCATCTTTTGTCGTTGGGCGGGGTCCAGCAGCAGCTTCACGCAGTCCGCCATGGCTCGAATATCGTCAGGATTGTCAACTACATACCCGCTCACACCATCCTCGATCATCTCTGAAGCTCCGTCCCATCGTGTCGTTATCACTGGCAAACCGGATACAAGCGCTTCCAATACTACTCGGCTACACGGATCGTAATACGTGGGGTGGACCGCTACATCAGCCGCGTGCCGAAAAGCTGGCATGCGTTGGCTCGGACCTGTGAAGATAACCATAGACTCAACGCCATGCCTAGCTGCCAGGCGATGCCAATGAGCCGACTCCCCCTTCCCGATAATCAGCGACTTGATCCCCGTCACGCCCTCCCGTGCGAGCATGCCTAATACTTCCAACCAGCGCTCCACGCCCTTTAGACGAAAGTTGTGAGCAGTCAGTATCACCAAGCAGTCTTCCGGGGCAATCCCATATTCACGGCGCAATTCCTCACGGTCCAACTTACGTTCATCCAGGCTAGCGGCGTCTGGGTCCACGCCGTTGTATACCTTATGAATTCGCTCGGGCCTTAGCCCATAGTGTTCTTCTAACTGCTTAGAGACATAATCCGAAATTGAGATGATGTCCGGGCCGCTCGGGTTGGAAAAAATCCGCCGCTCCAGCGCAAGCATGTATCGCTGCTTGAGGTTCAACCGAATCATGCACTGCTTCCACGCCTTGGCCATCGGCGTCTTGCGAATGGCGATATTACGCCGAATGGTCTCCGCTACTGTACCGCCTCGTGGTTGATAGAAGTCTGCAAACGTACATGGTGAGATCGCGTGAACAATGTCAAAGGTCTCGCCACGGACGGCTCGCTCGACGCGGTGCGAAAAAGTTACGCTCTGCCGAGTACGTGACATCGCTGCCCCGTTTATGGTATGCACTTTCAAACCCGGTGTAGGTGACGGTCGGCTACGTGTAAAAACATGTAAATCTATGCCCGCGTCCATCATATGATGCATAAACTGCAAGGTGGAAGTTTCCGCCCCGCCGCGCCAAGCATCGAGCCATTCTGTTACCAGAGCCACCTTCACGTTTACTAATCGTCCTTCTTCGATCGCCCAAGCCGATCATTTCGTCGCCGGTCGTGACGGGCGATTTGCTGCGTCTTCCCGATAACCAGATAGGCCAATTGTCGCTGCGCCTTATCTAGTTTTGCCACGCCGGCGTATCGCTTAAACCATCGCAGCCGATGCGTTCTTGTGACCAGTGGCGACGGAGCGGAATAATTAAGCGAAGCCAAATCTTTCACAATCCATCGCGACCGTAAAGATTGCGGTTCAATCATGCGCTGCAAATCGATTAGCGCGAGCGATTCTTCGAGCACGGTTTGGGGATCATAAAACAGGTGAGCCAGGTATAAGTCTCGATGCACAAATCCCTGGTTATGAAACGTGCGAATCAATGTGGCTGAGGGATCGATCAACGCGGTGATGCGCTCTAAATCATTATCCCCCCACGTACTGCACCACGATTCCAACGATTTACCTGCCACAGATTTCATTAACACGGCACTGCGCAACTCGTTACCCCGATACAACGATTCCCCCATCGCAATCGGCTTGGGTCCATTCACCCCTGCTCGATCAAGCTGCCACATCCGCGTCCACTCTAAGCCTGCGACCGTAGTCACATTATGGGCTTGCAGGCCGCACCGTCTCACTTCGCGCTGCACTTTTTTCGGTGGTCGATCAAATCGTTTCAGATAAAACGCCTGCATTTCACCGTTCACATCTAGCGTTAGGCGAATGCGCTGCCGCCATCGATCTAGTCCTGGCTTGTCTAACGACTCCCCACGCACGGCAAAAAGCGCGTCCAACGAATCTAGCCCAGCCTTGACCAATGCGTCGCGATAGGGCGCAGCTACTGAGAGGTCGTTGAGCACAACCACTGGCGCGTCTGGTGTTGTGGGTGAGGTTTCAGTCATGGGATGATTCATTCGCCGCTGCTACCGTAGATTTACTCAATAACGCCACCGCCGCCGCGCACACGGCATCTACCGAAACGCGATCCATACACTTCAGATGTCCCAACGGACACACCCGCTGCTGACATGGGCCACATTCAATATCTTCACGCATGACGTATTCATTGGGATAATCCGTCGCGGTCCACTCCGGATGAGTAGGGCCAAAAATCGTGACCAAGTTTACGCCGAATGCCTTGGCGAAATGCCGCGGGCCGGCGTCGTTACAAATTAACAGATGGCTTCGCTTTATAAGCGACTTAAGTTGCCCTAGCGATAAGCCGGGGTCATCGAAGACGAATCCCTGCTCCTGCATACTTTCGCCGATCGATTGGGCAATCACTTCTTCACCCGGGCCACAAGTAATGACCACCGCTGCCCTATGCTCACGAATGAGACGATCAGAAGTCTCAGCAAAACGAGACGCAGGCCAGCATTTCGCCGCCCCAAACTTCGCCCCCGGACTTAACACGACCAACGGACGCCTATCCGCAATGCCTAGCCTTTGTAGACGAGCATTTATGCTTTGGTCGCAATCAGGCGTCGTAAAAAGTTCGTATTGCTGAGAGCTTCGTCCGCATCCCATGAATTCGCAGAGGTCGGCGTAATAATCCGCCATAGGATAAGGCTCGTATGGCCCGAGCTTAACCGGCAACCGCTCTCCCCAACGAACCAAAGGCCGATGCGTCCCCCTTCCTGACGAGCCGCGGGTATCAGCCCGCGCGGAGCTACGATCATCAATCAAACCGTCGTCAATGTTATTCTCTTGAAGTCGAAGCGAATTCATGCCATTCCGAAGATTTTTACAAGCCAACTTATCCGTCAGTAGCAACCCTCGGCCATCGCGGTTATATCCGATACGCCGCTTCGACCCGGCTAAATAAGCCACCAACGCCGACCGTGCGGAGTTAGGCAGCAGAACCGCCCAATCTATCCGCTTCGCCCGCAACTGCGAGACCATCTGCCGATGCTCACGATGCCAAGGCTGACGCCGATTTTTCGCTGGCCATTCGACGACTTCGTCCATCCAAGCCCCACCCTCGATCAACCCCCGCAGATTAGGCTCCGCAAGCAGCGTGATCCGAGCCTCCGGAAACCGCGTTCGCACCGCGCGTAACAGCGGCGTAGCCATCACAAAATCCCCAACCCAGGTGGGCAGGACAATCAAGATGGATTTCGGGGGCTCGCCTGCGATTTTCCGCCTATCTGTCATTGGAGGCATTGTAAGGGAATCAGACGCCGGACGCATCATAACGCTTCGGAGCGAAATACCGAGAGCAAATCACTGATAAACGAAATACTTCAAAAATCTGTTCACCACTGAAAATGGTATGATTCCCAAGCAGGCGACAATCAAAAATGCGATAATCTGACACACAAAGGCCACGCTCCACGCATGTCTCATTTTTATATAACGACGAAAACCCATAGCCATAGACAAGATGACAAAACACCATGCTGGAATCCAAACCACACTGTGAATTTGGTCCATCGAAGTTGCGAAATCGTATGGACTTGGCCATTTGAAAAACGCAAAAAAAGCTACACCAACCTCGCCGACAAAACTTAATGCAAAATATATTACTGTTCCCATTACGACGGGAACCATCGAGTAAATATAGAGCCTGGCAATATGTGCCGTTCGCACTCGGCACAACTTGATAGACTGACGCAATAACATAAAGGAGGCAAAGCCGGCTAACGACCAGCAAAGCAAGGGCAACAGCAATGATGGACACTGCCATGTATGGTGTATTAGACCAGTGGCATCACAGACGAAACTATTTTTTCCATCTGATGTTTGGTAAACATAATAGGAACTATAGGGGGTGACAATTTGATTGGAAATCAATATCTTCAACAGGAATGTATAGCTAAGTGTTGCGAGCAAGCCCAGGACCGTACCAGACAATAGGTGTATGCACACCAGTACGCCCAAAAACACCCCTGTCCCTTTCGTCAGCGGCGGATCATGGATATCCACGAGTCGCCACAGCTTCCAAGGCCTCATCGCCAGCCAGCAACTGCTCATGAACGATCGAAATGGTTTCTTTCGCCAGTGATATTCAAACAGTGGCTTTTGCCTTCTGCGATATTCATCCAGCACCTGCCTCCATTCGAACGGCTCACCGCATTCCGGGCAG